>NZ_CP030085.1:1395240-1695240 GCF_003261235.1 Polynucleobacter paneuropaeus | reverse complement strand
GTGCCGGCAATGGCGGAACTTGGAACGCGTCTTACGCAGATTGGAAGTTGGGTTTGACTAAAGACTTTGGCGGCGGCTTATCTGGCAGTGCTTACTACACAGGTACAAGCGCTCAAAAAGTTGGTAGCACATATGTGTACGCAACACCTAACGGCGGCAATGCTGGACGCGGTAACGCTGTAGTTGCACTCACCAAAACTTTCTAATCCATTTTCCTGAACGGAGAAACGTATGAAATTAATCACCGCAATCATCAAGCCTTTCAAGCTTGACGAAGTGCGCGAAGCTCTCTCGGAAGTGGGAGTTTCGGGCATCACCGTTACTGAAGTTAAAGGTTTCGGTCGTCAAAAGGGCCACACTGAGTTGTACCGTGGCGCTGAGTATGTTGTCGACTTTTTGCCTAAGGTAAAGATCGAAGCCGCTGTAGATGACGGCATCTTAGAAAAAGCTATTGAGGCGATTGAGAAGTCCGCCAAAACTGGCAAGATTGGCGACGGCAAGATTTTCGTCTCCCCTGTTGAACACGTCATTCGCATTCGTACCGGTGAAACCGGCGCGTCAGCACTTTAAAGAGAGGTTGAAAATGTTAACTTGGATGAAACGACTTATTGCTGGAAGCGCGATGGCCATGGCTATCGGTGCAACTGGTGTAATGGTAAGCGCGCCAGTATTTGCTGACTCAGCGAAGCCTGCTGTTTCTGCACCTGCTGCCGCTCCAGCTGCTGCGGCTCCTGCCGACACAGTAAACAAAGGCGATACCGCTTGGATGTTGATGTCAACCGCACTCGTGTTGTTGATGACACTTCCTGGTTTGGCTTTGTTCTATGGCGGTCTGACACGTAGCAAAAACGTACTGTCTATTTGTATGCAGTGCTTCATGATCTTCTCTGTGATAACGGTGCTCTGGTCTCTCTACGGGTACAGTTTTGCCTTCACGGAAGGCGGGGCATTCATCGGTGGAACAGATCGACTCTTTTTGGCTGGCTTGACACCAGACTCTATCGCAGCAACCTTCTCTAAGGGTGTTGGCATTCCTGAGTATGTGTTTATGGCTTTCCAAGCAGTGTTCGCGACAATTACTTGCTGCTTGATCATTGGTTCATTCGCTGAGCGCGCTAAGTTCTCTGCAATTTTAGTTTTCATGATCCTCTGGTTCACATTTAGCTATATTCCAATCGCACACATGGTTTGGTTCTGGCCTGGTCCCGATGACATTAAAGATGCTGCATCACTCGAAGCGATTACAGCTCGTGCTGGTTGGTTGTGGCAGAAGGGTATTCTAGACTTCGCTGGTGGTACCGTTGTACACATCAATGCTGCTATCGCTGGTCTAGTTGGCTCCTTCGTAATCGGCAAGCGTTTAGGTTACGGCAAAGAATCAATGAAGCCACATAACCTCGTGTATGTCATGTCTGGCGCTGCACTCTTGTGGTTCGGTTGGTTTGGCTTTAATGCTGGTTCAGCTCTTGAGGCTAACGGTAGTGCTGCATTGGCTTTCGTTAACACCTATTTAGCGACTGCTGCGGCTGTTATCGGCTGGTCATGCGCTGAGTGGATTCTCAAAGGTAAGCCATCGATGTTAGGTGGCGCATCTGGTTGCGTAGCAGGTTTAGTTGCTATTACTCCAGCTGCTGGTTTTGTAGGCCCAATGGGTGCTCTCGCTATCGGTGTTGCTGCAGGTGTAGTTTGCTTGTGGGGTGTTACAGGACTCAAGAAAATCTTGGGCTCTGATGACAGCTTAGATGTATTCGGTGTACACGGCGTTGGGGGTATCTTGGGCGCTTTGTTAACCGGTGTATTTGCTGACCCAGCATTGGGTGGCACAGGTATTTGGGATTACGTTGCTAACGCAACTGCCCCCGACTACTCAATTGCTAGCCAATTGTGGATCCAAGCTCAAGGTGTGATTACTACCTTGATCTGGTCTGGCGTAGTTTCTTTCATTGCCTTTAAGTTGATCGATATGGTTATTGGTCTGCGTGTTAAGGAAGAAGAAGAGCGCGAAGGCTTGGATATTGCTTCCCACGAAGAAACAGCTTACGGTTCTTAATTAGTTCATTACCCCTCAATCAGGCGGCCTAAGACGGCTGCCTGGTTTTTAAGCGCGGAATCCCTGGATTCCGCGTCTTTCTTTTAATAATCTTACAATGATGAAATGGTTCCACATCTCATCACAGCCCTTAGCGGCCCTTTACTCGAACTCGAGTCTAAGGCTCTAGAAGCAACCCCAACGATTGAGCGCTGGTTTAGGCTGGAGTGGCAAGAGCACACACCGCCGTTTTACTGCTCAGTTGATCTCCGAAATTCAGGCTTTAAGCTTGCCCCGGTCGACACCAATCTATTCCCTGGTGGATTTAATAACTTATCGCCTCAGATGTTGCCCCTTGCCGTTCAGGCTGCGATGGCTGCGATTGAGAAGATTTGTCCTGAAGCCAAGAATCTGTTGCTGATTCCAGAGCGTCATACCCGCAATACTTTTTATCTACAAAATATTGCACGCTTATCTTCGATCTTGCGCCAAGCAGGTTTAAACGTTCGCCTAGGTACTCTTTCAGATGAGATTAAGAAACCCACTTGGATTGAATTGCCCGATGGCAATCGTTTATTGATGGAGCCATTAGCGCGCTTAGGTCTGAAGAAGCAACGTCTCGGCCTAAAAGATTTTGATCCTTGCTCTATTTTGCTCAACAATGATTTATCTGCAGGCATTCCTCCTATCTTAGAA
Organism: Polynucleobacter paneuropaeus; assembly: GCF_003261235.1. Taxonomy (NCBI): domain Bacteria; kingdom Pseudomonadati; phylum Pseudomonadota; class Betaproteobacteria; order Burkholderiales; family Burkholderiaceae; genus Polynucleobacter; species Polynucleobacter paneuropaeus. The sequence continues at coordinate 1,692,515 of NZ_CP030085.1, read as the reverse complement.
AATGTTTACGAGCAGTATTTATTGCCTGGTTTGCACGCAGGTTGGCAGACCCGTCGTAAATCGAATCACTTTGCAGCTTATGAAGAAGTTGCAAAAAAGTTTTCTAAGGTCGTCGACATTGATCCTTGGATGATTAGCCCATTTTTCACAAGCTGCAAGAATGTGAACTTTCATGAGCGTAAAGGTGAAGACGAGCTGCAGGCAGCAGTTGAACAAATTCTGAAAAAGACTGCAAAGAAATATCGCGAGTACGGCATCAAAGAGAAGCCTTATGTCGTAGTGAAGGCCGATGCCGGAACCTATGGCATGGGAGTGATGGTGGTACATGATCCTGCAGAATTGAAGGATCTCAACCGTAAAGATCGTAATAAGATGAGTGTGGTCAAGGAAGGCCTTGAGGTCAGCGATGTATTGGTCCAAGAGGGTGTCTACACCTTTGAAAAAGTCAACGAGGCTGTTGCCGAGCCAGTGGTCTACATGATTGATCGCTATGTGATTGGTGGTTTCTACCGCGTTCACACTGATCGTGGGCCAGATGAAAATCTCAATGCACCAGGCATGCATTTTGTGCCACTGGCTTTTGAGCAAAACTCGATGCCTGATCTTCAGGCCAAGCCGGGTAGTGCAGCCCCTAATCGTTTTTATCTCTATGGCGTAGTTGCTCGCCTTGCCTTGCTAGCCGCATCCTTAGAGTTAGAGCGGACCGATCCTGATGCAGAAGCTGCTTAATATTGATACATTGCATATAGCAAGCCAAAGGTAGATCAATGGATTTTTTATTTATTACAGATCCACTTGAGAGTTTTAAGGTCTCGAAAGACTCGACTCTAGCCATGATGCGTGCTGCTCAATCTGCGGGACATCATTTATGGTTTGCACAAAACCGCAATATTCTTTGGAGAGATGAAACTGTAGTTGCTGATTGCCAAGCATTAGCAATTAAACCTAGTGGAAATTCTTGGTTTGACTTAGGAAAAACAGAGTCACGCACCCTAAAGGATTTTTCTGCAGTGCTAATGCGCACCGATCCTCCATTTGATATTGAGTACCTCAATACCACCTGGCTTTTGTCTGCCGCTGTTCGTCAAGGCGCGAAGGTGTTCAATGATCCAAGCGCCATTCGGGATCATTCAGAAAAGCTATCCATTACTGAATTTCCTGATTTGATCCCCCCTACTTTAGTGACTCGTGAACTCTCAGCGGTAATGGAGTTTCATAAAGAACATCGCGATATCGTGATTAAGCCCTTGGATGGTATGGGTGGTATGGGCGTATTTCGCGTCGGACCCGATGGCCTAAACTTAGCAAGTATTGTTGAGACTCTGGGAGAGGGCGGCTCCAGAACCTTGATGATTCAGCGTTTCCTGCCAGAGATTGTTCAGGGTGATAAGCGGGTCCTTTTAATTGGTGGTGAGGTCGTGCCTTTTGCATTGGCTCGTATTCCGCAAGGTAGCGAGATTCGGGGCAACTTGGCTGCTGGGGGCATGGGAGTTGCAATGCCACTAAGCACTCAAGAATTGGGGATTGCACAAAAATTGGCTCTATTACTTAATCAACGCGGTTTATTTTTAGTAGGATTAGATTTAATCGGTGGATTTTTGACGGAAATTAATGTCACAAGCCCGACTTGTTTTGTTGAAATAACTGAGCAAAGCGGTTTTCATGTAGCTCAGTTTTGGCTAGACGCTTTAGAGAAAGCATTGAAATAAAAATGGCTGGAATTATTATCGTTGCGCATACCCCGGTAGCAAGCGCTATGTATGGATTTGCCGAGCATATTTTTGGCAAATCACCAGATCGAGTTCGCGCAATTGATATTCCGCCTCATGAAGATACCAAGACCAGTTTTGAACGTGTATTACAAGCTGCCAATGAAGTAGATGGTGGTAATGGAGTGCTGGTACTCACGGACGTCATGGGAGCCACACCCGCTAATGTGGCAACTAAATTAGAAATGAGTGGCGCGGTATCCGGGCTACACCCCAGAGTGATTGTTTTAACAGGCTTAAATCTTCCGATGTTGATGCGCTGCATTTCGCATCGGGAAGATGACTTAGAGACCTTAGCGCTTAAAGCACTGCAAGGTGGTCAGAACGGCATCTTGCGCTTGGGCAATAAAGTCACCACAGAAAAAACGCAGGAGCAAACTTAAATGCCAGTTGCTGATATTCAGATTGTGAATAAGTTAGGACTGCATGCCAGGGCTTCTGCCAAGCTCTCTCAATTAGCAGCGGAATTTCCTTGTGAAATATTGCTGTCTCGTAATGGCCGACAAATTAATGCCAAGAGCATTATGGGTGTCATGATGTTGGCCGCCGGAATTGGCAGTACCGTTACGCTTGAAACGATTGGCGATAGGGCGGATGAAGCAATGCAGGCATTAACAGCGCTTATTAATAACCGTTTTGGCGAGGCTGACTAAATATGACATTTGCCTTGCATGGTATTCCGGTATCTAAGGGTATTGCAATTGGCAAGGCCGTATTAATATCGCGCGCAGCATTAGAGGTTAGTCATCATGTGATTGAGCCCGGCAAAGAAGAGGCAGAAGCCCAAAAATTATTAGATGCCTTTGAACAAGTCCGTTTAGAGCTTGAGCAATTACGTAAGGGTTTGCCAAAAGACGCGCCTCAAGAAATGGCTGCGTTCTTAGATGTTCACGGGATGATTTTGACCGATCCTGCACTTGCTGAAAAACCCCTGAAGCTCATTCGGACTGAGCGTTTAAATGCAGCGTGGGCTTTAACGACCGAGTTAAATGATTTGTTAGAGCAGTTTGCTGAAATTGAAGATGCCTATCTTAAAGAGCGAGCCCATGATATTCGTCAGGTAGCGGAGCGTGTTTTAAAGGCCCTCAGTAATCAGCAATCGGATTCTTTACAAGCACCAGATGCTCTACCATCAAGCGAGCTTGGAGTCGATGCCATTATTGTTGCGCACGACATCGCTCCACACGATATGTTACGTTTTAAAGAGCATGCTTTCACAGGCTTTGTCACTGACCTGGGAGGCAAGACCTCTCATACGGCCATTGTTGCGCGCAGTATGGAAATACCCGCGGTGGTTGGTGTGCGTCATGCGAGTGAGATGATCCGCCATGGCGATTGGCTGATTTTGGACGGCGAGCATGGGGTGGTCGTAGTTGCCCCTGACGAACAATTATTGGCTGAGTATCGTGCCCTTCAAGTCAAGGCAATCGAAGAGACTAGCAAACTACAGAATCTGAAGCATTCAAGAACCCGCACAGTGGATGGCGTAGCTATTGAATTATTTGCCAATATTGAACTTCCTGAGGATGCGATACAGGCGGTTGAGTTGGGTGCAGTTGGTGTTGGTTTGTTCCGTTCTGAATTCTTATTTATGGATCGTAATCAAGCGCTACCTGATGAGGATCAACAATACGAAGAGTATCGGCGCGTTATCGACTTGATGCATGGCTTACCTGTCAATATCAGAACGATCGATGTTGGCGCAGACAAAGCCTTGGGAGCGGGTAGTGATTTATCGCAAACAGGGACTTCGCCATTAGGTTTACGAGCTATTCGTTGGTCGCTGACTGAACCAGAGATTTTCTTGACGCAGTTAAGAGCGATTTTGCGTGCATCTGCTCATGGACAGGCGCGGATTATGATTCCCATGCTTGCTCACGCAAAAGAAATTAATGAAACCTTCCGCTTAATCAAAAAAGCCAAACAGCAGTTGCATCAGCGAGGTCAATCGTTTAATCCTAATATCCAGGTTGGGGCCATGATTGAAATTCCTGCAGCCGCTTTGACGCTTCCGCTGTTTATTCACCATTTTGATTTTTTATCAATCGGCACAAATGATTTAATTCAATATACCCTCGCGATTGACCGAGCCGACCATGCAGTAGCGCATTTGTACGATCCTTTGCACCCAGCGATTTTGAGTTTGCTCTACACCATCATTACTCAGGCAAATGCAGCAAAGACGCCGATTGCAATTTGTGGAGAGATGGCTGGCGACCCCACATTGACCAAGCTCTTGTTGGCAATGGGTTTAACTGACTTCTCAATGCACTTCAGTCAACTACTGTTGGTTAAACGAGAAATTCTCAAAGCGAATGTGAGTGAGCTCAAAACCTACCTTCCCGATGTTCTTAAAGCAGTTGAGCCAGAAGCTCAGGCGAGTGCGCTTGAACGCTTATTAGCCTAGTAAAAAGGCTCAGTGGCGCTTGCCACAAATCAAGCATTGGGGATTGCGTATTAATCGAATTTCATCGATTTGAGTAGTCAGCGCATTCCACATCAGCATCCTACCTAGCAATGAGTCGCCAAAGCCGATCAGGAGCTGTAAAGCTTGGGATGCTTGAATGCTCCCAATAATGCCCACCAAGGGGGAAAAGACCCCCATGCTTGCACAATTGGTTTCTTCAAATTGCTCTTCTGGAGAGAAGATACAAGCGTAACAAGGCGAGTTTGGGTTGCGAACATCAAAAACATTTACCTGGCCATCAAAGCGAATCGCTGCGCCTGAAATCAAGGGCAGTCGATGTTGGACACACGCTTCATTGATGAGTTGTCTCGTTAAGTAGTTATCAGTGCAATCTAAGACAATGTTCGCGCTCGGTAAAACTTGATTTAACAGTTCAGTGTTTGCACGTTCTTGGATAGCAATAATCTCAACCGAATTGTTAAGCTGCTCTAGAAAATGTTTTCCAGACAGCGCTTTATTTTGTCCAATAGTTTGATGGGAGTGCATCACTTGCCGCTGAAGATTAGTTAGATCGACTTGATCATCATCAATCAAGGTGAGCTTGCCAACGCCAGCTGCCGAAAGATAAGGCGCTGCGGCACTGCCAAGTCCGCCAGCACCAATAATTACTGCATGTGAAGTTAGTAGTTTCTCTTGGCCAGCAACGTCAATGGCTTCGAGCAATAGATGTCTTGAATAGCGTAAGAGCTGCTCATCATTCATTATGAGTCTCGAACCTTGCTTGCTAATCTATTCGAGCTTGGAAGCAGAGCGCTTGACAGGGCCGCCATTTAAATACGAAACGGCTTGCTCGAGCATAAAGTCATTGGGACTACCTAGTTCAACAGGCTTTTTAGCTTTTGCTTTGTCAGCTTCTTTTTCTTGATCAGTCTTCTTTGCATTTTTTTCTTCAATGCGCTGTAATTCTTCAAGGCGACGCTTCTCACGATCTGCTATCAGTTTTTCTTCAGAGGCTTGTTTATTGCGTAGGTGTTTCTCGCTATCAACCTCGCGAGTGATGAGGACATCGTCTGGATCACCATCTTTGTTTTGATCTACTGCAATATCAGGCTTAATACCAAATGCCTGAATTGATCTACCGTTCGGAGTGTAGTAGTAGGCAGTGGTGATTTTGAGAGCGCTGTCATTGGTGAGGGGGCGGACTGTTTGTACCGAGCCCTTACCAAAAGTTGTCTTGCCAATAATCGTTGCACGTTTGTAATCCTGCAAAGCACCAGCCACAATCTCAGAAGCTGAAGCAGAGTAGGCATTTACCAAAACCACCATGGGGAGTTTCTTAAAGATTTCTGGGACGCCAGCAAGTGGATCGCCAGGCTCGTTCAGGCGATACATCGCAGGAGTGGCATTAAATATTTGTTTAGAGTCTTGCGTTTGCCCTTTAGTCGACACAATCACCGCATCATTTGGCAAGAAGGCTGCAGCAACCCCAACCGCGCCCTGTAATAGGCCGCCACCATTATTGCGAAGATCCAAAATGATCCCTTTTAGCTTGGGATCTTGTGCTGCTAAGTCGGTAAGTTTCTTGGCAAGATCGGGAACAGTCCGCTCTTGAAAGCTGGTGATGCGAACCCAAGCAATGTCATTGTCCAAAATCTTGGCTTTGACCGATTGGACTTTAATTTCTGCGCGAGTAATCGTCACTGGAAAAGTACGCTCTTCACTCTTACGATAAATGGTTAAAGTAATCTTGGTGCCGGGTGTGCCGCGCATTGTGCGAACTGCTTTATCGAGAGACATGCCGCGAACAGGTTTGTCATCTAGGCGCGTAATCAGATCGCCAGCTTGAAGTCCAGCACGCTCTGCGGGGCTACCTTCAATAGGATTCATGACTTTAACTAAGCCATCCTCAGAGGTGATTTCAATTCCAAGGCCAGCAAACTTACCCGTAGTTTGCTCTTGCATTTCTTCAAAATCTTTTTTATCTAAAAATGTGGAATGAGGATCCAAGCTGCTAACCATGCCCTTTACTGCATCTGTCAGTAACTGTTTATCTTCAATTGGTTCAACGTATTCACGTTTGATTTGAGCAAAGACATTCGACAGTGTGCGTAATTCATCCAGTGGCAATGTCGTATTTTGTTGAGCTGTTGCCGACAATTGAATGGTGGCCGTTACTCCTGCAATTAAGCCAATCGCAATGAGGGCAAAGTTTTTAAAAAATTGGCGCATATTTTTCTTCATTAATCTAAATAGTAATGGCGGATAGGCTTGAGGTTGTCATCCAGCTCGTATATCAGGGGGATTCCATTAGGAACATTTACTTCCATAATGGCCTCGTCAGAAAGTTGATCTAAGTATTTGATGAGTGCCCGAATGCTATTGCCGTGTGCCACTAGGACAATGCGCTTGCCTGCTTTAAGGGCTGGCGCGATTGACTCGTTCCATAGGGGTAGCACTCGCTCTACATTGTCTTCAAGACATTCACCCAGCGGCACTTCAGAGGACTGCAGTTTTTCATAGCGTCGATCTTTTTGTGGATTGCGCTCATCATGCGCTTCTAAAAGAGGGGGACGAACGTTATACGATCTTCTCCAAATATGAACTTGCTCGTCACCATATTTCGATGCCGTCTCTGCTTTGTTTAAACCAGTCAAGGCGCCATAGTGACGCTCATTTAAACGCCAACTATGAACTACCGGAATCCACATGAGATCCATGGCATCTTGTACGCCCCATAGGGTTCTGATCGCACGTTTGAGAACAGAGGTGTAGGCAATATCAAATACATAGCCTGCTTTGAGGAGTTTTTCGCCAGCGGTATGCGCTTGTTTTGCCCCATTTGGGGTCAAATCTACGTCGGCCCAGCCGGTGAAGCGATTTTCAAGATTCCAAGCGGATTCGCCGTGACGAATAAGAACAAGTTGTTTCATAGAGCCATTCTATAATCTGGTGATGAACTTTTTCACTCAAATTGACAATTTAGCGCTAATTGCCTTACTGCTGGTTTCAGGCATCGCACTCTTCCTACCCACATTATCTACGCTTATTAGTGGAAAGGGCCTGTCTCCAACCGAGGCGACAATTTGGATCAATCGTCGTAAGGCCTATGTTTTCGACATACGCGCTGAAGATGCCTTTAAAGCAGGCCATTTGCCAGGAGCGAAATTTGCTCCGGCTACTGCCTTGGAGGCCGAGATCGGTAAGCTAAAGCTGGATCGTAAGCATCCTGTAGTCTTGATTTGTGAGAATGGCAATGATTCCCGTAAGGCGGTAGCCGCGGTTAAAACACTGGGATTTGCCGAGGTAGCTGCTTTGGACGGCGGCATCGTAGCTTGGAAGGCAGCCGCTTTGCCCTTGGTAAAGTAGAAAAATATGCCACAGGTAATGATGTATAGCACTCAAGTTTGCCCATACTGTGTGATGGCTGAAAAGCTTTTACAAAAAAAAGGCGTTAGTAATTTAGAGAAGGTCTTGATCGATAAGGACCCAGCCCAGCGCGAAATCATGATGACAAAAACAGGTCGCAGAACAGTTCCGCAAATCTATATTGGCGATACTCATGTCGGCGGATACGACGACCTCGTTGCATTAGATCGTGCTGGACAGTTAGATCTTCTTTTGGCGTAAATATTCAATAGAGAGAATTTTCATGAACGATAAAACGACTTCAACTCAAGACAGCTCGAATGACGACAAAGCACCAGGCTTTCGAATTCAGCGCGTTTATCTCAAAGATCTTTCTTTAGAGCAGCCTAATGCCCCTGAAATTTTATTGATTGCCAAAGAGCCACAGGTGCAAGTGGAGGCCGATGTTTCGGTAACACGTTTGTCTGAAGAGCTATTTGAAGTTTGTGTCATGGCTACCGTGACAGCGCGCATCGACAGCAAAGTGCTATTTTTGATTGAAGCCAATCAAGCTGGTATTTTTGAGTTCACCAATATCCCTCCAGAGCAGATTGATCCAATGTTAGGCATTGCTTGCCCAACCATTTTGTATCCTTATTTGCGTTCCAATATTGCGGACACTATTAGTCGTGCCGGATTCCAGCCAATTCATTTAAACGAAATGAATTTCCATGGAATGTATGAGCATCGCTTGATGCAGGCTCAAAAGGCTGGTGCGGACTCAGAGAATAGCTCCGCTGAAGAAAGCAAAATCATTCTTCCCAACTAAGCAGATTCCATAGGCCAACAGATCATGAAAGTGACGCTGCTTGGAGCTGGAGCATGGGGAACGGCAATGGCTGTTCAGGCTGCCCGATCTCTTGAGCATGACAGAGTCTGTTTATGGTCGCGCTCTTTAGAGCAGATTGAGCACATTCAGAAGCAGGGTGAGAACAGTACCTACTTACCAGGCTTCACACTCCCCAAGGGTCTTCGTCTTGAAGCCAGTTTCTCTGAGGCAATTCATCGACTGGACTCGCAGGATCTATTGGTGATTGCAACACCGATGGCTGGTTTAGCGCAGACACTGGCTCAAGTATTGCAAGTAGCAAAGCATTCTTTAAATATCGTTTGGCTCTGTAAAGGCTTGGAGCCCAGCTCAGCCCTTTTGCCCCATCAAGTAGTCGAGCGAGAAGATCGCTTACATAACAAAGGCATTAAACATGTCTATGGTGTTTTGTCTGGCCCAAGTTTTGCTAAAGAGGTAGCCAATGGAATGCCTTGCGCTTTAACAGTGGCAAGTCAATCAGACGAACTTTGTTCAATTGTGCAAACTGCTTTTCATCACGGCAATATGCGAATCTACGCAAGCGATGATTTGATTGGAGTCGAGTTAGGCGGTGCAATTAAAAATGTACTGGCTATCGTGGCAGGCATTAGTGATGGCTTAAATCTAGGCTTGAATGCGCGTGCAGCAGTTTTGACGCGGGGCTTAGCAGAAATGATGCGTTTAGTAAAAGCCGCTGGCGGGCGTTCTGAAACCTGCATGGGATTGACGGGTGTTGGCGATTTGATCTTGACGGCAACGGGTGATCTCTCACGGAACCGGCAAGTTGGCTTAGCGCTTGCCGCAGGTCAACCATTGCAAAAAATATTGGATGGACTTGGGCATGTGGCCGAAGGTGTTTTATGTGCTGCTGCAGTGAGTAATCTAGCGGCGCGCTTGGGGGTACAAATGCCTATTACCAACGCCATGACTGAGGTTTTATCTGGTCACGTTGGTGCGCAAGAGGCTTTGCAGAAATTAATGGGCCGCGACCCTACAACAGAAGCCTGATTCAGCTAATTTTTTAACTGCCACCTTGCAGGCCATTCTGTCGCCAGGCCTCATAGACAATTATTGCAACTGTATTCGAAAGATTGAGGCTGCGACTACTCTCCTGCATTGCCAAACGCATCCGGTTTTGAGTTGGAATGGAGTCCCTCACTTCGTCAGTAATGCCTTTGGTCTCAGAGCCAAAGACAAAGTAATCATTGGGCTGATATTGACCTGCATGAAATTTCCCTGAACCTTTGGTCGTTAAAGCAAAAACCCGATCCATATTAGGCTGTTCGGTCCTCAAAAAAGCTTGCCAGTTTTGATGTACTTTGACGCTGGCAAACTCGTGATAATCCAAGCCTGCTCTGCGAAGCTTTGCATCTTCCATCGGAAAACCCAGAGGTTCGATTAAATGAAGCGAGGTTCCAGTATTTGCGCACAAGCGGATGATGTTTCCAGTATTGGGCGGGATTTCTGGTTCGAATAAAACAATATTAAACATGCTGTAATCTTTTGATCTTGTATCTTGGGGTTCTCAGTAATACCCAATTCGTAATGCGTGAAGCTCCATTGTCCTTCAGAACGTAAGCAATTTCATTCAATGTTGCCTTACTTGTCATTACATCATCAAAAATCACGACATTACGCCCTTCAATCAGCCTCTGATAGCGAGGATTGACATAAAACATTCCTTTGATCATTTGTGTGCGAGAGCTGCTACCAATTCTTACAAGGTCCTGTGATGCGTGATGTCTTTGTAGTGCAAACGCTAGTTTTTGCATGGTGCTTGGTATTTGTATGCGACGTAAAATTTCCCAGCTTTGATTAAATCCTCTCTCGCATAATTTGGTTTGGCTCAGTGGTACAGGAAGCGCAAAGTCAATCTCAAGATAATTTAATCTAGAAGATAGAATGTCATTCCACACCCTCGCTAAACCATGCGCAACACTAATCCTTTTCGTATACTTCAAATCATGTAGTGCTTTCTGTAAACAGCTGTCGTAGGAAGCAAGACAGTAACTTTCATCAAAGTATGGAGGCTCTGCTCGACATTCATCACAGCACCCTGCCTGCAGTTCGTCTGCAGTTAAGCAAATCCCGCATTGTCTACAACACTCATAATTCCAAAGCGCCTCGTTAGACAGCTTTTTCAAGCAAGCTAGGCAAACCAGATCATCCTGAAAAGACTCGCAAATAATGCAGGCGCTAGGCAATAGTTTTGCTAATGAAAACATGGGCCGCTGAGTATACTGAGCAAATGACCCGACCCTTAAGATGGCTTCAATCCGAAATTGCAAATCGGATGATACAAAAGCTAGAGATCGTTAAGTTAGATGTAAACGAGATGCTAGTGATTCCGGATTTTCCGGGCAAGCATGCCGCTCTTTTGAGCAAACGATTCCCAGGCGTGAAAATGAATAGCGCCTCAGAGTCGACTATGAGCGCATGGGCTTTGCGATGCTTTCAGCTATCACGAAAATTACGCGCAGTAGTGCATGGCGGCAGGGAGTTTTCCTTAGACAGTTATCGCCAGACTGGACGCATCGAACTTCCAAATGATTCAGTAGATTTAGTGTTCAGTGACTTGTTGCTTCAAGACCTTCCTGACCCTAAACATTTTTTACAGGAATGTTGGCGCATCCTTCGAGAAGGAGGGCTTCTCACTTTTGCCTATTTAGGCCCAGATACCGGTAAAGAGTTTATTGGCGTTCCAGAGTTGGAAGGCAGTCTGAAAAAATTAGCGAGCCCATGGGATATGCACGATATGGGCGATGCAGTTCTGTCGGAGGGTTTTTCGGAGCCGGTCATGGACATGGAATATCTCTATTTGGAATACGAATCGGATGCCCTTTTGATCGCAGATTCAATTGCTTTGCAATTAATGAATGAAGACACTCGTATAGAAGGGGTTGTTCAACATTTGCCATCAAAAATGACCCTTGAAGTGGTCTACGGGCATGCCTGGGCAATTGGTAAACATCTCACCAGAGCCAAGGATCAGCTCGCCTATATCGATCCAGGACAAATTCAGCGCAAGACAAGACATGATTCTAATTAAATGTAAGTACTTACTATCATTACAACCCATTAAGAATGCTTTTGTACTCCAAAGGATCAAAATGTCAAAGCGGATTATTCGCCCTATAATTGCGGCTGGATGTATTGGCTAGATACCGCTTTTTGAGCATCCCAAGCGAGATTGTTCAATTTGCTCGGGACAATAAACAGAGAATAAGATGAATTTATTTGGAAAAGTCACTAAGGCTTCGCTAACACTTTTAGCAAGTTTGGGCATAACGCTAGCAAACGCTACTGAAAACATGCCAGGCGGCCCAGCCGTAAATCAAATCAATTTTGCTGCACCAGCAACAAAAATCATGGAACAAATTCATGGTTTGCACATCATGATGCTGATCATTTGTGCGGTGATATTTATCGGCGTATTCGGGGTGATGTTTTATGCCATTCTTAAGCACCGTAAATCACTTGGCCACAAATCAGCTTCCTTCCATGAGAGTACTACTGTTGAAATCATCTGGACTGTTGTCCCGCTGTTAATTGTGATTGGTATGGCTTTGCCTGCAACCAAAACAGTAGTAGCGATGAAAGACACCACCAATTCAGATATCACTATTAAGGTAACTGGCTATCAATGGAAATGGGGCTACGACTACATTAAAGGTGAGGGTGAAGGTATCAACTTCCTATCCACACTATCTACTTCACGCGAAGCAATTAACAATCTCGCTCCAAAATCAAATACCTATTTGATGGAAGTCGACAATGAGATGGTGGTACCGGTTGGTAAAAAGATTCGTCTGATTACGACTGCAAACGACGTTATCCATTCTTGGACCATTCCTGCATTCGGTGTGAAACAAGATGCGATCCCTGGATTTGTGCGAGATACCTGGTTCCGTGCCGACCGGATCGGCACCTTCCGCGGTCAGTGTTCCGAGTTGTGTGGTGCTGAACATGCATTCATGCCGATCGTAGTCAAGGTAGTTTCTCCAGAGGATTACTCAGCGTGGGTTGCTGATAAGCAAAAAGCAATGACTGCTGGTGGCGAAGATCCTGCAAAGGTTTATACCTTGGAAGAGCAAAAAGCCCGCGGTGAAAAAGTCTACGCAGCTAATTGCGCAGCGTGTCATCAGCCCAACGGTAAAGGCGCTGGCGCCTTCCCCGCTCTCGATGGAGACAAAGTTGTTAATGGACCCAAAGCAGCTCAGTTCTACATCCTGCTCAATGGTAAGAATGCGATGCCGAAGTGGGGCGGTGTTTTATCAGATGCTGATATTGCTGCTGTGATTACCTACACTAGAAATGCATGGGGTAACCACACTGGTGAAGTAATCCAGACTCAAGAAATTATTACGGCACACAGTGGCAAGTAATTTATTTACTAATACAGAAAAGACGAAACCGGAGTAAACATGAATACAGTTACTAGCTCTCTAGATCACGCACATGATCATGCGCATGATGATCACACGCCGCATGGCTGGCGTCGTTGGTTGTTCGCTACTAACCATAAAGATATCGGTACGATGTACCTGATTTTCTCTTTCGTCAGCTTGTTGGCTGGCGGAACCATGGCTATGGGTATTCGTTTGGAATTATTCCAGCCAGGTCTGCAATTCTTCCGTCCTGAGTTCTTCAATCAGTTAACTACGATGCACGGATTGGTGATGGTGTTCGGCGCCATCATGCCTGCCTTTGTGGGCTTTGCTAACTGGATGGTGCCTTTGCAAATTGGCGCCTCTGATATGGCCTTCGCGCGGATGAATAACTTTAGTTTCTGGATTCTGCCAGTAGCCGCTACTTTGTTATTGAGCTCCTTTTTAGCGCCTGGTGGTGCTCCTGCTGGTGGTTGGACTATCTATGCTCCTTTGACTTCACAAATGGGTCCTGGTATGGATATGGCGATTTTTGCGCTCCACTTGTTGGGCGCGTCTTCCATCATGGGCTCGATCAACATCATCGTTACGATTCTGAATATGCGCGCTCCTGGCATGACTTTGATGAAGATGCCAATGTTCTGCTGGACTTGGTTGATTACCGCATATTTGTTGATTGCTGTGATGCCTGTGTTGGCCGGCGCAATTACGATGGTGTTAACCGATCGTCACTTCGGTACTTCATTTTTCTCCGCAGTAGGTGGTGGTGATCCTGTTATGTTCCAGCATATTTTCTGGTTCTTTGGTCATCCAGAGGTTTACATCATGATTCTTCCAGCATTCGGAATCATTAGTGAAATCGTTCCCGCTTTCTCCAGAAAAACCTTGTTTGGCTATAGCTCGATGGTTTATGCAACTTCATCGATCGCGATTTTGTCCTTCATCGTTTGGGCACACCACATGTTTGCAACAGGTATGCCAGTCACTGGTCAGCTCTTCTTCATGTATGCCACGATGTTGATCGCTGTTCCAACTGGCGTAAAAATTTTCAACTGGGTTGCAACGATGTGGAAAGGTTCCATGACCTTTGAAACTCCGATGTTGTGGGCAGTTGGCTTTATTTTCGTCTTTACCATGGGCGGCTTTACAGGTCTGATCCTCGCTATGGCGCCAATTGATATTGGTTTACAAGATACCTATTACGTAGTCGCCCACTTCCACTATGTGTTGGTAGCAGGTTCCTTATTTGCAATGTTTGCTGGCTTCTACTACTGGTGTCCAAAGTGGACCGGCATGATGGCTAACGAAACTCGTGGCAAGATTCATTTCTGGTCTTCTATGATCTTCTTTAATATCACCTTCTTCCCAATGCATTTCTTGGGTTTAGCGGGCATGCCACGTCGTTACGCTGACTATCCAACCCAATTTGCTGATTTCAACTTGATCGCTTCTATTGGCGCGCTTGGATTTGGTTTGTCTCAGGTTTACTTCTTATTCTTTGTAGCATTGCCTGCTTATCGTGGCGAAGGCCAAAAAGCGCCAATGAGACCATGGGATGGAGCTAAGGGTTTGGAGTGGACAGTGCCTTCACCAGCACCTCATCATACTTTTGAGACCCCACCAAACGCTGAACAGATTCATGAAGCCGGAACTTACACGTCCTGAAAAACAAACCTCAGCCGCCAATAACAGGCGTTTGGGGTTTGTACTTTTAAGCATTGCAATTGTTTTCTTCATTGGCATTCTGCTTAAGCATAGCCTCTTGAATTAAGTTTCGATCGATTAATGTCCCTATCTCAAAACCTCAACCGTCAAATTCTGCTGAAGCTCTTAATTGCTTCTGTATTGATGTTTGGTTTTGGATATGCCTTAGTGCCTTTGTATAAGGCTTTGTGCCAGGTGACGGGCATTAACGTAGTGACTAGCAAAAATGATTATGGCGTTAGAGCCTATAGCCCCAATAAAGTGGGCAATACTCAGATAGATTATTCCCGCAAGGTCACAGTAGAGTTTGACTCTAATAGTCGTGGTCCATTTAACTTTCATCCAGCGAAAAACTTTTTGGAAGTTCATCCTGGCGAAATGACTGAAATTGTGTATGAGGTCTCCAATAAATTAGACCGACCAGTTCAAGCGCAAGCAATACCCAGTTATGCGCCTAAAAGCGCCACCGAGTTTTTTACGAAGCTAGAGTGTTTCTGTTTTCAGCAGCAGACTTTAGCGGCCTATGAAACACGAAAAATGCCGGTTGTCTTTGTAATTGATGCTGGTTTGCCAGATGATGTTAAGACGATTACTTTGTCCTATACCTTCTTTGAGGTTGGAGTACCTCCTGCAGCGCCTGGAGCGACAACACCGAAATCAAAGGCGCTGATATGAAAAAGAGCAGTTTTTTGAAGTCCATGAAAGCGGTCTTGTGGGCTTTTTTAGGAGTTCGCAAAAAAGCGGGTCTTCAAGACGATGTTGCTTCACTCAGTTTTGTTCACATTATCATTGCAGGTGTATTTGGTGCTTTAGTATTTATGGCTATCCTCCTGTTAATTGTGAGAGCAGTGGTATCCCATTAATAATTTTTTGATTGAATAGAGAGAATCAGATGTCATCCAATTCAACCCCTTATTACTATGTCCCCCCCTTGTCTAGGCATCCAGTCATGGCTGCGATCGGCTTGATTGCGTTTGGTTTTGGCATGGTCGGCTGGGTCAATCACACATCATGGGGTGGATCCATGGCGATTGCTGGCGTTATCTGGGTACTCTATGTTCTCTATCACTGGTTTGGGGATACGATTGCAGAGTCCAACGCGGGTAAAAATGGCGTTAACGTAGACGTCTCTTATCGTTGGTCAATGGCATGGTTCATCTTTTCTGAAATCATGTTCTTTGCCGCTTTCTTTTCTGCACTGTTCTACGCTAGAAACATCGCAATGCCTTGGATGGGTGATGTAGAAAGTAAATTGATTTGGCCAAATTTCTCTGCAGTCTGGCCTAATGATGGTCCTGCTGGTTTGGTTGCTCCTTTTGAAACCATGGGTCCATGGCCGATTCCTACGATCAACACTTTGTTGTTGTTGAGCTCTGGTGTCACAATCACGTTTGCTCACCATGCCTTAGTCAAGAATCACATGAAGCAAGCCATCATTGGTTTGGCTGCCACAGTTGCACTCGGCTTTGTCTTCTTATGCTTTCAAGCATTCGAGTACTACCATGCTTATCATGAGCTCAACCTCAAATTGACCTCAGGTATTTATGGCTCAACCTTTTTCATGTTGACGGGCTTTCATGGTTTCCACGTATTCTTGGGCGGCACGATGCTGGCAATCGTATTACGTCGCTTGATTCGTGGTGACTTTACCGCCGAGCACCATTTTGCGTTTGAAGGTGCCGCTTGGTATTGGCACTTCGTTGACGTCGTATGGCTCGGTTTATATATCTGCGTCTACTGGATGTAATTTCAATAACAATCGGGGCTTAAGAGCCCCGATTTGTTTTGCTGAAGTATTTTTGCTTAGTTTGTGCCGACTCGGATCCCGGTGGGCTGAATGAGACCAAAGTAATACGCAAGCAAAATTCCTAAAAATAGAACTAGCGATAGACCGATGCGGAACATTAAGGAATACACCATTTTTGGGCCAGAGCCTTTGCCCTTCATCATGTAATACAGGGCTGAGCCCAAGCTTCCAACGATCATTAGCAGTACGATGGGAATAATCCACTTCATTTCTACATCCTCAATTGAATATTTTTTCTAGTCTCGTTACCAAACGCATAGTTGCTACTTTAGCAGCCCTAATCACGATCATCATTTGCAGCAGCGCTGGTTTTTGGCAGTTACGCAGAGCCCATGAAAAGATTATGCTCGCTGCCAATTTAGTTACAAAGCAACAAATGCCCATTCTGAATGCAAATGCTCAGAACTGGACTTTGGAAGAGGTCAATCAGCGCCGTATGCGGGCGCAGGGGGCTTTTCTTTCTGAAGAGGTAGTTTGGTTAGATAACCGCCCGCGGCCCGTTAACAAAGACGGCGAAGCAGCTCCAGCAGGCTTTTATGTGATGATGCCGCTCAGATTGGAGAGTGGTCAGATTCTTTGGGTAAACCGAGGTTGGGCTCCCCGCAATGGCTTAGACAGGGTCGCACTGCCAGCCATCAATACGCCCAAAGGTGTTGTATCGATTGAGGGGACTGTTTTTGCCACTCCTGGCAAAGTCTATGAGTTTGGTAATAGCAATCAAGGGCCTGGCAGTAAGCCCCGTATTCAACAAAATCTGGCTCTTGAGCAAGAGGCTAAGAACCACGGCTGGACCCAAAGCCCTTATATATTGCGTGAGGTGCAAACTGGTCAGGCTGATGGCTTGGTTCGAGAATGGGCCCCACTGACAACAGGGGTAGATCGCCATTATGCTTATGCCTTTCAGTGGTTTGCTTTAGCTGCTTGTGCATTTTTGTTTTGGTTAGTTACAGGCCTTAGGCAATATCGAAAGTTATCTGGGAGTATTAGTGAGTAAAGAAGAGTTATTGATTCCTTCAGCACAGTCAGAGGGTGCTGCAATTGATGCACGGACCCGTCGCGGGCGCTTACAGATGTTGTTCTTATTGCTTGCCTGTGCCGCACCAGTGATTGCATCGTATTTGGCGTATTACGTTATTAAGCCTGAAGGTGGCAAAACAAACTTTGGTACTTTAGTGCAGCCAGTACAAGATACTAATCCCGCTTGGTTTGATGTACCGTTGAGTGGGAAGTGGACCTTGTTAATCGCTCGTCCTGCCGCCGAGTGCACAACGCAAAATCCATCCTGCGTTGAGGGCCTATATTTAATGCGACAGTTGCGAGTTGGCGTAGGTCGAGAAGGGGGTCGAGTGCAATTGCTATGGGTAAATACAGATGGCAAATCAATTGATCCTGAGATTGCGAAAGCCTACGATCACGAGGTAGCCGGCTTTAGTGTGGTGAATTTACCAGCCGATCCGAAGTTGCGAGCTCAGTTTAATGATTGGCTCAATGCCCAGGGCGCAGGTCAAGCAATTCAGTTGATTGATCCTAGTGCTCAAAAGATGATGTACTTTCCAGTTAGTAACTCACCAAAAGAATTTAGCAGTATGAAAAAAGATCTAGAGAAGTTACTGCGACTCAATCACAAGGGCGAGAGACTGTAATGCCCAATTTGGCTTTGTTCGCTGAACTTGCAGTCATTGCCCTCATTTTTGCTGGCATTCCTTTGGCTTATCTTTGGAGAAGACCTGGCTATTCTTTTTTTCAAAAACTCAATTGGTTCTTAGTCTTTATGACTTTTGATTTAATTGTTTTTGGTGCCTTCACTCGTTTGAGTGATTCTGGTTTAGGCTGTCCCGACTGGCCAGGGTGCTACGGAAACTCTAATCCCTGGCATGCAATCGGAGATATTCAATTGGCCGAGAACGCCATGCCATCAGGGCCGGTTACTCTGCTCAAAGCCTGGATTGAAATGATTCATCGTTATCTGGCAATGACAGTTGGCACTTTAATTATTGTGCAAGTGATCATAGCTTGGACTAAAGTCAAATCTTTGGGCAAGGAGCCGTTAATTGCTAGCTTAGGATTGTTGGCGCTAGTTTGTATTCAGGGGGCTTTTGGGGCTTGGACTGTAACTTTGAAACTCCAGCCGATCATTGTCAGTACGCATTTAATACTGGCCTTGTGTCTGCTTGCCTGCCTCACGCTTTATGCACAACAAACCTGGTCAATTCCATCTTCAGTGATTGTGTCTTTGAGACAAAAGCCACTCTCAGCATGGCTTGTGAGTCTGGCCCTAGTAGTTTTAGGAATCCAAATCTTTTTGGGCGCGTGGGTGAGTACCAATTACGCAGTACTAGCCTGCCCAGATTTTCCGAGTTGCAACGGAGCATGGTGGCCTGATACCAACTGGCATGAAGGCTTCACACTCTGGAGAGAGTTAGGCAAGAATGCAGCAGGAGATTACATTACTCCTAACGCACTACAAACCATTCATTGGGCGCACCGTCTATTTGCTATTGCAGCGTTTCTTACTCTAGTTACTCTGGGCCTCAGTGCGCGCAGCGTTAGTCGGACAGCACAACCCGATCTGTATCGGCTAGGCGGCTTACTCATTGGTCTTTTACTACTGCAGCTGCTAACAGGGATATCGAATGTGGTCTTTCAGTGGCCTTTATTAGCAGCTCTACTCCATACCGCTGGAGCAGCTGCACTCGTTTATTGTCTCGTCAGAATGAGTAACTGGGCTTCATGGAAAACGGCAATTCAGATTAAGATGCCAAAGCGATTATGAATACTCCACAGTCCAATACTGTCGTGCACTTACCTCGTTGGCGCCAATTTTGGGTACTAACAAAACCACGCGTGACGCAGTTAGCTGTCTTTTGTGCTGTGATTGGAATGTTCTTGGCTACACCTGGTATGGTACCGACCTCAATTTTGATTGGTGGTGTGGTGGGTATCTGGTTACTGGCCGGCGCTGCATTTGCGATGAATTGCTTGATTGAGCAAGCAGTTGATGCCAAGATGAAACGGACTGCTTGGCGCCCATCCGCTACTGGAGAAATTTCTCCCTTTCACATTACAATTTTTTCTATTGTGCTGGGCTCAATCGGGATGTTTATTTTGTGGAACTTCACGAACCCACTAACTATGTGGCTCACTGTGGCCACCTTTGTAGGCTATGCGGTGATCTATACCTGGTTACTCAAGCCAGCTACGCCACAGAACATCGTCATTGGCGGCCTCTCTGGTGCAATGCCACCTGCTTTGGGATGGGCTGCAGTGACCAATTCAGTGCCAGCGGAGGCATGGTTGTTGGTGTTGATTATCTTCGTTTGGACGCCGCCACACTTTTGGGCCTTGGCTCTGTACCGTCGCGACGACTATGTCCAATCAGGATTGCCGATGCTCCCAGTCACACATGGTGAGCGCTTTACATTACTCAATATCCTGTTGTATACCTTGATATTGATTGCAGCCACTCTATTACCTTATATCTATGGGATGAGTGGCTTGGTATATTTAATCTCAGCATTAGTCTTAGGGTTTATTTTCTTGGCTTATGTAGTTGCTTTATTTATTTCTTATAGCGATACCTTAGCGAAGAAAACCTTCCGTTTTTCGATTACTTATTTATCGCTCTTGTTCGCTGCCTTATTAATTGATCATTACTTTATTTAAGATGAAGCGCTTCTCTATCTCCACCCTCGTAATGGCCTTGATGACTCTGGCACTCTTAGCATGTAGTCCTAAGCCTGAGTTTAAGAATATTGACATTACGGGTGCTAGTGGCTTCGGCGGTGATTTTAGTTTGCTCGATGTAGATGGAAAAACCAGAACTCTTACTGATTTCAAAGGCAAAGTCGTCGTGATGTTCTTTGGCTACACCCAATGCCCTGATGTTTGTCCAACTACCTTAACTGAAATGCAGCAAGCCATGACGCTGCTTGGCCCTCAAGCTGATAAGGTGCAGGTATTGTTCGTGACAGTTGATCCAGCGCGCGATACGGCAGCGATCTTAAAACAGTATGTGCCTTCGTTTGATCCCCGCTTTATGGGGCTCCGCCCTGCCGATGAAGCTGCTCTTGAAAAAGTCACGAGAGATTTTAAGATTTACTACAAGAAGGTGCCCGGCTTATCCCCAGGGTCTTACACTATCGATCACACTGCTGGAAGTTATGTCTTTGATCCAGAGGGGCACTTGCGTCTCTACATTAAACATGCGCAAGGCCCCGAGACCTTAGCGCATGATTTGAAAGAACTGCTGAAGTAAGCGGTCGGGTTTAAGCGGCTTGTGCTTGAAGTAGGGCACGCATCTTTTTGAGAGCAGACGTTTCAATCTGTCTCACGCGCTCAGCAGAAATTCCATACTCTGCCGCAAGGTCATGTAGCGTTTTAGTACCATGGCCATCAGCATCCATTGCCAACCAACGAGATTGCACAATATTCCGACTACGCTCATCTAAGGACATCAACGCTTGATCTAATTGCGGACCCTGAAGATGATCAGCATCCACCGCAGCCAGCATGGCGGTGGGTTCTTGGTTTGAATCGGACAGCCACTGAATAGGCGCATAAGCAGCGTCTTCATCGCTATCATCGCCCTCAAGGGTGATATCACCACCGGCGAGTCGCATTTCCATTTCCCTAACATCTTCACCACGTACATCTAGTGCTTTTGCTAGAGCGTCAACTTCACTCGGTCTGAGCGTCGCTAGTGTCGGTTTATTGCTGCGCAAGTTAAAGAACAATTTGCGTTGCGCTTTAGTTGTTGCTACTTTAACTAAGCGCCAATTCTTGAGAATGTACTCATGAATCTCAGCTTTAATCCAATGAATTGCATAAGACACTAAACGTGCACCTTGGCTAGGGTCGTAGCGTTTGACCGCTTTCATGAGACCCACATTACCTTCTTGGATGAGGTCAGCATGTGGAATGCCATAGCCTAAGTATTGGCGAGCAACCGATACAACTAAGCGTAAATGTGAGAGCACCAAGGTTCTCGCTGCATCTACATTTTCAGTACGACGAAACTCTTGTGCAAGATGCAATTCTTCCGCAGCGCTTAACATCGGCACGCGATTAACGTAGGCAATGTAAGCATCTAAAGTGCCAACACCAAGGGAAGGCATCGTAGGAAAGGCCATGGCGCCCCCAGACTGTGATGCCGGCAATACGGCAGACGCAGCGCGAGCAACTGGCTTAAAGGCTTTCTTTTCAACCATTTTGATTTAATTAATTAACTATCTGATTAGGTCTATTTTAGCACTCTTGTCAAGTGAGTGCTAATGTATTTTTAGGCGTGTAAGATACTGATTTAATTAAATAATTCGGCGCAATATTCAGAAGCATTGAAGGGGATTAGATCCCCGATTCCTTCGCCTTTGCCAAGCGCTAAAACTGCAGGTTTGGGGCCGTCTTGAAAGGTGTTGGCAAGAGCGCAAATAACCCCGCCTTTGGCAGTCCCATCGAGTTTGGTAACGATCAGACCAGTGAGTCCCAGCGCTTCGTGGAAGGCCTTTACTTGGTTTAAACCATTCTGGCCCGTATTGCCATCCAAAATCAATAGCGTGTGGTGAGGCGCCCCTGGAAGGACCTTGGCGATGACGCGTTGGACCTTTTTCAGTTCTTCCATCAAATGGTCTTGTGTGGCCAGTCTGCCTGCAGTGTCAATAATCAATATGTCCGTCTTACGAGAAATCGCAGCATGAATAGCATCGTGTGCCACGGCTGCAGCATCGCCACTTTCTTGGGCAATCACATCGACTTGATTGCGTTGCCCCCACTCTAAGAGTTGATTACGTGCGGCGGCACGGAAAGTGTCTCCAGCAGCCAGAAGAATGGACTTTCTTTGTGACTGGAATTGTTTGCAGAGCTTACCAATTGTGGTGGTCTTGCCAGCGCCATTGACACCAACAATGAGCCAGATTTCTGGATGATGACTACTTTGATGTTCAAAGATGGGATTTGGGTGAGCCTCTAATGCTTGTAATAGCCTTGTGAGCTCTTGAATCAATAATGCTTGTAGGGTTTCTGAGTCTTGTACTTTTTCTGATTTAGCAGCTTGACGTAAGCTAGCCATTAATTGCATGCACGTCGGCATACCTACATCACTCTGAATCAGGGAGTCTTCGAGAGTATCAAACCAGGCCTCATCAATCCGGCTTGATTTGAAAAGCGATCCGAGGGTTTTACGTAGGCCAAGCATTATCGATACAATCCAAAACTTGCATCTTATCAATTTAATCTGAGAACAAGGCAAACCCAGATGCGGTACTCTCTTCAACTTCTTTTCTTTGGATTCTGGCTCATCAGCCAACTGGCCTGGGGCGCTTCTGCCCAGTCGACGGAGGACACTCATGAGTATTTGCTGAGCAACGGCCTAAAGTTAATTATTAAAGAAGACCATCGGGCGCCCACCGTAGCGCATATGGTTTGGTACAGAGCAGGTTCTATCGATGAATTTAATGGCAGAACAGGAGTTGCTCACGTCTTGGAGCACATGATGTTTAAGGGTACGGATAAGGTCAAGCCCGGAGAATTTTCTCGTCTCGTTGCTGCAGAAGGGGGTCGTGAAAACGCTTTTACCTCCCGTGACTACACCGCTTTTTTCCAACAGGTTGAAAAATCTAAATTGAGTAAGGTAATGCAACTTGAGGCCGACCGTATGGTCAATTTGAATTTCGATGACGCTGATTTTGCAAAAGAGATTCAGGTGGTGATGGAAGAGCGTCGTTTACGGACGGAAGACAATCCAGACAGCTTATTAAATGAATCTTTAATGGCGACTGCATTCATGAGTTCACCTTATCGTCACCCCATCATAGGTTGGATGAATGACTTAGTGAATATGAAAGCAAGTGATGCACGCCAGTGGTATCAAAATTGGTATGCACCCAATAATGCGACTGTTATTGTTACCGGCGATATCGATCCCGATAAAACTTATCAGCTTGTTGAAAAATATTATGGTGGTATTCGGGCACATGAATTACCAGTTCGTAAGCCACAGCTTGAGCCTGAACAAAAAGGAGTTAAGCAAGTTCATGTCAAAGCTCCGGCCGATAGTGCGCAATTAGTTATGGCGTGGAAGGTTCCGCGCTTACAGCCTGACAACATCAACAATGATGAGCCATACGCCTTAGAGTTATTGGCAGCGGTGCTAGATGGTTATGACAATGCTCGATTGAATCGCACTTTAGTAAAGCAAGCACGTTTGGCAGACAACGTAGATGCTCAATACGACATGATTTCTCGTGGACCTGCTTTGTTTATAGTTGGCGTTGATTTAGCAAAAGGGAAAACCATTGCTCAAGCTGAGGCAGGTATCCGTAAGGTGCTAGCAGAAGTTACGGATAAAGGGGTATTAGATTCAGAGTTAAAGAGAATTCAAACTCGCTTGCTAGCGAATCAAGTCTATAAAAGAGATTCTATCTTTGGCCAGGCTATGGAAATTGGTGGCTTCGAGATGGCAGGATTTTCTTGGAAAGATTTAGATACTGTGCAAGATCGTATGCAACAAATTACGTCAGCTCAAGTGCAAGCTGTAGCTAAGAAATACCTCATTGACTCTACGCTAACCATCGCCATTCTGGATCCCCAGGCCCGTCAATCAGCAAAAGTGGGGGTACAGAAATGAAATATTATTGCCAGTCTCTCGTCTTGGGTGCTGTGATGAGCATCGGTCTGCTTACTAGTGTGCAGGCAGCATTACCGATTCAGCAGTTAGATTCTTATAAAGGCGCTAAAGCCTATTTAGTTCAAACACAATCTTTACCAATGCTCGATATTGAAATCAGTATCGACGCAGGGACTCGTTACGATCCCGCTTCAAAGACTGGCTTGGCGATTATGACGGCCGAATTATTGGATAACGGCATACGATCTGCTGGTCGTAACCTAACAGAAGCTCAGATTGCTGATGAAATCGCTGATCTTGGTGCAGATATCAGTGTGGGGGTGACAGGTGAACGGGCCTTGATTCGAATTCGCTGTTTAAGCAGACCTGATATTCGGGATCGTGCAATACAACTGGCTAGACTGATCTTAAGTTCTCCAACTTACGATTCTGTAATAGTCAATCGCGAGAAACAACGCATTAGTGCAGGTTTACTTGAAGCAGAGACAAAGCCTGATTTTGTTTTAGATCGACGCTTTAGAAAAGCCGTAT
Organism: Polynucleobacter paneuropaeus; assembly: GCF_003261235.1. NCBI lineage: Bacteria > Pseudomonadati > Pseudomonadota > Betaproteobacteria > Burkholderiales > Burkholderiaceae > Polynucleobacter > Polynucleobacter paneuropaeus. The sequence goes on along the minus strand of NZ_CP030085.1, from coordinate 1,668,075 downwards.
ACGGTGATTACCCCTTGGGAAATGCTGTGACAGTCAAAAGTATCGCTGGCTTGAGCGCATCTGACTTGAAGCAATTTCACCAGCAGTTTTATCGAAGCGATCGTGTGATTGTCAGCATGGTTGGGGATGTGAATAAAAGCGAAGCTCAAGAGATTATGCAAACCCTAGTCAAGGATTTGCCGCAGACAGGATCTTCAATACCGCCGCTCCCAGAATTGGCTCGCTCACCTGTACAGAATCTATCTGAGCGTGAAATTACCATTCCGTTTGATTCTCAGCAAGCACATATTGCGATGGGTATGACTGCTATTTCTCGAAATAATCCAGACTATTTTCCCTTAATCGTGGGGAACTATGCTTTGGGTGGAGGCGGATTTGTTTCCCGCCTAATGAACGAAGTTCGTGAGAAGCGAGGCCTTGCTTATAGTGTTTTTAGTTATTTCGCACCTGGTCAAGAGACCGGTATTTTTCAAGCGGGCCTACAAACCAAAAATGATCAGGCCACTATGGCTCTCGATGTCATGACGGAAACGATTTCTCAATTTATTGCAAAAGGACCCACTCAATCTGAGCTCGATGCAGCTAAAGCGAATTTGATTAATGGATTTCCTCTGCGAATCGATAACAATCGCAAATTACTCGATAACGTCTCATCGATTGCTTGGAATGGCTTACCCCTCAATACTTTAGATACTTGGACAGAGCAGGTGAATGCTGTAACAAGAGAGCAGGTTGAAAGTGCTTTCCAAAAATATCTCGCAATGGACCGCATGAAAATTGTGGTGTTGGGGGCCAAGCAATAAACATGTCTAGGCAACAAACTGAACTCCCAAAAAAGGTTCGTATTATCGGCGGAGTTTGGCGTAGTCGTTTGCTCGATGTGATTGACTTGCCTGATCTCAGGCCAACAACGGATCGTATTCGAGAAACACTTTTTAACTGGCTGGGACAAGATCTTGCAAGATTGCGTTGTCTCGATCTGTTTGCAGGAACAGGTGTTCTAGGATTTGAGGCGGCTTCTCGGGGTGCGGGAAGCGTTCAGCTTGTAGAGAAAAATAAAAAAGCGTATTTGGGTTTAACTCATAACTTTGCTGCCCTCCAATCTTCACCGGTAACTGGAGTAGTTCAGATCGCCCAGCAAGATGGCCTTGAGTTTTTAAAACGCCAATCTGCGAAGTCCTTTGATCTCATCTTTATCGATCCCCCTTTTCAGGATCAGGCTTTATTGAATCAGGCTCTGAGCGAGTCCTCTCGGGTCTGCGATCCATCGTCCGGGGGCTGTATTTATGTAGAATTTCCCTCAAGCCGATCTCTTGATGAAATCAAAAGCCTACTACCGGCTTGGGATTGTGGAAAGTACTTAGAGGCTGGACAGGTAAAAGCCTGTCTATTTGTGGGCAGAAGCGACTAAACTCACTATAGATTCATTAAGCCTTAGGAGAGTAAATGACTGTCGCTGTATATCCAGGAACCTTCGACCCCTTCACTCGTGGTCATGAAGATTTGGTAAGACGTGCCTCAAGTATTTTTTCAGAAGTGATTGTGGGCGTTGCTGATAGTCGAAGCAAGCATCCCTTTTTCACCTTAGATGAGCGTATTGAGATCGCCAAAGAGGTGCTAGGCCATTACACCAATGTCAAAATTGTTGGCTTTACCGGTTTATTAAAAGACTTTGCGCGCGAACATCATGCTCGCGTAATCGTGCGTGGTCTTCGGGCTGTCTCTGACTTTGAATATGAATTTCAGATGGCCGGTATGAATCGCTATTTACTCCCTGATGTGGAAACTCTGTTCTTAACCCCCTCAGATCAATACCAATTTATTTCAGGCACTTTTGTTAGAGAGATTGCCCTGATGGGTGGTGATGTGAGTAAGTTCGTTTTTCCTTCAGTAGAAAAATGGCTGACCCAAAAAACTGCAGCTAATAAATTGAAATAAGCAGAGGCATTCTGAATCATGGCTTTAATGATTACGGACGAATGCATCAATTGTGATGTGTGCGAACCTGAATGTCCTAACGATGCCATTTATATGGGCATTGAAATTTATGAGATCAATCCGAATAAATGTACTGAGTGTGTCGGGCATTTTGATGCACCTCAATGTCGACAGGTATGTCCTGTTGACTGCATCCCACTCCATCCAGACCATGTGGAATCACGAGAGCAGCTACTGGTTAAATACCAGAAGCTGATTGCACCCAAAGCAGACGTGGCCTAATCCTTAGAATGCAAGTTCAGCATTGCTGCTTGAGGGTCGCCCTTCAAAAATAATGGCAAGCAATCTAAACTATTCTGGATACTGGTTTCAATCAATTTTTGTTCGGCCAATAAAGGCTTTCTTAAAACATAATCCGCTACATCTATGGCTCGACCATCGCCAGCGAGATCACGAGGATGGCCAATGCCTATACGGAGTCTCCAGTAGTTAGGGGTGCCTAGATGCGCTTGAATATCTTTGAGCCCATTGTGACCCCCAGTGCCACCCCCCAGCTTGAGCCGAGCGCTGCCAGGCTTTAGATCTAACTCATCTTGAACAACGAGAAGATCTTCGGGGCTAATCTTATGAAAGCGACATAAAGCGCCTACAGCTTGTCCACTCAGATTCATATAGGTATCGGGCTTGAGTAGCCAAAGATCTTCTGATTCCCATCTCGCTTTTGCAGCTTTTCCCTGAAATCGTTTTTCAGTTTCGAAGCGAGTCCCCAATTGTTTTGCCAGTGCATCAACAAACCAAAAGCCAGCATTATGGCGATCGTGTTCATGTTCACTGCCTGGGTTGCCTAGGCCAACGATTAATTTAGTCATAGTGTGAGCATAAAAGCATTTCTGCAAAAAAGAAAACCCGCGGGCAAGCGGGTCTTCTGTAATGCAAGATGTGTTGCTTTAAGGTATTAAGCCTTATCCTTTTCCTTGGGAGCATCTGCAGGAGCAGCGGCACCAGCGGCTGGGGCAGCAGCGGCAGCAGGAGCGGCCTCTTCTGTATCAGCAGCCTTAACAGTTGGGATACGAGCGTTAACCAAAACAGGATTTTCTTGCTCAACATGCAATACCAAGGAAACACCTTTTGGTAGTGCGACATCTTTAGCATGAATAGAGTGACCTACTTCAATATTAGCCAAGTTCACTTCAATGAATTCTGGCAAATCTGCTGGTAAGCAAGAAATTTCCAAATCATTGGCAATGTGGCTAATGATCGCGCCTTGCAATTTCACGGCTGTAGATTCATCAGCATGGGTAAAGTGCAATGGAATGCGCATGTGGATCTTCTCAGTAGCAGAAACGCGCTGAAAGTCGATATGTAAAACCAGAGGCTTAAATGGATGCATCTGGTAATCACGTAGCAAGACTTTTTGTGCTTTGCCACCGATCTCGAGATCGAGAATAGATGAGTGAAATGCTTCCTTACGGAGCGCATGGAAAAGGGCATTGTGATCCAGCTCAATAACTACGGCTGGGTCTTTACTGCCATAAATGATTCCCGGAGTTTTACCGGAGTTGCGCAGGCGGCGGCTCGCACCCGTTCCCTGTACGCTTCTTTCAAAAGCGACTACTTTCATATTTGAACTCCCAAATTAAGGTTAATTTCCGTTCGCGACCAAACAGAAAAGCCTTCGATTATATCGTGGGAATGGGGATTTTGACTATAAAACGACCAAAAAACCTCAAAAAGGGAGGCTAAACCCCATTTTTAGGATTATTCAGCAAATAAGGACATTACGGAATCACCCTTGCTAATGCGAGATAGGGTCTCCGCGAGGATGGGGGCAACGCTTAATTGGCGAATTTTGCCCACTTTTAAGGCTTCTGCGCTCAATGGAATGGTATCGGTCACCACGAGCTCATCGAGCTCAGAGGCAGCAATTCTGGCAACTGCGCCACCGGATAGCACTGCATGGGTACAGTAAGCCGTTACACCCTTAGCACCGCGGTCTTTAAGCGCTTCTGCAGCCTTACATAGGGTGCCACCAGTATCAATAATGTCATCCATAATGACGCAATGACGGCCCTCTACTTCGCCGATTAAGTGCATCACTTCTGACACATTAGCCTTAGGGCGGCGTTTATCGATAATCGCTAAATCTGTACCCAATTGCTTGGCCATCGCGCGGGCGCGGACGACACCGCCAATATCGGGAGAGACAATAATTAATTCTTTTTGGGTCTTTTGGGCTTGCAAGTCAGCAAGCAAAACAGGAGAGGCATAAATGTTATCGACAGGAATATCGAAGAAACCCTGGATTTGGTCTGCGTGAAGATCCATGGTCAAAACGCGCTCGATCCCGGCTACTGACTGCAGCATATTGGCGACGATTCTGGCAGAAATTGCCACCCGTGCCGAGCGTGGTCGACGATCTTGTCTAGCGTAACCGAAGTAAGGGATCACTGCGGTTATACGCCCTGCAGATGCTCGCTTCAGAGCATCAATCATGATCATTAGCTCCATCAAATTATCGTTGGTGGGAGCACAAGTTGATTGTATTACGACAACGTTTTTACCTCGAACGTTCTCTTGAATTTCTACCTGAATTTCGCCATCAGAAAACCGTCCAACAAAGGCTTTTCCCATTGCCAGGTTGAGCTCTTTGGCAACCGCATGCGCCAAAATGGGATTCGCATTACCGGTAAAAAGGGTTAGATGGTCAGCATTCATATGGGGGGATATGGGCTATTAGTTAAGGGTTCAGAATCCAGGGATATCTTTATATTTCTACAGAATTTGGCAGGGGAAGAAGGATTCGAACCTTCGCATGCTGGAATCAAAATCCAGTGCCTTAACCAGCTTGGCGATTCCCCTACAGTTACTCCGAAGAAATCAAATTGTAAGCGGGATTTTTATTTAAGCCCCCAACAATTCGACCCACCCATCCTGATGGAAGATTTTGCAACTTTCTTTCTAGGGCAGCGGGCGTCTGATCTTGGTCTAAGACAGTAAACACGCTACTTCCAGAGCCAGACATCCGCGGCGCCGAGCCCGGCAAATTCGCTTCAATCCAAGCTAAAGCTTGCTTCACTTCAGGACAAATTTGCATCGCTACAGATTCACAGTCATTGCCGAATTGGCTGCTGGTATAGCTTGGTGGCGATACAAATAAGCCATCGATTGTAATCGGAGCGTGGTTTCTGGTCAATTGAGGGTCTTGGAATATACGTGCAGTGGTAATGCTCTGCCCAGGAAAAATCACCAAAAAGCGCTGAGATTTAAGCTCAATTAGCTGAAGTTTTTCACCAATCCCTTCGACAAAAGCATTGTTGCCAAAGAGAAAAAAAGGAACATCAGCACCCAATTGCAATCCAATTTTGCAGAGCGTAGCAAGATCGAGCTTGAGTTGCCAGAGATGATTCAGGCCGATTAAAACAGTTGCGGCATTAGATGAGCCACCGCCTAGTCCAGCACCCATGGGTATCTGTTTATCAAGTGTGATTTCTACGCCCTGTTTAACTTGATAGGTATCTTTAAGAACTTGGGCTGCGCGAACCACCAGATCTTGTTCGGGGGGAACGCTGGGCAAAGGATTAATGCGACGAATAGTATTTTCTGCAATCAATTTCAGTGCAATCGTGTCGCACCAATCAATAAGCTGAAATACCGATTGCAGTAAATGATAGCCATCACTGCGACGACCAATGATGTGTAAAAAGAGATTGAGCTTAGCGGGTGACTGAAGCTCTAAGAAATCACTCATTGGGTTTATCGAAAACAAGACGAATATCAATCGAGCCGATGTTAGAGTTACGACTCAAATTCAGTTTTTCTAAGACATTCGATTTAGACCAGGTGTAGTTCAGGTTCCAGCCATCTTGAATAATTTGACTGACTTGACCACTGCTATTTCGCTCAACACTAGCAGTACTTCCAGGACGCACTTCCCCTCTAAGCCAATTAGATAGGCCTCTAGCAGGTAGTGGGAGGCCTAAAGTATTTTGCACTAGTGTGTCGGCATCTACTGCGGTAACTATTTTTCCGTTACTTTCTAGGCTCGCTTCACCAGGGGTAATAGTGATTTTTGCAATCGATCCACCAACGGGATTACGAATTTCTAAAATATCTTTTTGTGCATCTTGCGTTAAGGTAAAACCGCCAGATCCACCCTGGTTTTGGCTATTAGTAATACCAATAATTTTGACTGCAAATCGGCCATCCCATGACCCTTGTGAAGATGAAGCACTTAAAGACCAATCTGGCTGTAAGCGTTTGATTGTTTCTTTGAGAGTTGCATTATTAGCATCGAGCTTTTGTCCTTCTGCCCAAATTGCTTCAGCTTCCGAGTGACGATTCATGGCCCAGAGGACCTCACCAATATGAGCGGCGATATCGGCTTCAGGTTTCATACCAAACGCTTGCTTGAGCTCTTCTAATGCGAGAGCATTCTTTCCAAGTCGAAAATTGACCCAACCTAAGCTATCTAAAATAAAGGGATCATCCGGAGCCAGGCGATGGGCTTTTGAAATGAGTTTGAACGCCTCATTTAATTGCTGGTTTCGGTCAGCCAAAGAATAACCAAGGGCATTGAGCGTATTGGCATCATTGGGATTTTTAACCAGAATCTGCCGTAATACCTTTTCCATGATTTCGGTATGGCCAGTATTTTCGGCAGCCATTGCATAGGTATACAGAATTCCAGGATTTTTTGGGGCTGGCTTGAGTTCGGAAACAATTTCGTAGAAGGCACGAAGTGCATCAGATTCATTGCTGGCTTTGCTGAGCAATGATTGGATCTGAAGCAAGGTATTTTCACGTTCCGCCAAGGATTCTTGATTTAGCAGTGCGATAGTCGGCTGAACCGCTTCGGACCAGCGTTGATTCAGAATCAATAGGGTAACGAGCACTTCTTTAGGCTTAGTCTGTGCGGGCGCCAAGCTCTGCCAGGTTTGCGCGGCTTGGAGGGCTAAATCTGAAGCCCCTGCATTAATCGCAATTTCCATTGCTCTTTGAGCTAATCGTGGGTCTTGGTAGCGGCGTGCTAACTCTAAATAGGTGTTGTAAGCGAGACCAGCCTCCCCCCGCTGAAGCGCAATTTCAGAGGCCAATATCTCAAATACCGCCTCTCCGTTACCAGCATTCTCGGATTGGGCAAGAGCATTTGAGCCCAGGAAACTCATGGCGCTGAGAAGGCAGACAAGGCAAATAGACTGAAAAGCAGATTTACAGAATAGGTTCATAAGCACATTCTAATCCGCGAATCTACAATCGATTCATGCCAGAACTTCCAGAAGTAGAAGTCACTAGACTCGGAATCCAGCCCTATCTTGAGGGCCGTAAAGTCACGGCAGTCAAAATCATTGATGGTCGTTTGCGTTGGCCTGTCCCAAAACATCTACCCAAAACGCTTCTTGGACAAAAACTACAAGCCATTACTCGTAGAGGTAAATACTTATTATTAGAAATGGATACGGGCTATTTACTGGTTCATCTGGGAATGACGGGAACTTTGCGAGTTTTACCATTGCATGAAAACTTAAAGTTGCATGATCGGGTAACCATCGACTTTGGGAAGTTGAGTTTGCGCTTGCACGATCCCAGAAAATTCGGCGCAGTCCTTTGGCATCCTAAAACCAATGGACCCATTGAAAAATATCCTTTATTGCAAAAACTCGGAGTAGAGCCCTTCTCAGAAGGATTTATTGGAGAGGTGGGAGCGCAACTCCTATTCCAGAAATCTCGTAAACGTACTATTGCAGTAAAGCAATTTTTATTGGCGGGCGAGGCTGTTGTAGGGGTCGGTAATATTTATTGTTCTGAAAGTTTGTTTGAGGCTGGCATTCATCCTGCAAAGGCGACTGGTAAATTGACTCGCCCACAATGCACTCGTCTTGCCGCCGCAGTGAAATTGATTCTAAAAAAAGCAATTGAGGCTGGCGGTAGCTCGCTTAAAGATTTTGTTAACACCGATGGTGACCCTGGTCATTTCATGGTGCAAACTAAAGTGTATGACCGCAAAGGCTTGCCTTGCAAGGTTTGCAAAACTCCAATCAAGCAAATTGTTCAAAGTCAGCGTTCAACGTATTTCTGTTCCCAATGCCAAAAGCGCTAAGAGATAGTCTGCGGTGAGTAAATCGTTTCTTGATCAATTTGCTGAGCGCTTGATTACCTGGCATGAGGCCGAAGGCCGCCATGGCCTGCCTTGGCAGGGTAAGCACGATGCTTATGCAGTGTGGGTTTCTGAAATCATGCTCCAACAAACTCAAGTTACTACCGTGCTGGAACGTTACCCCCGCTTCATGAAGCGCTTCCCTAACGTTAAAAAACTCGCTGCGGCAAATATAGACGAGGTCTTAGCGGAGTGGGCTGGGCTAGGATATTACTCGCGAGCCAGAAATTTACATGCTTGCGCTAAGCAGGTGGTTGAAGATTTTGATGGGCATTTTCCAAAAGATCCTCTTCTGCTAGAGCAGCTCAAAGGCATTGGTAGATCGACTGCTGGCGCCATCGCTGCTTTTGCCTTTGAGGAACGAGCGCCCATCTTAGACGCCAATGTGAAGCGAATTCTGGCGCGCCTATTTGCAATAGAGCAACCTTTGCAAGAAAAGGCGGTAACAGATGAGCTCTGGGCCATAGCAGAGCGTTTGCTGCCAAAGTCTTCGCAGAGCATGCCAACTTACACTCAAGCCTTAATGGATTTTGGAGCGACGTGGTGCACAGCTCGTAGACCGGTGTGCATTGGTGGCCAACAAAAATGCCCGTTTGAAAAAAATTGCCAGGCCAACTTAAGCGATCAGGTTTTACTGCTACCTAAAAAAATCAGTAAGGCAAAGTCACCAGAATTTATCTGCAGTATGGTCTTACTTCGCCAAGGCGATTTCGTCTTACTACAGAAGCGTCCGCCAAAAGCCATCTGGGGAGGTTTATGGTCCTTGCCTGAATCTGATTGGATATCTCGTACCCCAGTCAATCAAAAAATTTCCCAGAATTCTTCTCAGGTAGGAGCGTCCGATCTCTTGAAGACAGTCTTCAGAGGTCAGGATGTGAGACTGTTGGTAAAAAGATGTTCATCCTTAAGTCATCAACAAGAGATTAAACATGTGTTTACACATCGCCGTTTGTGGATGCGGATTTGGGAGGCGAAGCTACAGGAGCAATATTGTTTTAGCGATCCCACTTATCAATGGGTAGATCTGCATAAGCTAGGTCAGTATGGCCTACCGCAGCCAATTAAGCTGCTTTTACAGGGATTGAGTCTAGCTCGCGATGTCGGGACAAAAAGCTAATCTGTAAATCACTCAAGGCTTTTTGATTCTGGAAATGTTTCATGAGACGAGTCACCAAATAGACTGAGCGGTGTTGCCCGCCAGTGCAGCCTATAGCTACCGTAAGGTAACTACGACCGTCAGCAATATAGTGGGGAAGCCATTTTTCAATAAATTGAATAATGTCTTTTTCCATGCTCACCACTTCCGGAATATGCTCTAAGAACTCTTTGACTGCTTGATCATGGCCTGTCAATGGTTTCAGGATTTTGTCGTAGTGAGGATTAGGCAAGCAGCGTACATCGAAAACTAGATCGGCCTCACTTGGCACACCTTTTTTAAATCCAAACGATTGAAAGACGACATTTAGGCCAAGTGATTTATCTTTTACGAGGTCATATATCCATGAGCGTAAGGCATGCGCTGGTATGTTGCTGGTATCAATGCAATGGGCCTGGCTACGCAAGGGCTCCAAAAGCGCACGCTCTCGATCAATTGCCTCAATCAAAGTAGCGGAATCAAAGGCTTTGCTACTGCCTGATAGAGGGTGACGTCGACGGGTTTCCGAGAAGCGTTGCACTAAAGAGTTTGTATCAGCGCTGAGGAAGATCACTCTGAGCTCATGCTGGCTTCGTAAGTTCTCTAAAATTTTGGGGAGTTCGGAGATGGATTCGCCACGTCGAGCATCAATGGCAACAGCCAGTTGTTTGCTTCCTTCCTTTTCCAGATTGCCTACTAAGCTTTCTAATAGTGAAACTGGCAGATTATCAACACAATCAAAACCTGCATCCTCAAAGGCCCGGAGAGCCACTGATTTACCTGAGCCAGAGATTCCGGTGATCAGATTAATTTGCATTAGAGTAAGCGCCCTTGGATTTTTGCGCTATCAGGCTCGGCATTCATTTGCTGGCGTTGTCGCTCAATGAAGTCCTTTAGGGTATCAATACCACGCAATTGCAAGATCGTGTTGCGGACCGCTGCCTCTACTAATACTGCTAAGTTTCTACCGGCAGCCACTTGAATCTTCACTGTCCGAATCGGAATTCCTAAAACATCTAGATGTTGGGCTTCAATGGGTAGGCGTTCAAATTCTCCATCAGTCCGGCGAACGAGTTGGACAATCAGGCGTAACTTGAGTTTGCGGCGGACTGCAGTTTCTCCAAAGATCGTGCGAATATCTAATAAACCTAGACCTCTTACTTCTAGTAAGTCGCGGAGAATCACTGGACAGCGACCTTCAATGTAATCTGGTCCCAGGCGCGCAAAATCCACTGCATCGTCAGCAACCAAGCCATGGCCACGAGAAATCAACTCTAGCCCCAATTCGCTTTTACCAAGACCAGACTCACCAGTGAGCAAAACACCCAAACCTAAAATATCCATGAATACGCCGTGCATCGTAATCTGAGGCGCGCCAATTTTCGACAAATAGGTGCGCAAATGATCAATGACAGATGCTGCTGAGATACTGGTAGTAAAGAGCGGGGTAGATGATCGTTGGCAAAAGAGTTGAAGATCGGGGTCTGCAGTCTTTCCATCCGCAACAATCACGCAGGGTGGAGTCTTGGAAATCAATGAAGCAATTTGTTCTTGTCGCTGTTGTTGATTGAGCACAGCGTGATACTCCACCTCTTGTTCGCCGAAGATTTGAATTCGACTGGGGTGAATGAGATTTAAATGCCCAACTAAGTCAGAGCTTGCAGCTGCTGCTTTTACAGCCTCAGCAGGAAAGGTGCGATCAGCCCCTTCTAATCCACCAATCCAAGAGAGCCTGAGTTCAGCAACGTTATCGTCAAATATTTGCTGAGCTGTAACGCCTTCAAGTAAGAGGGGTTGGGTCATTTGCTACTACCCCAGTTTTGGATGAGTTGACAGATTTTTCCAGAATCAGACTCAGCAGACAAAATCTTGCGAGCATCTGCGTCTGACAAGAGTTGAGCAATTGAAGAAAGAATTTCTAAATGCTCTTGCGTTGCTTTCTCCGGAACCAGTAAGAAAATTAACATCGAAACCGCTTCACCATCAGGTGCGGCAAAGTCAATTGGATTTTTTAGTCTGATAAAAGCGGCAATAGGTTGTTTTAAACCTTTAACCCGGCCGTGGGGAATGGCAACGCCAGCGCCAAGAGCGGTAGAGCCAAGCGCTTCGCGCGCATTGAGAAACTCCACTACCTGATCAGCGCTGATGCCAATTTGATTGGCAAAAAGCTTGCCAGCATCAACAAATACTTCAGCCCTATTTTTAGAGGGGCTATCTAGGGTGATGCAGTCGAGGGCAAAAAGATCATTCAGGGCATTCATATCAAATGATTATAGGTGTCCTGAGGGTAAACACTAGTCTAAATGTTTTTCGTGATGGTGATCTTGGATTTTTTCTTTATGTTTAACGACTTGGCGCTCTAATTTATCAACCACCGCATCCATTGCGTGGTAAAGGTCAGAGTGATGGGCTTGGGCAAAGAGCTCCTTGCCTTTGAGATGAATGGTGATTTCAGCAGTCTGACGCAAATCCTTTTCTTTGGCTTTATCGACAATCAAAAAGGCCGATGCATCAATTACATGATCAAAATGCTTACGAATCTTGGCAAAACCCGCCTCAAGGTGTTCCCGCATTCCTGGTGTGACCTCAACATGACGGCTATTAATCTTCAAATTCATCATCAGCTCCCATTAACAACGCTGTCTACGCATAGCAATAGCAAGGGTGCGTAGCATGCCCCTTGATTTACGGATTTATATCTATGGATTGGAATTCATGAACCTTTAGCGTATCAGTGATTTCACTGAAAACCAAGAGGGAGTTACGATATTTGATCAAAAAAGATCAAAAAAATCGCAAATTACATGCGGAAATTTTCACCTAGATAGACTCTTCGTACAGCATCATTCTCGATAATTTCATCGGGCTTGCCTGCAGCCAGGACCGAGCCTTCACTAATAATGTAGGCGTGGTCACAAATACCCAGAGTTTCGCGGACGTTGTGATCGGTGATTAATACTCCAATCTGGCGATCACGCAAGAAGCGGACAATTCGCTGGATTTCACCAACAGCAATAGGGTCAACGCCGGCAAAGGGTTCATCTAGCAAAATAAATTTAGGTTGGGATGCAAGCGCACGCGCAATTTCTACACGCCGTCTTTCGCCACCCGATAATGAAAGTGCAGGGTTATCACGTAAATGGCTAATTTGAAGTTCGCTTAACAACTCATCAAGCCGATCTTGAATTTCAGCTTTGCTTAGCGGTGTTCCACCCTGTGCTTGCAACTCTAATACCGCTTGAATATTTTCAGCCACATTCAGTTTTCTAAAAACGGAGGCCTCTTGAGGTAAATAGGAGAGACCCATACGAGCACGTTCGTGAATTGGTAGATGGGTGATGTCGGTTCCGTCAAGAATAATTCTGCCATCATCAAGCGGAACCAAGCCAACAATCATATAAAAGGAGGTGGTCTTACCGGCCCCGTTCGGACCTAGTAGCCCAACTACCTCTCCGCATTTCACTTCCAAAGAGACATCTCGGACTACTGTACGAGAGCCGTAGTGTTTTTGTAAATGATGTGCGCTAAGGGTTGCAGCAGAACTTGAATTTGAATCGACAGTCATTTTTCTAAAGTAGCTTTTTGTCTAGGTGAAAGCATTGCTCTTGCTAGTGGCAAATCACTTTCTTTGGCATCCGGTGGCGGGAATACTCGATAGTACTGCTTTACGTCATCGTACTCAATTTTCCAGCCATTGAGTTGGTCGAGCATTTGCATGTTCAGAAGTCGCTTCATACTGGCATCGCCCGTGATGGTGAGTACTTCTGTTTTAGCGTCGTACACTACATTTTTACCATTGGCTTGTATAAATTCATTGGCAGGACCTTCGCGTCGTTGCCTGAAGCTTGCAGTCGTATCTTGGTCACTTTCCATGGTGACAAATTCATAACCCTCTGGGTCAACTTTGATATTTCCTTGCTCGCCAGTAACAAGAATGCTGCCCTTAATCAGCAGAATATTGCCTTGTAGCTCATACGCTTGCTGAACATCATTCACTGACACCTTATCCGCCTCCAAAATCAGTGGTTTCTTTTGGTCAGCTTTTTCTGCGTAAGCTGCTCCCATTACAACCATCATTAGGCTAATCAGGGAAAGGAAGCGAGACGAGGGTATCAGTAGGTGCATCAGTTCTTTTCTTGGCTGTGCTCAATGCGCCCTTTGACTTGTCCCAGCAAGGTCATGCTTTGTTGCACATTATTAAACTTACCGCCTTCGGTAGAGTGCATTATGGAGATGCCTTGCTCCAGAGTAATGGGTCGATTCGTTTCGATAATGTCATCATTAATGAGTACTTTGAAATAAGATGACTGGGCTAGCATGCGAAAGCTTGCTGGAGTAGTAGCTGTAGCCACCTGAGCAGGTTTGAAAATCTCTGCGTTATCGATCAAGTCTAGAATTGTTAAATCACCATCAAGGTGACCCTTATCCGACTTAACGGTTACTGGCGTTTTATCGGCTTGGAATAAACGCATGCGTGGGGTATCGATATCAATCGATGCATCATCATCGTAGTGCGTTACCTTTTTGCCGAGTACCCGATATTTTGTTTGACCTAGCTCATTGAGAGCGGATAGTGCCCCATTCTTAATCGTGTAGTCTGGCTCATGCAGTCGAACACGGGCAATAGCTGGACCTTCGGGCGCACTAGTCTTCTTAACAAGCCAAAAGGTCATCAACACCAATAGCCCCATGATGATCAGAGGCAGTAGACGTAAAAAGAGACGCCATACTCCGACCTTAATTTGTGCTGGATTGAGTTCCATTACTTAACTCAAGGCCTGTCGCAACAATTCCTCATATCGATTTTGTGCTTTGAGGATAAGATCAGAAACTTCGCGTACGGCACCATTGCCACCCTTCATAGAGCATACATAGTGCGCAACATCTTTTAAAGCTTGGTGACCTTGTGCAGGAGAAACTTTGAGCCCTGCTTTTGCCATCATGGCGAGATCAGGCCAGTCATCACCCATGACTGCGCAGTCTTTATGACGCAGATTCATTTTTTTGAGCACTTCATTGAGCGCCTGGACTTTGTTATTGACACCCATATGAACATGGGCGATGCCTAATTCTTCACAACGCGCTAAGACCATCTTTGAGCTACGCCCAGTGATGACAGCAGTAGGTATGTCGCATTGAGACAAATGCTTGATGCCCAAGCCATCCTGAATATCAAACGCCTTGAGTGATTCTTTACCATCCGCCCCAATCCAGACTTGCCCGTTGGTCATAACGCCATCGACATCTAATACAAGGAGCTTTATTTTGCTGGCGCGGTCCCAAGCCTGTGGAAACTGACTTAGAGGATTGGTATTGTGGGTTCCGAATGCAGTTGGCATGAATTAAATTACCTTAGCTGCAAACAGATCATGCAAGTTGAGAGCCCCTAGTAATATGCCATTGGCATCGCTAACAACCAAATGATTGATGCGATGTTTTTCCATCATCTCAATTGCTTCTTCAGCAAGTAGTTCTGGTGGAATCGTGCGCGGCGCACTAGTAATAGCGTCTTTAAGTGCAATACTTGCTAGGTCTACATTCTTTTCTAGGAGGCGTCGTAAATCACCATCCGTCAGTATGCCGATGACTTTTTGGTTCTGATCTATCGTGACAACCATGCCCATGCGCTTGGCAGTCATTTCGAGTAAAGCCGCTTTGAATGAAGCATCAATCTGAATTTTTGGTGTGTCTTCAAAGCTGCGCATGACTTCACTAACGTGTGCCAGGAGCTTGCGACCCAATCTACCGCCTGGATGGGAGCGTAAAAAATCTTCTGCCTGAAAGCCGCGTGCATCTAATAAGGCAACTGCGAGCGCATCACCCATTGCGAGTGATGCGGTAGTACTGGAGGTGGGTGCAAGATTGAGAGGGCAAGCTTCTTTCTCAACACTGGTATCTAAATGAGCATCAGCAAGTTTAGCGAGAGCCGACTCAGGAGCACCAGTGAGCGCAATCAGTTTTGCGCCAGTCCGTTTAACAATAGGAACAATTGTTAACAGCTCTTCAGTCTCACCGGAATTTGATAGGGCCACAAAGACATCATCCCGGGTAACCATACCCAAATCACCATGGCTTGCTTCAGCAGGGTGAACAAAAAAAGCAGGGGATCCAGTAGAAGCAAAAGTAGCGGCAATCTTACGGGCAATATGACCTGATTTGCCGATACCTGAAACTACAATACGACCCTTACAGGCGTGAAGTAATTCAACGGCATGAACCAGGGCATCAGCATTTGCACCCTCTAATCGGTCACGCATATTCTGCAACGCAGCAGCCTCAATAGTGAGGGTGTCGCGAGCAAGCTTTAGGGTTCTTTCACGAGTCTTAGCTATCATGGGGTGAGTATATGCCGTCAGTTCTTCAATTAACTCTCATCTTGTTGGCCTTTGGGGTGGCCGGGGTTCTTATTTTCCGCTATTTTGGCCTACCCCCCATTTTGGGGTATCTGGCGATAGGGGTGCTGATTGGTCCCAACGCCCTGGCCTTAGCCAACGATTCAGCCACAGTGAAGTATTTAGGCGAGTTCGGGGTGGTTTTCTTGATGTTCTCGCTGGGTCTGGAATTTAACCTCCATAGGCTGCGCTCGATGCGCAGGATCGTATTTGGCTTGGGTGCGAGCCAGGTCATTCTGACGATGCTTTTAGCGGTACCAGCAAGCCTATTTATGAATTGGATTTACCCCATTTCTTGGCAGGCAGCGATTGCGCTGGGGGGTGCTTTAGCTATGTCCTCCACAGCGATTGTGACTAAGCTCATTGCCGATCGATCTGAACTTGAGAGTCAGCATGGACGTAATGTGATTGGCATCTTATTGTTCCAAGATTTAGCAGTGGTCTTCCTGCTCATCTTGCTGCCTTCTCTCGGTAAGAATCCAAAAGACCTACTCTTTGCTTTATCGACTGCAGGTATCAAGATTGCGATTGCTTTGGTCCTCATTTTTTATATTGGCCAAACAGTCATGAGTCGTTGGTTCAGATTGGTTGTCAAACTGAGATCACAAGAGTTATTTATGTTGAATCTCTTGTTGATTGTATTGGGAATGGCAGCGTTAACTGAGCACTTTGGTTTGTCATTAGCGCTCGGAGCATTTCTAGCGGGAATGTTAATTTCAGAAACACCATTTAGGCATCAGGTGGAAGAAGATATCAAGCCTTTCCGTGATGTGCTGCTCGGACTATTTTTTATTACGATCGGCATGCTGCTTGATTTCAAGGTCATCCAAGCGCAGTGGGCTCTAGTTTTACTTTTGCTAATTGGACCTTTGATATTTAAGTTTGGTTTGATTGCATTACTCTCTCGTGCTTTTGGTTCAAGCCCCGGCATCTCCATTCGCACGGGATTATGTCTGGCACAAGCAGGTGAGTTTGGTTTTGTGTTGCTCAATCAAATTGATGGCCTGGATTTAATTGATCCAGCCTTAAGTCAAGCTGTTTTAGCAGCTATGTTGCTCTCGATGTTTGGAGCCCCATTCTTAATTCAATATAGTGATCGCATTGCGATGCGCTTCTCTAGCAATGAGTGGCTTTTGCAATCCTTAGCCTTAACTCAGCTTGCAGCCAAGAGCGTCCGCACAACGAACCACGTATTAATTTGTGGTTTTGGTCGTTCCGGACAAAGCTTGGCAAGAATGCTCGATCAGCAAAAAATTCCATATCTTGCTTTAGATATGGACCCCGATCGAGTGAAGGAAGCTGCTGCTGCAGGAGATAACGTCGTTTATGGCGATGCGAGTCGAGAGAACTACCTCACTGCAGCTGGCTTATCTAAAGCCAAAGCGGTAGTGATTACTTATGCCGATACTCCAGCTACGCTCAAAGTTTTGCATCAGGTTGAGCGCCTTCGTCCCGGCATGATTGTCTTGGTGCGCACTAAAGATGATGCAGATTTAGGGAAATTACAAGCCGCTGGGGCCACTGAGGTGGTGCCTGAACTCATTGAGGGCAGCTTGATGATGGCGTCTCATGTGTTGTTGATGATGGGCGTACCTTTGCGCAAGGTGGTTCGACAAATCACGAGTGCCCGCGAGGCGCGTTATAGTTTGTTGAGAGGATATTTCAGGGGCTCAGTAGAAACCGAATCGGAGCCTAATGAATCTTGGCGTTTGCAGTCCATCACCTTGTTGCCAGAGTCTGCCAGCATTGGTAAGACTCTAGAGGAGCTTCATCTCGAGAACGAGGGAGTGAGTGTTCAGGCAGTCAGGCGCAAGGTAGGCGGCATGGATTACATCAAGCTCGAATTAAGCCCAGAGCTTCGCTTGCAGGCCAATGACATCTTGGTCCTCTCAGGGAATCCAGAGGCAACTGATTTAGCCCAAGCTAAATTAATTTAACAAACTACAGTCTCGAAGACTGATTATTTCTTTTTAGCAGGCGGATTTTTGCGCTTCAGTAGTGGCGCTAAATAGTGCCCTGTAAAACTAGCAGTATTTTTAGCAACATCTTCAGGGGTTCCGGTGGCAATAATTTGTCCACCACCAGCACCACCCTTTGGCCCTAAATCGATAATCCAGTCTGCTGTTTTAATGACGTCCAGATTATGCTCAATGATCACAATCGTATTGCCTTGTTTCTTGAGTGTCTGAATGACTGTCAGCAAAAGTTGAATGTCATGGAAATGTAGGCCTGTAGTTGGCTCATCCAAAATATAGAGCGTTCGCCCAGTATCCCGTTTTGATAACTCTAAAGAAAGTTTCACGCGTTGCGCTTCACCACCAGATAGGGTAGTGGCGCTTTGTCCTAACTTGACGTAACCCAAGCCAACATCAAGTAAGGTCTTGAGCTTACGTTTTACTACGGGTACAGCTTCAAAAAAGTCATGCGCCTGCTCGATCGTCATCGAGAGTACTTCATGAATATTTTTTCCTTTGTAACGAATATCTAGGGTTTCTCGGTTATAGCGTTTGCCATGACAAACATCACAAGGGACATAGACATCTGGCAAGAAGTGCATCTCCACCTTCAGAACGCCATCACCCTCGCAGGCATCACAACGACCACCTTTGACGTTGAACGAGAAGCGACCAGCTTCGTAGCCACGTTCACGGGCAGCAGGGACCCCAGCAAAGAGTTCGCGAATTGGCGTAAATAGGCCGGTATAGGTCGCTGGATTGGAGCGCGGTGTTCTGCCAATGGGGGACTGATCAACACTAATGACTTTGTCGAAGTGTTCAAGTCCTTTAATCGAATCATGTGCTGCAGGTTCTGCGGTCGAGCCATACAAGTGTTGTGCCACTGCATGATGCAGAGTGTCATTAATTAGAGTAGATTTCCCTGAGCCTGACACGCCAGTCACACAGGTCAAAAGACTTACTGGAATCTTCGCGTGTACGGACTGTAAATTATTGCCTCGTGCGCCCAAGATTTCGAGGTAGCGATCATCCGGAGGAATGCGTTTTTCTGGAACGGCAATAGCCTCTCTTCCAGAGAGATAGGCGCCAGTGAGTGACTTGGGATCCGCCTCAACTTGAGCGGGCGTGCCTTGTGAAACGATTTCACCGCCATGAACTCCAGCGCCTGGGCCAATATCGATCACGTAATCTGAAGCGCGAATCATATCTTCGTCATGCTCAACAACCAACACGCTATTACCTAAATCGCGTAAGTGTTTGAGAGTACCAATTAAGCGATCGTTATCGCGTTGGTGCAAACCAATCGAGGGTTCATCTAGAACGTACATCACGCCAGTCAGGCCAGAGCCAATCTGTGAGGCAAGTCGAATGCGTTGTGCTTCGCCGCCAGAGAGGGTATCTGCGCTACGCTCTAAGGAAAGGTAATCTAAGCCCACATCATTTAAAAAGCGTAAGCGTGAGCCAATCTCTTTGACAATCTTATCGGCGATTTCTCGCTTAGCACCTTTGAGGGTGAGCTCTTCAAAATATTCTTTCGCTTCTTTTAAAGGTAGAGCGCTGATTTCATAAATCGCGCGGGACTGTTTGCCATCGCCGACTTTAACGAAGCGGGCCTCTTTGCGTAAACGGCTACCATCACACTCCGGGCATGAGCGAACATTCTGATAGCGCGCGAGTTCTTCACGCACTGTCATTGAATCAGTTTCGCGATAACGTCTTTCAAAATTCGCTACGATCCCTTCGAAGGCATGCTCCCGAATACTTGGCTTGCCACGTTCATTGATATATTCAAATGGAATCTTATCTTCGGCGGAGCCCATGAGGATCAGGTCTTGTGCTTTCTTGCTTAACTTTTCAAAAGGCTTTTCAAGATCAAATCCACCATGTTTAGCAAGCGTTTGTAAAAGTTTGAAGTAAAACTGATTGCGACGATCCCAGCCCTTAATTGCACCTGAGGCTAAAGATAATTCAGGGTGCGCAACAATCCGCTTCGGATCAAAAAAAGAGATATGACCAAGGCCATCGCACGATGGGCAAGCACCCATCGGGTTATTAAATGAAAACAGGCGTGGTTCAAGTTCTTGCAAAGAGTAGGAGCAGATTGGGCATGCAAACTTACTCGAGAAGATCATCTCTTTGCCAGTGTCCATATCAACAACCATGGCCTTACCTTCAGCTAAGCGCAGGGCAGTCTCAAAAGATTCTGCGACACGTTGCTGAATATCTGGACGTACTTTGATGCGATCTACTACAACTTCGATCGAGTGCTTATCATTCTTCTTGAGTGCAGGCAGTTGATCTACTTCAAAGATTTCGGCTTTGGCAGTATTTGTTGTGCCACCACCAGATCGAACGCGAAAGCGCACAAATCCTTGAGCTTGCAGATCTTGAAACAAGTCAACAAATTCCCCTTTTCGTTCACTGACTACCGGAGCCAAGATCATTAACTTTGTATCTTCAGGCATCGACAATACGGTGTCGACCATTTGTGAGACGCTTTGGGCTTCTAAGGCAAGATTGTGTTCAGGGCAATGCGGTGTGCCTGCTCTAGCAAATAGCAAGCGCAAGTAATCATGAATTTCTGTAACGGTGCCCACTGTTGAGCGAGGATTGTGGCTAGTCGCTTTTTGTTCAATCGAGATTGCTGGAGAGAGGCCTTCGATAACATCGACATCAGGCTTTTCCATCAGTTGCAGAAATTGACGGGCGTATGCCGAAAGAGATTCGACATAGCGACGTTGACCCTCGGCGTACAAGGTGTCAAAAGCGAGGGAGCTTTTGCCAGAACCCGATAGACCAGTGAGAACCACTAGCTTTTCTCTTGGGATATCCAGATTGATATTTTTAAGGTTGTGCGTGCGTGCGCCGCGGATTTTAATTTCGTTATTCATAATTTTTTTGGTAACTTGTTAATATAGCCTTTTCTTATGAATCCTTCTGAACTTCGCTCTACTTTGGCCTTAGCGGGCATCTATGGTCTTCGGATACTGGGCCTTTTTCTGCTTTTGCCAGTATTTAGTGTCTATGCCCATGGGCTCCCTGGCGGTGAGCGGGCGCTTTGGGTTGGCTTAGCACTCGGAATCTTCAATATTGTTCAGGCTTGCCTTTACATTCCTTTGGGACGCCTCTCCGATCGGATCGGTCGTAAACCCGTCGTTTTCTGGGGCTTGTCTTTATTTATTGCTGGTGCCCTAATCTGTTCTGCACGGGATGATTTACTGTGGATTGCGATTGGGCGGGGAGTGATGGGCGCTGGTGCCATCTCCGCCGCGATCTCAGCTTGGGTTGCCGATTTGACTCGTGAGCAGGTCCGCACACGGGCTATGGCACTAGTAGGGGGTAGTATTGCTTTGTCTTTTGCCCTCTCATTAGTGATTGCCGCACCGCTTTATCGCCTCATTTCTATGCGTGGAATTTTTATTGTTTTGGCTTGCTTGGGGGCGATAGCGATGCTAGTCACTCACTTTATCTTGCCCAACTCAAAACCTGAACCCAAGGTAGAGTCTGCATCTTTGCGAGAAATCTTTTTTCGTCCGGAGTTGATGCGCTTAAATATTGGTGTCTTCGTACTGCATGCAACCCAAGTTGCCATGTTCTTAGTAATACCTCGTCTGTTGGTTGATGCTGGCCTACCGCTTGCCTCGCATTGGAAAATTTACCTACCAGTAGTGCTACTTTCCTTTGTCATCATGGCGCCTATTTTAATTTTGGGAGAAAAGAAACATCGCCTGCGCACTGTCCTGTTAGTCGCGATTGTTTTATTAGTGATTGCTGAAAGTATCTTTACGAGTGCAAGCTCTATTTCAGTAATTGCTACTACTTTGGTGATTTACTTTGTAGGCTTCAATTTATTAGAGGCATTGCAGCCGTCACTCGTTTCGCGTTTTGCCAAAGAAGCCAAGGGGGCTGCATTAGGGATATTCAACACCACCCAATCCATTGGTCTCTTTAGTGGAGCTGTGCTGGGAGGCTATTTAATGGATAGCCTTGGTGCTTTCTCAGTCTTTTTCGCTGGCACAGGCCTCTTAATTTGCTGGCTTATAATTGCTTGGTCAATGCAGGAGTTGCCCGCCAGATCCGCTGACAAGGCATAAGCCGCTGAGACATCACCTAAGCTTCATCATTTTTTAACAGTAGTATTTTTCTTCGGGAGACAACATGGCTTCGGTAAATAAAGTCATCATTGTGGGTAATGTAGGACGTGACCCAGAAACGCGTTATATGCCTAGTGGCGACGCAGTAACCAATATCTCAGTAGCGACTTCAGATCGTTACAAAGACAAGCAAACTGGTGAAATGAAAGAGACCACTGAATGGCATCGTGTTGCATTCTTTGGCAAGCTTGCAGAGATTGCAGGCCAGTATTTGAAAAAAGGTTCACAAGTCTATGTTGAGGGTCGCTTACGCACTCGCAAGTGGACTGATGCGAGTGGTCAAGAAAAATACTCTACAGAGATCGTTTCTGAAACCATGCAAATGTTGGGTGGTAAGCCAGTAGGTGGTAGCGAAGGTGGCGAGAGCTACAGTCGCTCGAAGTCTGCTGAATCATCTGCACCAGCAGCGTCCTCTAATGCTGCTTCCTTAGGCGCAATGGACGACGATATTCCGTTCTAAATTGAATTACTGTCTGGCGTGGCGCGTGTTGTCAGGCCAGACAGCGTTGTAATCCGTACGAAAGGGGTTGATATCTAAACCCCCTCTGCGTGTATATCGGGCATAAACAGATAACTTTTCTGGCTTACATTGCTGCTTGATGTCACAAAAGATTGTTTCTACACAATGCTCATGAAATTCTCCGAGCTGTCTAAAGCCAATTAAGTAGCGCAACAAACCTTCTTCCAAAATAGGTCTTCCCTGATACCGAATTTGTACGCTTGCCCAATCCGGTTGACCTGTAACAGGACAGTTAGATTTCAGTAGATGAGAGACTAAGCATTGCTCAACAGGGCTAAAGGACTCATTAACGCCCAATAGGCTGGGGTCGGCGCCAGCTGCGCAGTCTACTTCAATATCCAGTCGGTCCAATAAGACCCCTCCCATTTCTTCCATGCCTTGTTTAGCAATGGCATCAGTTGGGTTGATCCGAGTAGTAATTTGGCTACCTGCAACTTTAGATAAATCAGCAATGAGACGTTGACGCAACTCGTCCTCATTCTCAAAGCGGCTGTTATTAAGGCTATTGAGATAGAGCTTGAAAGATTTCGACTCAATCATATTGGGCGAGTCTGCAGGGATCTGAAACTCTGCTAAAGCAATTTGTGGTTTACCTTTAGCGTTGAGCCAACTTAATTCGTATGCATTCCAAATATCAATTCCCATGAAAGGGAGTGGGGCATGTTCTTTGATTCCGAGTTTGGCACGATTGACCGAACGTTGAATTGGGAATAATAAGTTTGGATCGTACTGATCTGGGTAGGGCGTGCTTTTGCCGAGCTGTAAAGAATTCATATAACTACGCTTTTGGTCGATTCGAAACACCAGAGACCACATGCCCAGTAGGCGCAACTGTAGCGGCTGATTGGCAATGACCCGTCTGATCATCAAAGAAGAAGTCGGGCTCAAACTCTCTGAGAAATTCACTCTTCGTAAGACCACCTAAAAACATAGCCTCATCAACATCGATGCCCCACGCCATCAGAGTTCGAATCGCACGTTCATGGGCTGGTGCAGAGCGCGCTGTGACTAATGCCGTCCGAATCCGCATACCCTTTTCACTAGTAGAGCGTTGCAAGCGATGCAGTGCTTCGAGAAGAGGTTTGAAGGGGCCGGGTGGTAAGGGGATATCCGCTTTCTTACTTTCGTGATCGACAAAAGCTTCAAGACCTTTTTTCTGGAAGACTTGTTCTGCTTCATCAGAGAAGAGAACGGCATCACCGTCAAATGCAATACGGATTTCATTAGGATGCGACTCAGCAGTTTTACTCGATTCTGGATATACCCGTGCTGCTGGAAAGCCAGCATCAATGGTTGCTCTGACATCATCTTCATTGGCAGAAAGAAAAAGATTAGCCTTTAAAGAACGTAGGTAATGGTATGGAGGTCTGCCCCTGGTAAATACCCCCCGCTCAAGATGTAAGCCATGATGTTCTGCAGAGCGAAAGACCCGCAGGCCACTCACGGGATCATTGCGCGAAAGAATCACCACCTCGACTCTTTGCTCACCTTCTTCATTGAAGGCTAAAAGTTTCTTGACTAGCGGGAATGCCACCCCAGTTTGTGCGGCCTTGGAGAGACGTTCCAGCTGGAGCTTCATATAGGCGCTGTCATCAGTGGATTCGAAGATACGATTTTCTTCCTCAAAGTCAAAGAGGGCGCGCGATGAAATCGCGACGACCAGTTTTCCGGTGAGTGAGAAAGACATCTTATTTTAGAAAGAGACGATAAGCAGGGTTATTAGTTTCATTCCAATGTGGATAGCCTAGCTTTGCCACGAATGCTTGGAATTTCTTCTGCTCATTTTTAGGCACTTGAATACCTACTAAAATACGTCCGTAGTCAGCACCATGATTTCGATAATGGAACAGGCTGATGTTCCAATTGGGCGCCATGCTCGTTAAGAACTTCATCAGCGCACCTGGGCGCTCAGGAAACTCAAAGCGATAGAGCTGTTCATCCTGAGCAAGCGCAGAGTGACCGCCAACCATATGTCGCAAGTGCGATTTAGCAAGCTCATCATGAGTCAAATCGATCGTAGCAAACTTCGCTTTACGGAAGTGTTTGGCGATGGCCTCGCTATCGCCAGCTTTTTGGGTGCCAATACCAACAAAGATATGGGCTTGTCTTTGATCGGCGATACGATAGTTAAATTCAGTCACATTCCGTTTACCTGGTAGCTCACAGAAGCGTTTGAATGAACCACGCTCTTCTGGAATCGTGACTGCAAAGACGGCTTCTTTAAACTCACCGACATCAGCGCGTTCTGCAACAAAGCGTAGACGGCTAAAGTTCATATTGGCACCGCAGGCTACTGCCACTAAAGTTTTCTTCTTGCTGTGGTGTTGTTCAACATATTTCTTGAGGCCTGCGATTGCGAGTGCTCCAGCAGGTTCCAAAATGCTACGGGTATCGGTAAAGACATCATTGATGGCCGCACAGATTTCATCGGTATCGACAGTAATGATTTCATCAACTACTTTTTTACAGATGCGGAAAGTTTCTTTGCCAACGAGTTTGACGGCAGTGCCATCTGAAAAAAGTCCAACGTCTTTCATCTCGATGCGACGATTCGCTTTCAAGGAACGCTTCATAGCATCTGAATCTACTGACTGGACTCCGATGACTTGGGTTTTGGGGCTCACTGCTTTGACGTACTCCCCAATCCCTGCGATGAGTCCACCACCACCGATAGCAACAAAAATTGCATCGATGGGTTTCTCGTGCTGCTGGAAAATCTCCATGGCAATCGTGCCTTGTCCGGCGATGACATCAGGGTCATCAAAGGGATGAACGAAGGTCAAACCCCGTTTTTTTTCTAAGACTTGAGAATAGGTAAAAGCATCGCTGTAGGACTCCCCATGCAAAATGACTTCGACCCAAGAGCCACCGCGGGCTTTGACAGCATCAATTTTGAGACTGGGGGTAGTGACAGGCATCACGATCACCGCTTTGGTCTTCATTTTGGCTGCGGCCAGAGCTACCCCTTGGGCATGATTTCCAGCTGATGCCGCGATCACTCCTCGTTTTAATGCTGCGGGAGATAGGTGCGCCATTTTGTTATACGCACCACGTAATTTGAAGGAGAAAACGGGCTGGTTATCTTCCCGTTTGAGTAAAACTTGGTTGCCCAAGCGCTTGCTCAGTTCAGGCGCTAGCTCAAGCTCAGTCTCCCTGGCTACGTCGTAGACCCGGGCCGCTAATATTTTCTTTAAGTAGTTGGTTGCCATCTGATGAGCGTACCACGGATGGACGCTAAGCCCTTAGTTTTGCTGGGGTTTATAGACTTCTCCAACATCTTTTTGGGTTTCCTGCCAATATCGGGGATGCTCAATTAAAATGCTTCTTTAACGAATATCACACCATGAATGCTCCATTAGCATTAAACCAGTTGTTTGAAGCCGGCGAGGGCTCACCCCGTCTGCGCGAAATTCCTTACAACTACACCTCTTTTTCCGATCGGGAAATTGTCATCCGTATTCTGGGTGAGGGGTCTTGGCAGACCCTCAATGAGCTACGTGGTGTCAGAAAAACCGGCCGTTCCGCACGCATGTTGTTTGAGGTCCTGGGCGATATTTGGGTAGTCCAGCGCAACCCCTTCTTACAGGATGACTTATTAGATAACGCTAATCGTCGCCAAATGCTGATTGATGCCCTTTGGCATCGTCTTGGTGAAGTGAAGAAACGTGCTAGCGGAGAATCTGCCCCACAAGTACAACTCTTATTGAATGCTGCGCATCGTGCCGTTGAAAATTTTGAAAACGGTTTTAAAGACGTGGAGCGGATTCGTAAACAGGCACGAAAAGTACTGGGCCGTTTTACTGCTTCCGATAATATTTGTTTTGATGGGGTTTCCCGTGCAGCTCACGTAACAGATGCTACCGATTGGCGCGTTGAGTTTCCATTGGTGGTTCTAAAGCCTGACTATGAGTCCGAGATTCCCGGTTTAGTCAAAAGTTGTATTGAGCTTGGCTTAACCATTATTCCTCGTGGAGGCGGTACTGGTTACACCGGCGGTGCAATTCCTCTGTATGCATTGTCTGCAGTCATTAATACTGAGAAGCTTGAGCAGATTGATGGCGTTAAGAGCAAACATTTACCCGGTGTTTCAAAAGAAGTGCCAACGATATTTACTGGTGCTGGTGTAGTGACGCGTCGTGTCGCAGATGCTGCAGAACATGCCGGTTTGGTTTTTGCAGTAGATCCCACCTCTGCTGATGCGAGTTGTATCGGCGGCAACATTGCGATGAATGCCGGCGGTAAGAAAGCCGTACTTTGGGGCACAGCCTTAGATAACTTGGCCAGCTGGCGTATGGTTGATCCAGAGGGCAATTGGTTGGATGTAGAACGCTTAGATCATAATCTTGGCAAGATTCATGAAGCAGCACTAGTCCGCTTTCAGTTGACCTGGTCTGATGGCTTGAGTGAGCCTGGAGAACGCATTCTCAAAACTGAAATTATTGAGTCCGAAGGTAAGCGTTTTCGTAAAGAAGGTTTAGGCAAAGATGTGACCGATAAGTTTTTATCGGGATTGCCTGGCGTTCAAAAAGAAGGTTGCGATGGCCTCATTACCAGCGCCACTTGGATCTTGCATCGCATGCCGAAATACATGCGCACCGTTTGCTTAGAGTTTTTTGGTCAAGCGCGTGAAGCGATTCCTAGTATTGTCGAAATCAAAGCCTACTTGGATGGTCTGAGTAAGCAGGGCGGACCGATCTTAGCTGGTCTTGAGCATCTCGATGATCGCTATTTGAAAGCAGTAGGCTATTCCACTAAATCTAAACGCAACAGCTTACCCAAAATGGTTTTGCTGGGCGATATTGCTGGTGACGATGAAGAGGCAGTAGCTGCAGCCACCAGTGAAGTAGTACGAATGGCGAACCTTCGAGTTGGTGAAGGCTTTGTTGCTGTAAGCCCAGAAGCACGCAAGAAGTTCTGGTTAGATCGAGCTCGCACTGCAGCGATCGCTCGTCATACCAATGCCTTCAAGATTAATGAGGACGTAGTCATTCCATTGCCGCGAATGGGGGAGTACACCGACGGTATTGAGCGTATCAATATTGAATTGTCTTTAAAGAATAAATTACAGGTCTTAGATGGTTTAGAGCACTTCTTAAGAAAAAGTGCTCTACCGCTTGGTAAATCAACTGAAGATGATGAAATTCCTAGTGCAGAAATCTTGGGTGATCGTGTCCAGCAAGCCCTTGATCTGATTGCAGGAGTGCGTGCACGCTGGTCAGAGTGGCTCACTAAGATGGATGATTATTTTCCTCAGCTGCAAGACTATAGTTTGCGCGCTTCTTGGAAAGCTGAGGTTCGTGCTGAGCTGAGAATTATGTTTGGCGGTTTGGCTTTTGAGCCCATCTTGAATGAACTAGAAGCCATTCATAAACAGATTTTGCGTAAGCGCGTGTTTGTTGCGCTACATATGCATGCAGGTGATGGCAACGTTCATACCAATTTGCCAGTGAATTCAGATGACTACGAGATGTTGCAAGACGCACATCACGCCGTCGATCGCATCATGAAATTGGCTCGCTCGCTCGATGGCGTCATCTCTGGTGAGCACGGTATTGGTATTACAAAGTTAGAGTATTTAACTGAAGCAGAGTTAAAAGATTTTCGCGCTTATAAAAATCGGGTTGATCCAGAGGGCCGATTCAATAAAGGTAAATTGATGCCTCATGCTGATCTTGGCATGGCGTATACCCCAAGCTTCGGATTGATGGGTCATGAGTCCATCATCATGCAGCAAAGTGATATTGGCGCAATTGCCGATAGCATCAAAGATTGCTTGCGTTGCGGTAAATGTAAGCCAGTTTGTGCAACCCACGTACCACGAGCTAATTTGCTCTACAGCCCTCGTGACAAAATCTTAGCAACTTCTTTGTTAATAGAAGCCTTTTTATATGAAGAGCAAACGCGCCGGGGTGTTTCAATTAAGCATTGGGAGATGTTTGATGATGTCGCAGCCCATTGCACAGTCTGTCATAAGTGCTTGACACCATGTCCAGTCAAAATTGACTTTGGTGATGTGAGTATGAATATGCGTAATTTATTGCGCAAGATGGGGCAGCAGCGTTTTAATCCTGGTACTGCTGCATCAATGCTGTTCTTGAATGCAACAAATCCTGACACGATTAATCTTGTTCGTAAGACTATGATCGGCTGGGGTTACAAAGCTCAAAGATTAGGCAATGATCTATTCCGAAGGCTGGCTCGCAAGCAAACTGCACACCCACCTGCAACGGTAGGTAAGCCGAGCGTTAAAGAGCAGGTGATTTTCTTTGTGAATAAGAAAATGCCAGGCAACTTGCCTAAGAAGACCGCACGTGCGCTCCTAGATATTGAGGATGCCAATTACGTTCCAATCATTCGGGATCCAAAAACCACTTCCGCAGATACTGAAGCTGTCTTTTATTTTCCAGGCTGTGGTTCAGAGCGCTTGTTCTCCCAAGTAGGCTTAGCTACTCAGGCGATGCTTTGGAATGTCGGCGTACAAACTGTCCTGCCACCGGGTTATCTCTGTTGTGGCTATCCTCAACGCGGTAATGGCGACTTTGATAAAGCCGAGAAAATGATTACCGATAATAGGGTACTCTTTCACCGCGTTGCCAATACCCTTAACTATTTAGATATCAAGACTGTCGTAGTGTCTTGTGGCACTTGCTACGATCAATTGGCTGGTTATCAGTTTGAGCAAATCTTCCCTGGTTGCCGCATTATTGATATTCATGAGTATTTGCTCGAGAAGGGCGTGAAACTTTCTGGCGTGACTGGCGTGAAATACATGTATCACGATCCTTGTCATTCACCTATGAAGTTGCAAGACCCCCTCAAGACTGTCAATGAACTGATTGAGCAGGAAGATGGTAAAGCGATCCCTAAAAATGATCGCTGCTGCGGCGAGTCTGGAACACTCGCAATTACTCGTCCAGATATTTCAACGCAAGTCCGCTTCCGCAAAGAAATTGAAATGGAAAAAGGCGCTAATGCCCTTCGGAAAGATGATCCAGCAGTTGATGTGAAGGTGCTGACGAGCTGCCCATCGTGTTTGCAAGGGCTGACCCGCTTTGATGCAGATAGTTCAACTACGGCTGATTACATCGTGGTTGAGATGGCCCAAAAAATCTTGGGCGCGGACTGGATGCAAGAATACGTTGCCAAAGCCAATCAGGGCGGTATTGAAAGGGTCTTGGTTTGATGATTCCTAATCAAATCGTTGCCCACCAGCAATCCAAAGTCTTAGAGTTAGGCTATGAAGATGGCAGAAGCTTTCATCTGCCTTTTGAGTTTCTGAGAGTGTACTCACCCTCCGCAGAAGTTCAAGGACACGGCCCAGGACAAGAAACTTTGCAAACGGGTAAGCGCGACGTAGTGATCATGCAAATTGAGCCTGTTGGCCATTATGCGATTAAGCCTAGCTTTTCTGATGGACATGATTCGGGTTTATTTACTTGGGAATACTTGCTGCATTTAGCAGAGAACCAAAAACAGTTATGGGCTGAGTATTTGCTTAAGCTCAATGCTCATGGAGTTGAGCGCGATGCTGTAATGGGCTCCAGTAAAGATTCCCACTCTTGTGGCAGTCACTAATTTTCTAGAGAGTCTGTATGAGTAAAACCCATTTTGGTTATCAGAGTGTTGAGGAAACAGAAAAGGCTGGAAAGGTAGCTGAGGTATTTCATTCAGTTGCCAACAAATATGATGTTATGAATGATCTCATGTCATTTGGCTTACATCGCCTATGGAAGAAAGTGACGATTGCGCGCGCCCAAGTTCGCCCTGGTCAAAAAGTGTTAGATATCGCTGGCGGCACTGGTGACTTAGCAAAAGCGTTTGCGCAAGCAGCCCAGTGGGGTATCAATGGAGATGCCCAAGTTTGGCTGAGCGATATTAATGCCTCAATGTTGCGCGTTGGTCGAGATCGCTTGCTAGATGATGGCTTGGCCTTACCCTGCGTTCAGTTTGATGCTGAAAAGATTCCCTTTCCACCAAATTATTTTGATGCAGTAACTGTCGCATTTGGTCTACGCAATATGACACATAAGGATGTAGCCCTAACTGAGATGTTGCGTGTCATTAAACCCGGAGGCCGCGTTCTAGTCCTGGAGTTCTCAAAGCCTGATGAGTTCTTGCAACCTATTTATGACGCATATTCTTTTAAAATTCTGCCTTGGTTGGGTCAGAAGATTGCGCAAGATGCAGAAAGTTATCGTTACCTAGCAGAATCTATTCGAATGCATCCAGATGCACAGACTCTCAAAGACATGATGTTGAAAGTGGGCTTTGATGAAGTGGATACCCATCGCATGACAGGGGGTATTGTGGCCCTCCATATCGGCATCAAATATTAAAATGCAATTGCGGTGGTAGTCTACGGATTACTTATTTTATTTAGGGGGTTCAGAATGAATAAGCACTTTTTCAAAGCAGCATTGTTAAGTTGTACTCTGTTATTTGCCGCAGTAGCCGATGCTGATGCAGCGCGTTTAGGTGGCGGTAGAAGCATTGGTCGAGCTCCAAGTGCCCCAATCCAAAGACAAGCTATTCCTCCCCAAAGACCAGTTCAGCAGGCGCAGCCTGCCGCCCCTGCTGCCGCTCCAGCGCAACCAGCAGCTCCAAGTCGCTTTGGTGGAATAGGCGGAATGTTGGGTGGTTTAGCGGCAGGCCTAGGTATCGCTTACCTCTTCTCTCACTTTGGCCTAGGCGAAGGAATGGCCTCAATGTTTTCTGGTTTGCTGATAGCGCTGCTAGTTGGCTTTGCAATCATGTTTGTGATTAGACGGCTATTACCATCGTTCTCGGGTGCTCAAGGCATGCAACGGACTAGCGAGCCTCTTGCTAAACAAGAGCCCGCTTTTCAGCCCGTGAGCAGCTCAGCAAGTGCTGTCACCCCAAGTCTTGAAAAGTTTGAATCCACTATGCCTCCGGGCTTTGAGGAGTACTCTTTTTTAGAGAACGCCAAACAATTCTTTGTCCGCCTTCAAAAAGCTTGGGATCTGGGAGATTTAGTTTCTCTAAAGGAATACACCACTCCTGAGATGTTCATCACTATTGAGCAAGATTTGGCAGGCAGATTCGACGCCTCCAATCAAACTGAAGTAGTTAGCATGCAGGCCAGTTTGCTAGGCATCGAAACCGCTGATGGTAATTATTACTGCAGCGTTCAATTTACCGGCATGATTCGAGAGCAAGTCTCTGCTCCAGCAAGTAACTTCTCGGAAATCTGGAATCTCAGTAAGCCAGTGAATGGCCCCGGAGGTTGGGTACTAGCAGGTATTCAGCAGTTGGTTTAAGCTTAGATACTTTCCTAAGGAAACCCGCATTCGTGCGGGTTTTTTGCACCCATGAATAGCTTGACCTCCTCAACCCATTACCTTGCTGCCGGCGCACTATGTCGCGGGGTGAATCATGTATTAGCCAGTGAACCATGGGCAATGGCAGAGTTGTCACCTCATGTAGGCAAAAGTATTTCCTTAAATTTACCAATGGGGCAGATGGCTGTAGAGATCACCCCACAGGGAAAAATTGCCGCTCTTGATAGTACTGATCAAGCAAGTCTGCTTTTAGAGGTCTCGGCGCAAGCACTTTCTGGTTTGCTTGCAAGCTCTGGCAATTTACGCGATCAAGCTTTCAAAGCAGTGAAGATTAGTGGTGATGCTGATTTGGCTCAATTAATCGGTCGACTAGTTTCTCAGGTGCGCTGGGAGTATGAAGAAGACCTCGCTAAATGGGTTGGTGACGCCCCTGCTAACTTTGCAGTACGACAAGCTAAGACGATGGTGAAGGCTGGTCAAGCTGCTACGAAAGACTTTCTACAGAATGTTGTGGAGTACGTCAGCGAAGAAAGAAAAATACTTCTGAATAAACGGGACTTCATGATTCGTAAGAATGAACTCAATGAGTTACGCGATTCAGTAGATCGAATTGAAAAACGTATTGCGCTACTTGAGCAAAAGACAAAATAATCATGCGCCGAATTAGTCGTCTCTTTTTCATTTTCTTTACCGCTTGGCGTTATGGCTTGTTGCCTTTATTGCGTGACAATCTCAAACCTGGATTGCGCCGTGGTCTATTGTCAATTCTGTGTTGGATTTCTCCGGGCGCTAACTTGCCGAGAGGCGAACGGATTCGCTTAACGCTAGAAGAGCTGGGTCCAATTTTTGTGAAGTTTGGTCAAGTTCTCTCTACGCGTCGAGATCTCTTACCTGAGGATATTGCTAATGAGTTAGCTAAGCTGCAAGATCAGGTGCCACCATTTTCAAATGCTGAGTCACGGAATTTGATTGAAGCGGCATTGGGGGCGCCTATTGAAACGGTCTTTGAAAGTTTTGATGCCACCCCTATAGCCAGTGCCTCAGTGGCTCAGGTGCACTTCGGGGTATTGCGTGGAACGGATAAGCATCCAGAGTGGCAGGGCCGGTCGGTGGCCATCAAGGTACTTCGCCCAGGCATTCTGCCGGTGATTGAGGGTGACTTGGCGTTGATGAGAGACCTGGCCAAAATTATTGAGAAAGCATCAGAAGATGGTCGGCGCTTAAAGCCTCGTGAAGTAGTTGCTGAGTTTGATATTTATTTGCATGATGAACTCGACCTGATGCGCGAGGCTGCTAATGCAAGTCAGTTGCGCCGTTACTTTATTGACTCCAAGAAACTCATGATCCCCGAAATGTATTGGGATCTTTGTCGAACCAACGTGATCGTCATGGAGAGAATGGATGGCATCTCGATTGGTCGTACTGCAGAGTTACGCGCTGCAGGAGTAGATTTTAAGAAGCTTGCAGCAGATGGCGTTGAGATCTTTTTTACTCAAGTGTTTGAGTATGGTTTCTTTCATGCGGACATGCATCCTGGAAACATTTCCATCAGCTTAGAGCCTGAAACTTTTGGTCGCTTTATATCTTTTGACTTCGGCATTGTTGGCACACTAAGTGAAATCGATAAAAATTATTTGGCTCAAAACTTTTTAGCTTTTTTTAATCGTGACTACCGCAGAGTGGCTGAGTTACATATCGAGTCTGGTTGGGTGCCATCGAATACCAGAGTCGAGGAATTGGAGGGGGCAGTACGTTCCGTTTGCGAGCCATACTTTGATCGCCCCTTAAAAGAGATTTCTTTAGGTATTGTGCTGATGCGTCTATTCCAAACTTCTCGACGCTTCAAGGTGGAGATTCAGCCTCAGTTAACACTCTTGCAAAAAACTTTATTAAATGTAGAAGGCTTAGCCCGCGAACTGGACCCTGATTTGGATCTGTGGAAAACAGCTAAGCCAATTTTAGAGAGGTGGGTGGATAAGCAGCTGGGCTGGCGGGGCTTTATTGATGGCCTGAAGACAGAGGCGCCTGCTTGGGCAAAAATTTTGCCAACCCTTCCAAGGTTGATTGCAGATAGTTTGACCCAAAATCAGCAACAAAATCAAAACGCTGAATTGGAGGTTTTGAGGGCAGTTTTATTCGAAGAGCGCCGCACTCACCGTTTAATCGTAGGGGCACTCCTCTTTTCGGGTGGATTTTTAGCTGGGATCGTCTTGATCAGCCTCGGTATTTACTAGGCTCTCGCCCAAAGGGCATCTAACCCGTTAAAATACGAGGTTAGGCAGAAAACATGAAAAAATACTTTATCGCTGGAATTCTCGTTTGGGCCCCGATGGCCGTCACCATTTGGGTGATCACGTGGGGCTTGGGCTTGCTCGACGGTGTTTTTGGCTCCGTCATGAGCGCCATTATTGCGGTTTTTCCAGAGCAGTTCTCATCTGATTTACAGCATTTCCGTAACCTTCCAGGCGTCGGAATCTTAATCGTCGTTCTTGTAATCATCTTCACAGGTTTGTTAGCCATTCATTTTGCTGGACAGTGGTGGATGAGAATTTGGGACAGATTTGTTAATCGGATTCCTATCGTTCGCTCTATTTATTCGAGTGTTCAGCAGGTATCTACGACTTTATTATCTGGTAACGGTAATGCTTTTAGTAAGGCCTTATTGATTCGCTATCCCCATGCCGATTCTTGGGCAATTGCTTTTCAAACAGGATTACCTGCAAAAGAAATTAGTACTAAGTTAGGTGCAGACTATGTAAATGTCTTTTTGCCAACTACCCCCAATCCTACTTCAGGCTTCTTCATGATCGTGCCA
The DNA here is from genome assembly GCF_003261235.1 of Polynucleobacter paneuropaeus. Lineage (NCBI taxonomy): Bacteria > Pseudomonadati > Pseudomonadota > Betaproteobacteria > Burkholderiales > Burkholderiaceae > Polynucleobacter > Polynucleobacter paneuropaeus. The sequence goes on along the minus strand of NZ_CP030085.1, from coordinate 1,633,713 downwards.
CGTGAGCAAACGATTGCACTGGATATGAGTGTTGAAGAGGCACTTAAACATATTGTTTCAATGGGATCTGTCCCACCCCATAGTTCTATTGGTAAGACTGCATTAGAGTCTCCAAAACCTCTTTGATTTATAGGAAATTGTTATGTCGATGCGAAGTCACACCTGCGGCCAGGTAAGCGATTCACTGATTGGTAAAGAAGTCACCCTCGCAGGTTGGGTGAACCGTCGTCGTGATCATGGCGGCGTGATTTTTATTGACTTACGCGATCGTGAGGGTTTTGTCCAAATTGTTTGTGATCCTGACCGTCCAGAGATGTTTGCACTTGCTGAGCAAGTACGTAATGAGTTTTGTATTCAGATTACGGGCTTAGTGCGGGCACGTCCTGCTGGTACTGAAAATACCGATTTAGTGAGTGGTAAGGTTGAAATTCTTTGTCATCAATTGGTGATTCTGAATGCATCGGTAACGCCACCATTCCAGTTAGACGATGAGAATTTATCAGAGACGACTCGTTTGACCCATCGTGTTCTCGACTTGCGTCGTCCACAAATGCAAAAGAATCTGCGTTTACGTTACAACGTTGCAATGGAATGCCGTCGTTATTTAGATGCTGCGGGCTTTATTGATATTGAAACGCCGATGCTCACCAAGAGCACTCCTGAGGGCGCTCGCGATTATCTGGTTCCTTCCCGTGTGCATGATGGACAATTTTTTGCTTTGCCACAGTCTCCACAGTTATTTAAGCAATTATTGATGGTGGCCGGCTTTGATCGTTACTATCAAATTACCAAGTGCTTTCGTGATGAAGACTTACGTGCTGATCGTCAGCCTGAATTTACTCAGATTGACTGTGAGACTGCATTCTTAGATGAGATCGAGATTCGTAACTTATTTGAAAACATGATTCGTCATATTTTCAAGACCACCATGAGTGTTGAGTTGCCCAATCCTTTCCCAACTATGCCGTATTCCGAGGGTATGGCGCGCTATGGCTCAGATAAGCCTGACTTGAGGGTTGCAATGGAATTTACCGAGTTGACTGATCTGATGAAAGATGTGGATTTCAAGGTCTTCTCTGGAGCCGCTAATCAAGCGGGTGGTCGAGTAGTAGGCTTGTGTGTTCCTGGTGGCGCAGAGATCAGTCGTAGCGAAATCGATGATTACACGCAATTTGTTTCGATCTATGGCGCAAAAGGCTTGGCTTGGATCAAAGTGAATTCTGTCACTGAAGGACGCAACGGTTTGCAATCTCCAATCGTCAAGAATCTCCACGATGGAGCAATTGACGGTATCCTAAAGCGAACTGGTGCAAAAGATGGCGACATTATTTTCTTTGGTGCCGATAAAGAAAAAGTAGTCAATGATGCAATCGGTAACTTACGCTTACGGATTGGCCATTCTACTTGGGGTAAAGAGCATGGCTTATTCACAGAAGGCTGGAAGCCTTTGTGGGTTGTTGACTTCCCTATGTTTGATTACGATGATGCTGAAGCACGATGGGTTGCTTGTCATCACCCATTCACCAGCCCTAAAGATGAACATATGAAATACCTCGAGACCGATCCAGGCAAATGCTTGGCAAAGGCCTACGACATGGTATTAAATGGTAGCGAAATTGGTGGCGGCTCTGTACGTATTCATCAAGAGGCGGTTCAAAGCCAAGTATTTCGTGCGCTAAAGATTGGTCCAGAAGAGGCGCAAGCTAAATTTGGATTCTTGTTAGATGCCCTACAGTATGGTGCTCCTCCCCATGGCGGTATCGCTTTTGGTTTGGATCGTATCGTCACCATGATGACTGGTGCCGAGTCGATTCGTGATGTAATTGCCTTCCCCAAAACACAACGGGCACAATGTTTGTTGACTCAAGCACCTAGCCCAGTAGATGAGCGTCAATTACGTGAATTACACATCCGTCTTCGCCAAGCAGCACCCACTGTATAAGCTAGCTGAATCTTGAAAATCCCTGTCTCGGTTTTAGTTGTCATTTATAAATCGAATGGGGAAGTTTTATTGATTGAGCGAGCTGATCGAGAAGGCTTCTGGCAATCCGTAACAGGTAGTATTGATTTTATCGGTGAGGATCTAGCTCAAGCTGCTATCCGGGAAGTGTTTGAAGAAACCGGTATCGATGCCAAGACCTTACCTGCAGATGCCTTACAAAACATGCAGCATCAAATTGAATACGAAATTTATCCACAATGGCGCTTTAGATATGAAGCCGGTGTGTTTAAAAATACTGAACATTGGTTCTCATTGAGGGTGCCTGATGAGGTCGCCATTAGACTCTCACCCCGAGAGCATATTGCTTATGAGTGGCTTCCTTTTGCAGCTGCTGCTGCTAAATGTTTTTCCCCAAGTAATGGCCAGGCTATTCTGCAGTTATTTTCTTCAAGGGCACTATGAGACATTTAGCAGGCCCAAAATCAAGTGAGCCTTCCTTAATGATTGCACAGCGAAGTGATTGGCGTGTCATTCGTGATTTACTCCCTTACTTGTTGGAGTACCGCTTAAGAGTATTGCTCGCTTTGCTATGTTTGGTCGCTGCCAAAGTCGCCAATCTCGGTATTCCTGTTTTGATGAAGCGTTTGATTGATACCTTGAATATCAAGGTGGATTCTGGCCAAGCCTTATTAGCCATTCCAGCCGCTCTGATTGTGGCTTACGGTCTTTTGAGAATCTCCGCTTCATTGTTTAACGAATTGCGTGAGGCTTTATTTGCCAAGGTGACGCAAAACGCCGTTCGTAAGGTTGCTCTACAAGTATTTGAGCATCTTCATGCACTCTCCTTGAGCTTTCATTTGGCGCGTCAGACCGGAGGGGTTAGTCGAGATATTGAGCGGGGAACTAGAGGGATTCAGTCCCTAATTCAGTATTCCCTGTACAGCATTTTGCCAACTCTGATTGAATTTATCCTAGTACTAGGTTACTTAGCCTATACCTACGATATTTGGTTTGCACTCATTACGCTTGTAGCGCTAGTTCTCTATATCGCCTTTACCGTAGTTGTTACTGAATGGCGCACCCATTTCCGTCGCACCATGAATGATATGGATTCGAGAGCAAATCAAAAAGCGATTGATTCTTTGTTAAATTTTGAGACGGTGAAGTATTTTGGCAATGAAGCTTTTGAATCGCGTCGCTATGATGAAAATCTAGCGCGTTACCAAGTGGCAGCAGTCAAGTCACAAAAATCCTTAGCTGTACTGAATTTAGGTCAGCAAACCATTATTGCGATCGGTTTGATTTTGATTCTATGGCGCGCTACCTCAGGCGTTATGAATGGCACAATGACTTTGGGTGATTTGGTTTTAGTCAATACCTTGATGATTCAACTCTATATCCCCCTCAATTTTTTAGGTGTGATTTATCGAGAGATCAAGCAGTCCCTGACGGATATGGATCGCATGTTCTCTTTGCTTAATACTGATAAAGAAATTGCTGACTCACCCAATGCTCAGCCCTTAGTTATTCAGAACTATACGATTGGACCCGATATCCACTTTGAGCACGTCTCTTTTCATTACGACGCTAAGCGTGAGATTTTGCGTAATGTGAGTTTTAATATCCCCGCTGGAACAATTACTGCTGTAGTTGGTCAGAGTGGAGCAGGTAAAAGTACTTTAGCTCGTTTGCTATTTCGTTTCTATGATGTGCAGTCCGGCAAGATTTTGATCGATGGGCAAAATATTCAAGATGTGCAGCAGGCAAGCTTGCGCAAGGTTATTGGTATTGTTCCTCAAGACACCGTTTTATTCAACGATACGATTGGTTACAACATTGCTTATGGAAATCCTGGGGCGACCCCGGAGGCAGTTCAAGAAGCGGCACGAGCAGCACAAATCGATGGTTTTATCGAGCGACTACCTGATGGCTATAACACCCAAGTCGGTGAGCGAGGCCTAAAGCTATCTGGCGGAGAGAAACAAAGGGTTGCGATTGCTCGTACTTTATTAAAAAGCCCTGCAATGCTGATATTCGATGAGGCAACTTCAGCCCTAGACTCCAAAACAGAGAGGGCCTTTCAGGAGGAACTACTGAGTCTGGCTAAAAATCGTACCACCCTCATCATTGCCCATCGACTTTCAACGATTGTCCATGCTGACCAGATACTGGTGATGGAGCACGGCCAAATTGTGGAGCGGGGCACTCATATTGAGTTGCTGGCACACCAAGGCCGCTATGCAGAAATGTGGCAAATGCAAGAGCGAGCCACGCTTGATTAGAATACTCTGATGAGTAACCAAAAAAACATTCTCCAAAATGCTTTTGCTGCCGCATTGGCTGTGGCCGATCCTCAGAAAATCGTGCCTGAATACTTGGCAAAGATTTTTGCTAATAGCCCACCACAAAAAAAATGTCTCATCGTTGGAGCAGGTAAAGCTAGTGCTTCAATGGCTAGCGCACTAGAGCGCTTTGCCAAACAATATTGGCCTAATACGGAGCTTGAGGGCATAGTATTAACTCGCTATGGTCATGGATCTCCAACTGAGTACATTGAAATTATTGAAGCAGGCCATCCTGTTCCAGATCAGGCCGGTATGGATGGGGCAAAAGCGATTTTGCATTCAGTTAATCAACTCAATCTAGGAGATGTATTGATTGTGTTGGTATCCGGCGGGGGTTCAAGTTTATTGACCTTGCCACAAGCGGGTATCAGTATGGAAGATATGCGTACGACAACACAAGCTTTGTTGAGATGCGGCGCTCCGATTGAGGAGATGAATATCGTTCGTAAGCATTTGTCAGCAATCTTAGGCGGCAATCTGGCTAGAGCGGGGATACAACGCGGTGCCCGAATTGAAGCGCTATTGATTTCTGATGTGACGGGAGATCAGCCTGCGGATATTGGTAGTGGCCCTTGTGCAGCAGATTATTCCAGCTATCAGGATGCCCTAGCAATCTTGACCAAACATCAACTAGATGAGATATCGATACCTGCGTCCGTTCTCAATCATCTACAAAAAGGTTTGGCTGGGCTCATACCGGAAACTTTAAAAGAGCATGATTTGCAAAATGCTCCAGTCAGAAACCATGTCATCGCAACTGCTTATAAAAGTCTAGAGGCCGCAGCTGACTATGTCCGCTCTGAGGGCTATGAGCCAATCATTCTGGGTGACACTATTACTGGTGAGGCTAAAGAGGTTGGTGCTGATCAGGCGAAACTCGCCAAGGAACTCATTGATAAGCACGATGGTAGCAAACCCCTAGCTCTGATTTCTGGTGGTGAATGTACAGTTACTTTGCCTGCCGGTATTAAAGGTCGAGGCGGTCGCTGTAGCGAGTTTTTGCTCTCTCTGTTTGTGGAAACTGGGCATATTCGTCAATTGGCTGCCTTGGCTGCAGATACGGATGGAATTGACGGTAGCGAAAAAAATGCAGGCGCTTGGTTTACTCCAGAACTACGTGAAGCCAGTAAAAGTAAGGGTATTAACCCAAACGAATTTTTGGGGGTGCACGATTGTTATGGATTTTTTGCAGAATTGGACGCTTTAGTAGAAACTGGACCCACCCTTACTAATGTGAATGATTTCCGTATCATCTTGCTTAATTAATCTTAAAGTCATCACCATGTCGACCAACCCTCAACAGATTCAAATCACTCAGCCAGATGATTGGCATTTGCATATTCGTGATGGTGATGTTATGGCTAGCGTATTGGCTGATACTGCAAGACAATTTGCGCGTGCCGTCATCATGCCAAATTTAAAGCCACCAGTGACTACGGTGGAATTAGCTAAAGCTTATCGATCCAGAATTGAGAGTAAGTTGGTGTCGCTACAGATTAAAAACTTTACGCCTTTAATGACTTTGTATTTGACAGACAACACTAGTGCCGAAGAAGTGCGCAAGGCAAAGGCGGATGGAATTATTGGCTTCAAGTTGTATCCTGCTGGCGCCACTACCAATAGTGATGCTGGTGTAAGTGATATTCATCAGTGTTATGCAGCTTTGGAAGCTATGCAAGCAGTGGGTATGCCGCTCTTAGTTCACGGTGAAGTGACGAATTCTGAAATTGATATCTTTGATCGTGAAGCCGTGTTTATCGATCGTGTGCTGGAGCCTTTGCGCAGAGATTTACCAGAGCTCAAGATTGTCTTTGAACACATCACTACCTTGCAAGCTGCTCACTATGTGCGAGATACAGTTACTAGCGAGAAGCGTCTCATTGGCGCAACCATTACGCCACAACATTTACTGATGAATCGTAATGCTATCTTTTCTGGTGGTATTCGTCCGCACCACTATTGTTTACCAGTACTTAAGCGTGAAGAGCATCGACTTGCTTTATTGGAAGTAGCTACGAGTGGTAATCCACGGTTTTTCTTGGGCACTGATAGTGCACCACACTCCAAGGGGGCAAAAGAGAGTGCTTGCGGCTGTGCAGGTTGCTATAGCGCATTCAATGCAATGGGACTTTACGCCGAGGCTTTTGACAGTGTTGGTAAGCTCGATCGCCTAGAGGGCTTTGCCAGTTTCTTTGGGCCAGATTTTTATTCCTTGCCACGCAATACCCAAAAAATTACTTTAGCAAAACAGGCTCAGAGCATTCCGCAAGAGCTGCCATTTGGTGGTGAGACCATCATTCCGTTGCGAGCTGGCGAGAACGTTGCCTGGTCTCTCATTTCAGCTTAATTCCAAACATTTTTTCCTGACTGCGTTAGACTGCAGGCGCAGAGTCAATTAGGCAATCGCCGCCTCTTTATTGAGGGGGAGGAAAGTCCGGACTCCATAGGGAAGGGTGATGGCTAACGGCCATCCACGGCGACGTGCGGAATAGGGCCACAGAGACGAGCGTATTTAGTTACGGTGAAACGCGGTAACCTCCACCCGGAGCAATCCCAAGTAAGCAGGCGATGAGGCGTCCCGCTGAGTCTGCGGGTAGGGAGCTTGAGCCGTTAGGTAACTGACGGCCTAGAGGAATGATTGCCCCTAGATGCAAGTCTAGGCGACAGAATCCGGCTTATCGATTGGCTCTGCACTTATTCCGAACGGACTTCGATGCTGTAAGTCAGTTCTGCAGTTTTTGAGAGCATTGCTGTAGCAGAGCAATACTTATCGTGAGAGAGTTTGACTGCGCGATCAACCTTGGCTTGGTCCAAGTCTTTTCCGGTAACCGTGAAATGCAAATCAATTTTTGTGAAGACTTTGGGGTCTTCGCTAGCTCTCTCGGCCTTCACCTTCACTTCGCAGCCTGAGACGGCTTGGCGGGCCTTTTGTAGGATTAAAACCACATCAAAGGCAGAGCAGCCACCCGCTCCTGCCAAGAGCAGCTCCATGGGTCGTGGGGCAAGGTTTCTACCACCAGCCTCGGGGGCTCCGTCCATATTTAGGAGGTGCCCACTCCCTGTTTCGGCAGAAAAAGCCATTCCAGTATTGCCCAACCAAGATACTGTGCAATCCATATTAGTGATCCCTAACTTCTAAATTAATCAATATTATCAATGATTTAGACATTATAAGGGGATTATTCATCGGTAGCGAATATGGCAAAAAATTGACTTAGGTCAATTTTCTTGCATTGCACCATAAATTATGGTTAAATACCCATATTGGTGATCAGTCTTATATAAGAGATTGATTTGCCTCCCAGTGTCTCCTCCACCCAAACATCGGTGGATTCCAGCCCAGGACTCGTTCCTGGGCTTTTTTTGGGTTACAATTCAAGGCTTTACTGAATTACCGACTTGTCAGCGGTAATTGTTTTACCGATTGAATTTCTGAATCTGCGAGCCTGCAAACATAAGCAGGGCCAAAGTGGACGTAGTTTGATTGGAGTATTTTTTGACAATAACAATTTGAGAAATCATGAAAACTTTTTCCGCAAAATCCCATGAGGTAACGCGTGAATGGTTCGTGATTGACGCTACGGACAAAGTCCTCGGTCGTGTCGCCAGTGAAGTGGCACACCGTCTACGCGGCAAGCACAAGCCTGAATTCACTCCACACGTTGATACTGGCGACTTTATTGTCGTAATCAACTCATCCAAGCTGCGTGTCACTGGCACCAAGGGCTTGAACAAACTCTATCACCGTCACAGCGGATACCCAGGCGGTATCAGTACGACCAACTTCGACAAGATGCAAGACCGTTTTCCTGGTCGCGCCTTAGAGAAGGCTGTGAAAGGTATGTTGCCAAAAGGCCCACTCGGCTATGCCATGATCAAGAAATTAAAAGTCTATGGCGACGCTAATCATCCGCACACGGCTCAACAGCCCAAAGCGTTAGAGATTTAAGGAACCCAAATGGCTATTAATTACGGAAATTGGAATTACGGTACAGGTCGTCGCAAGAGCTCTGTAGCCCGTGTATTTATTAAATCGGGTAAAGGTGAGATTACTGTTAACGGTAAACCTATCGATGCCTATTTCGCACGCGAGACATCGCGCATGATCGCTCGTCAGCCTTTAGCTCTGACTGCCCACTTAACAACCTTTGATATCAAAGTGAACGTTACTGGTGGCGGTGAGACTGGCCAAGCTGGCGCAGTTCGTCACGGTGTTACTCGTGCTTTGATCGACTATGACAATGCTTTGAAGCCTACCCTGTCTAAAGCAGGTTTGGTAACTCGCGATGCTCGTGAAGTTGAGCGTAAGAAGGTTGGTCTGCACGGCGCGCGTCGTCGTAAGCAGTTCAGCAAGCGCTAATTTCTTTCAGTCGCTATGTTTTGATGAAAGGGTCGCGCAAGCGGCCCTTTTTGTTTCTAAAATAAAGGTAATTGTCAGATTCACGCGGTAAGCTATAGCTTATTGAAATTGGAGAACAGCATGATCAAGGTTGGTATCGTAGGTGGAACTGGATATACCGGAGTGGAATTACTTCGTTTATTGACACAGCATCCTGAAGTCAAAATTCAGGCGATTACTTCGCGTACTGAAGCAGGTATGTCTGTGGCAGATATGTTCCCCTCCTTACGTGGTCGAGTGGATTTGAAATTCACTACGCCTGAGGATGCCAAGCTAACTGAGTGTGATGCTGTATTTTTTGCTACACCGCATGGTGTTGCGATGTCGCAAGCAAAGGAGCTATTAGCAGCAGGCGTCAAGGTTTTGGATTTGGCCGCTGATTTTCGTTTGAAAGATATTGCCGAGTTTCAAAAATGGTATGGCATGGAGCATAGCTGTCCCGATATCTTGGCAGAAGCAGTGTATGGCTTACCAGAAATTAATCGGGATGCAATTCAGAAAGCACGGGTAGTTGGGCTGGCAGGTTGCTATCCAACCTCTGTGCAATTAGGTCTCGCGCCATTGCTTTCTCCAAAAGCAACTGGTGGTAAGCAGCTAATTGATGGTGAACATATTATTTCGGATTCCAAGTCTGGCACTTCAGGTGCGGGACGTAAAGCCGAGATCGGCACCTTGATGGCTGAGGCGAGCGATAACTTTAAGGCTTATGGTGTTAAAGGCCATCGCCACTTACCTGAGATTGTTCAAGGACTCAAAGCAATTGCTGGGCATGAGCAGATTGGCCTGACATTTGTGCCGCATCTCACGCCGATGATTAGAGGGATTCATTCGACTTTGTATGTGCGTTTAACCGAGGCAGGTAAAGCGGTCGATTACCAAAAGCTATACGAGAATTTCTATAAAGACGAGCCCTTTGTTGATGTGATGCCAGCCGGAAGTCACCCAGAGACTCGCTCGGTTAGAGGAAGTAATGGCCTTCGAATTGCGATTCATCGGCCTGGGAATGGCGATACTTTGGTCATTTTGGTGGTTGAGGACAACCTGGTTAAAGGTGCCTCCGGACAGGGTGTACAGTGTTTGAATCTGATGTTTGGCTTGCCCGAAACCATGGGCTTGACCCAGATTGCCTTATTGCCCTAAAGACCTTTCCAGCAGACTGGGGATTTAAAGCCTAAAATGAATTATTGCCTTTCGAATTAGGAGTTCATCATGACTGAAGTTGCTACCCAAGTTGCACAAGATCTTGCAGAGCCACCAACACCATTGGTGTTTACGGATAGCGCTGCCGCAAAAGTGGCTGATCTGATTGCTGAAGAGGGAAATCCTAGCCTCAAGTTAAGGGTATTTGTTCAAGGTGGCGGTTGCTCTGGATTTCAGTATGGTTTTACCTTCGATGATGCTGTCAATGAAGACGATACTGAGTTTCAGAAGAATGGTGTAACGCTTCTTGTCGATTCAATGAGTTTCCAATATTTAGTTGGTGCAGAAATTGATTACAAAGAAGATATTCATGGATCACAGTTTGTGATTAAGAATCCTAACGCAACTACTACATGTGGTTGCGGTTCTTCTTTCTCAGCCTAAACCCACTAGTAATTAGGCTGGATAACAAGCGCCCAAGATTCTTAGTCCTTTAGCACCCGTTACGGCCGGCAGATTTGCTGGCCGTTTTTCTTTATGAGCCCAAGCTAGCCAAGCAAAGGCAAGGGCCTCTACTAGTTGTGCATCTACTCCAACAAAGTCACTAGAAATAATTTCTAACTGAGGGGCTTTTGTTCTCATTAAGTTCATCAGCGCTATATTTTTTGCTCCACCCCCACAAACAATTAACTTTTGGGTTTGAGGGGCATGCAGCATCACCGCTTCTAAGGTAGACAGTACAGTCAAGTGAAGCAGGCTCATTTGGACATCCACTGCTTCGATAACTTCTTGGGTAATATGCTTTTCAAGCCACGCTAAATGGAAATCATCACGCCCCGTACTTTTTGGAGGGGCTTTCTTAAAAAACGGATCTGACAACATTCTTGCGAGTAGCTCCTCATGCAACCGACCTTGTGTCGCCCAAGCCCCATCTTTGTCAAAAGACTTTTGCTGATGGTGCTCTATCCAAGCATCCATCAACATATTGCCAGGACCACAATCAAATCCTTTTACTTCACCTGTTTTAGGTAAGAGGGTGAGATTGGCAATGCCACCAAGGTTGAGAATCGCAACATCTACATCAGATTGAAACTGCTGAGCATGAAAGGCTGGTACGAGAGGTGCGCCATGTCCTCCGGCAGCAAGATCACGACTCCGAAAATCAGCCACCACATCAATGCCTGTGATTTCTGCTAGAAGAGCGGGATTAAGAGTTTGGTGGGTATAGCCAAATTGGGGTTGATGGCGAATGGTCTGACCATGGGCTCCAATTGCGGTGATATCGGAAGCTTTTTTTCTAGCATGATTGAGCAAAGCCTTCACAAGTCCACCATAGGCCTGGGCAAGTGCGTTAGCAGCCTCGTTTTCTCGGTGAATTTCATCTGGGCCACTGCTTTGCAGATCAAAGAGGGCTTTGCGAAGACCTTCTGAGAAGGGTGCGCTTTGGGCGGCTTCTATTGCCGCCTCACCATCAGACCCAATGCTTGCAAGAACGGCATCGATCCCATCTAGGCTGGTGCCAGACATGATGCCAATAAAGAGAGGGCGGGGCTGATTCATGTGGTCTGTAGGCTTTATGCTGAGGAATGCGACAATTATGCTTTAGTAAATATCAGCTCTAATTTAACCGACTTAATTTATAGATTCACCATGACGGCTAAACCCGAACCACAATACCCCCTAACGCCAGAAGTCATGGCTGCCCTTGAAGTCACTAAACGGGGCTGCGATGAGCTTTTGGTGGAAGCGGATTGGTTAAAAAAGCTAGCTCGTAGTCAGGCTACAGGACTTCCTCTCCGAATTAAGCTGGGTCTCGATCCTACTGCCCCCGATATTCATCTGGGGCATACCGTAGTGTTAAATAAATTACGGCAGATGCAAGATCTAGGCCATACCGTGATTTTCTTGATCGGTGATTTCACGAGCATGATTGGTGATCCATCAGGTCGTAATGCGACCCGTCCGCCTTTGACTCCCGAAGAAATTAAAGTCAACGCAGAAACTTACTATCGCCAAGCTAGCTTGGTGCTCGATCCTAAAAAAACAGAAGTACGCTACAACAGCGAGTGGTGCGATCCATTGGGTGCGCGCGGCATGATTCAGCTGGCGGCAAAATATACGGTCGCCCAAATGTTAGAGCGCGATGATTTTACGAAACGTTACCGTGTCGGTATACCTATTTCCGTTCATGAATTTTTATACCCCTTAATGCAAGGTTATGACTCCGTTGCCTTGAAAAGTGATTTAGAGCTTGGCGGGACGGATCAAAAGTTCAATCTCTTAGTGGGTCGTGAACTCCAGAGGGAATACGGACAAGAGCCGCAATGTATTCTGACCATGCCACTATTGGTGGGTTTAGATGGTATAGAAAAAATGAGCAAGTCCAAGGGCAACTACATTGGTATTAGTGAGCCTGCTAGTGAGATGTTCGGCAAACTCATGAGTATCTCGGATGATTTAATGTGGGATTACTTTACTTTGCTTTCTTTCCGCCCTATGGCAGAAATTGATCTGATGAAACAAGAAGTCGCTGCAGGCCGCAATCCACGCGATTGCAAGGTGCTGCTGGGACAAGAAATCGTGACGCGTTTTCATTCAGAGGCAGCTGCAGAAAAAGCTTTAGAAGGCTTTAATCATCGCGCTAAGGGCGGCATTCCTGATGATATTCCCGAGATCACTTTATCGGGTTCCCCCATGGGTGTTGCTAACTTCTTAAAAGCTGCAGGCCTTGTACCATCGACCTCTGAGGCCAACCGCAATATCGAGCAAAGCGGAGTACGCATTGATGGTTCTGTGATTAGTGACAAAGCACTAAAGCTTGAGGCAGGAAAGTATCTAGTTCAGGTTGGCAAGCGGCGCTTTGCCAAAGTGACGCTAAGCTAGTTTTAATCTAGCAAGTCTAGATTGGCTGAGCGACTTGGAGGCGTTAAGCCAAAATGCTCGTAGGCTTGGCGTGTAGCTACTCTGCCACGCGAAGTTCTTTGAAGATATCCTTGTTGAATGAGATAGGGTTCTAAGACATCTTCAATCGTATCCCGCTCCTCCCCAATCGCTGCAGCAAGATTATCAATTCCAACAGGACCACCATCAAACTTGTGCAAGATGGCCTCGAGTAATTTGCGATCCATTAAATCAAAGCCGCTAGGGTCTACATCCAGCATTTTCAGAGCGGCATCAGCAATCGCTTTTGTGATTACTCCCGTTCCCTTCACTTCGGCATAGTCACGGACACGGCGGAGCAAGCGATTAGCAATACGAGGTGTGCCACGCGCACGTTTTGCAATTTCAATCGAGCCTGCAGGATCAATTTTGGCCTTGAGAAGATTGGCTGAGCGCTCGATGATCTTAGTTAATTCTTCTGTAGAGTAAAACTCTAGTCTGGCAACAATACCAAAGCGGTCGCGCAGTGGATTGGTGAGCATGCCTGCGCGTGTAGTTGCCCCAATCAGGGTAAATGGCTTGAGATCAATCTTTACACTCCGCGCTGCAGGGCCTTCACCAATCATGATGTCCAGACTGTAATCTTCAAGAGCTGGATAGAGAATCTCCTCCACTACGGGGGATAGGCGATGAATCTCATCAATGAATAAGACATCATTGGTTTCTAAATTGGTGAGAAGTGCCGCTAGATCACCTGGGCGGTCTAATACAGGCCCGCTAGTTTGGCGCAGGTTAACACCTAGCTCTCTGGCGATGATGTGGGCTAAGGTTGTTTTGCCAAGACCAGGAGGGCCAAATAGTAGAACGTGATCAAGCGCCTCTTGACGGGCGCGTGTTGCGCTAATAAAGATCTCTAGCTGGGCACGCGCTTTAGTTTGGCCGACATACTCATCTAACTGCTTAGGGCGCAGGGCTTTTTCAAAAACTGCCTCGGCATTGCCGGCTGCTGCACTAATAATGCGGTCGGCAGCATTTTCAGGTAAATCGTCTGGAATGGAGCTGAGGTCGTCGGTATGAATAGCCATAAGCTTAGTTTAGTGGGTTTAGCTAAACCGCTTGATTAGGTTTTAGAGAGATATTTGAGACCCAGACGAATGCCATCAGAGACATTACTGTCTGATGGGATCTGTGTGATTGCCAAAAGCGCTTCTTTTTCAGAATAGCCCAATGCCAATAAGGCTTGCAAAATTTCACTACTGGCTTCTCTCGCTTGAGGTTTACCTGCTACCAAACCTAAATCAGGGGCAAGCTTACCTTTCAGTTCAAGCAAAAGACGCTCAGCTGTTTTTTTGCCGATACCAGGCACTTGAGTTAGGCGGGCTGATTCTTGGAGAGCGATTGCTTGGGCTAATTCATTCACACTCATCCCAGATAGCACAGCTAGAGCAGTACGCGAACCTACCCCACTAATTTTGATGAGGGCTCTAAATGCTTCACGCTCAGTCTCAGTCCCAAAACCGAAGAGTTGTTGCGCATCTTCTCTCACTTGAAAATGAGTGAGTAAAGTAATTTTTTGATTCACTTCGGGTAGTTGATACAAGGTACTCATTGGCACATCAATTTCGTAACCAACGCCTTGGCAATCTACCAGTAGGCGAGGCGGGTGAACTGAGACGAGGGTTCCTTGAATACGACCAATCATATGAAGATCTTAACCTGTTTAAGCTTTTGACTTCGAGGGTTTCTTGGCTGCAAGTGCAGCCGTGATTGCCTTTGGCATCTGAGCATGATGTGCTGCGCAAATAGCCACACCCAATGCATCAGAGGCGTCAGAGCCGGGTGCACGACTGAGTCGAAGTAAACGCTTCACCATTTCTTGGACCTGGGGCTTAGCAGCACGTCCTGTACCAACGATGGCTTGCTTCACTCTCAGGGCGCTGTACTCAGCTACAGGGAGTTTTTTCGAGACGAGGGCAGCGATGACGGCGCCACGTGCTTGACCTAGCATCAGTGTTGAGCGTGGATTGACATTTAAAAAGACTTCTTCAATTGCAGCAGATTCTGGATGATAGGTCTCTAATACTTCGATTAACCCAGCATATAAAGAACCCAAGCGTTCAGGTAGACCTTTGGCAGGGTCTCCGCTTTCAATCGTGCCCGAGGCAATATAAGTCAATTTTTGCCCAATTACATCAATCACGCCAAAGCCGGTCGTCCGTAAACCAGGATCGATTCCTATCCAGCGCATTGTGTTATCTCTTGCTCAATGGCGGAAGTGGCGTGTGCCAGTGAAGATCATGGCGATGCCATGTTCGTTTGCCGCTGCGATGATTTCCTCGTCACGCATACTGCCACCCGGCTGAATAGCACAACTTGCACCAGCGCTGACTACGACATCTAAACCATCGCGGAAGGGGAAGAAAGCATCACTCGCAACAGCGGATCCTTTGAGGCTCAGTCCTGCATTTTCAGCTTTGATGCTTGCCATTCTGGCAGAGTCAACGCGACTCATCTGGCCAGCGCCAATACCAAGGGTCATACCGTCCGCGCAATACACAATCGCATTTGATTTGACAAACTTGGCAACGCGCCAAGCAAACATCATGTCATTGAGTTCTTTTGGAGTGGGCTGTCTTTGACTAACTACTTGGATCTCATTTTGTAAAACATTCTTCGCATCAGGAGACTGCACTAATAAGCCACCCCCTACCCGTTTGAAATCAAAGGTATTAAATGCATTACCGAGGGAAATTTCTAGTAAACGTACATTTTGCTTTGCTGCAAAGATGGCTAAGGCTTCTTTGCTGAAGCTGGGAGCAATCAAGACCTCTACAAATTGCTTGGAGATGGCTTCTGCTGCAGTACCATCGCAAGGCACATTCAAGGCAATGATTCCGCCAAATGCAGAACTTGGATCGGTCTTAAAGGCTTTTTGATAAGCCTCCAGAGCAGAGCTAGCAACTGCAACGCCACAAGGATTGGCGTGTTTGATGATGACGCAGGCGGGAGTGTTATTGCCGTTACTAGTAGAGAAGCTCTTCACGCATTCCCAGGCAGCATCTGCGTCCGCAATGTTGTTATAGGAAAGCTCTTTACCTTGTAATTGGCGATAGTTTGCTAGAGCTCCATCTACTGTTTGGAGATCTTTGTAGAACGCAGCAGATTGATGTGGATTCTCACCATAGCGCATCTCTTGGACCTTCTCAAACGCTATGTGAAGGGTCTCTGGGTATGGAGAACGTTGCTGATGGTTCAAGTCATCGCCTAAGGAAGATAGGTAGTTTGCAATTGCACCATCGTATTGGGCGGTATGAGCAAACACTTTCTTGGCCAAGGCTAAATTGGTTTTATAAGAAACATTATTTTGATTCGACTTCATCTCTGAGAGTACTGCTGCGTAGTCGTCTGGTGAGATTAATACAGTGACGTCTTGATGATTTTTCGCCGCAGCCCGCAGCATTGCTGGGCCGCCAATATCAATATTCTCAACTGCTTCTTCAAAAGAGCATTCCGCTTTTGCTACTGTTTGATTGAAGGGGTAAAGATTAATTACGAGCATATCAATCGTGCCAATGTCGTGCTCCCTTAAAGCGGCCATATGCTCTTTTGAGTCTCTGCGCGCTAACAGTCCTCCGTGCACCATAGGGTGGAGAGTTTTGACGCGACCATCGAGCATTTCTGGGAAATGGGTTAAAGCAGAGACCTCGGTGACTGGCAAACCATTTTCAGCAAGTAACTTGGCCGTTCCTCCTGTAGAAATGAGTTGGACGCCAAGAGCATGAAGTGCTTTAGCAAAGTCGACGATGCCGTGTTTATCTGAAACAGAAAGGAGTGCAGTATGAATCATGTGTTTTATTTAGAGAGATGATTATTTAATGAGTTTGTGCTCAACTAGCTTTTTATGCAAAGTATTGCGATTAATACCGAGATATTGTGCAGCTAGAGATTGATTATCTTTTGCATGACGCATGACAATCTCGAGCATGGGCTTTTCAACTACCTCCAAGACCATTTGATAAACGTCAGATGGGGCTGTGCCTTTGAGATCATCAAGGTAATGCTGAAGGTGGGTTTGAACGCATTCAGTAATAGGGTGTTTATTAGTCATGAATCAATTACAAATTTAAGCAGCTTCTAAAAAAAGGAGACGATCAGAGTGGGATTTCATTTCATCAAAAAAATCATTGACCATTTGTAACTGAGTCTTGCAATCATCGGCGGTATTCATTCTCTGTCTAAAGTGATGAGAATTGCGTAAACCTTTGCAATACCAGCCAATATGCTTTCGTGCAGTGCGAAGACCAGTGTATTCGCCATAAAAAGCGTAATGATCGAGTAAGTGTTCGTTCATAATATTTTGAATCTCGTCAATCTCGGGTGTTGGCAAAGTGTCGCCAGTAGCAAGATAATGTGCAATCTCTCTAAAAATCCAAGGGCGACCTTGAGCAGCACGACCAATCATGATGGCATCGGCACCAGTTAGTTTTAAAACTTGAGCGGCTTTTTCTGGAGTGGTGATATCACCATTGGCTACCACCGGAATTCGTACGCTACTTTTCACAGCTTGAATCGTTTCGTATTCAGCGGCGCCGTGATACAAATCCGCGCGTGTACGCCCATGAACTGTCAACATCGAAATACCAGATTGTTCCGCCAGTTTTGCAACGGCCAACGCATTTTTATTTTCACGATCCCAGCCTGTCCGAATTTTCAGGGTGACTGGAACTGCATTAGGGCCAATACCAACAGCCTGAACAACGGCTTCAATAATTTGTTGGACTAAAGGCTCGTCTCGTAATAAGGCAGAACCAGCGGCAACATTACAGACTTTCTTCGCTGGGCAGCCCATATTAATGTCAATGATTTGTGCGCCATTGTCCACATTGAGTTTGGCAGCATCAGCCATCATGGCTGGGTCTGCGCCTGCAATCTGGACTGCGATTGGCTTAAATTCACCTTGATGATTTGCACGACGCTGGGTCTTTTCACTTTTCCATAAGAGCGCATTCGAGGCGATCATTTCAGATACGGCATAGCCAGCACCTAGTTTTTTACAAAGCTGACGAAAAGGGCGATCTGTTACGCCAGCCATTGGGGCAACGAAGAGCTGATTAGCAAGTTGATATGGACCAATTTTCATTTATTTGAAAGGGGCTAAAAAGATATTCGTGCTGACGGGAAAGGGTGTTACTTTAGCACAAGAGCCTCTAAATTTGCCTAAATTTTAGGCAAATTTGTCCTCTTTTTGAATGACAGCGAGATTGCTTTTAAGGCCTCTAGCGTCGCCCAAACATCATTTGACGGGCTAAGGCTGTTTTGATCGGCGGAAGCCATTGTAGGGCCGATAAAGCCAAGCCTCGGGCAAACACAACTGGGATTAAGTTGGAGGTAAAGACTCTAGCCATCATGTCGGTCAGACCAATAGTCGTCTTGCGATCAATTTGTCGACTTTGAGCGTATTCAGAAAGCGCTTTCTCAATTCCTGTTGTTGTTATAGCGGTTGCAGTCCTAGCAAATACGCTACTGAGTTTTTCTGAAAGAAGATAAGCGTCTCGTAGACCTAAGTTCAAACCCTGACCAGCGACAGGGTGCAGTGTTTGTGCTGCATTGCCGATCCAAACAGCATTACCTTGATGAATCTCTTTGCGGTAATTGAGGCCTAAATCATAAAATCGGCGATCTTGGATTTTGAGAAAGCGCCCAATCCGTGTACCAAATTCATTTTGTAGTGCAGACAAAAATTCAACATCACTCAAAGCAAGTCGAATCTGGGTTGACTCCGGAGAGCCACACCAAACCAGATTCAAAATATTTGTACCAAAGTGACTTGGAAGAACTGCTAAAGGACCTTCCGCAGTGAATCGCTCCCACGCCATATGTGGAACAGCTGCCTCTACCTCTACCAAGCCCACTAAGGCTGCTTGACCATAGTCTCGACCAGATTCAACCCAATCTTGGGTTTTGAATAAGCCACCTTCGGCATGAACTATACATTGGGCATCAATATCAAGAGGGGCGCTATTGGCATCAATGTGTTGCCAAATAAAGTGAGGACTATTTTTTTGCAAGTTGCGAAGCGCATTGCGTAATGCCAGATGAATATCGCGGTAGCGAACAATATGACCAAGTGCATCTTGTTTAAGTTCTTCTCGCGTCATCAGAGCGCGACCAAAGCGTCCAGCTTGAGACACATGTACTTGATGAATGGGTGCGCTCTCGTTAGGCCAAGCACCAATCGTATCGAGGAGAAGTTTGCTGCCGTGAGAGAGTGCGATACCTCGAGTATCAGAAGAGCCCAGAGCGCTATCTTCAACGGGGTTACGATCAATTAGAGTGAGTTGGATATTTGGATATTTTTGTAGAGTCCAGGCGGCACAGGCCAGTCCAACAGGGCCACCACCTAAAACCAGAATATCGCCAGAAGGACTTGTCATTGGGCTGCGATTATTTGCGCATAAGGGCTTCGATTTCTTCGGCCTTTACAGGCACTCCACGAGAAATCAATTCGCAGCCGGATGCAGTGACAAGCGCATCATCTTCAATCCGGATGCCAATATTCCAGAAGGATTCAGGAATATCTTCAGCCGGCCTGACGTAGAGACCGGGCTCAATAGTAAGAGCCATATTAGGCTGAAGAATCCGCCAAGGTTTATCAGTTTGAGTACTGGCCTCCCTATAGGAGCCCACATCATGGACATCCATGCCCAACCAATGGGAAGTGCGGTGCATATAAAAGCGACGATAGGCGCCGGTTTCGATGGCATTTTCTAGAGAGCCTAATTCAGCGAGCTTGAGCAGTTTTTCATCAAGCAATCCTTGCGTTAATACTTTGACAGCAGCCTCATGTGGCTGAATAAAAGTATTGCCAGGACGGGTATGCACAATCGCTGCTTCTTGTGCCTGCAAGGTGATGTCATACAGGGCACGTTGTGGGCCGGTAAATTTTCCGTTTACAGGGAAAGTGCGGGTAATGTCAGAAGCATAGCTATCGAGTTCACAGCCTGCGTCAATCAAACATAAATCACCGTCTTGTAATACCGAATTACCAGCGCGGTAATGCAGAATGCAGGCATTCGGACCAGTAGCTACGATGCTGTTGTATGCCACGCTTTGCGAGCCGTGATAACGAAATTCGTGCAGTAATTCTGCTTCAAGTTGATATTCGTGCATGCCAGGTCTACAGGCTTGCATTGCGCGAATATGGGCGCGTGCAGAAATTGCTGCTGCCCGTTTCATGATATCAATCTCATGCACATCTTTGAATAAACGCATTTCATGAATCAAGGCATCAACATCATGAAACTGGGTCGGTGGATTAATGCCTGAGCGACTTTGCTTGCGTACTTGCTCCATCCAATTTCTCAGACGGCGATCATCTTCAGTGCTTTGGGCTAGGCGAAGATACACAGCGTCATTTTGACTTAATAGTTCACCAAGTTTTGTATCTAACTCCAGATTACTGTAGGCAAAATCGACACCCAGGAATGCTGGTGCCGCATCAGGCCCCAGTCGAATACCATCCCAAATTTCGCGTTCAATATCTTTTGGGCGACAAAACAGGTGCGACTGGAATGACTTGCCTTCCGCTACGAGAACCAATGTTGCACCAGGCTCTTCAAAGCCAGTGAGATAAAAGAAATCACTGTCATGACGATAAGGGAATTCACTATCCCGATTGCGAGCTACTTCTGGTGCAGTTGAAATGATTGCGATACCGCCACCCGTTTTAGATCGGATCTGCTCTGAGAGTTTTAATCTACGAGATTGATAAATTTCAGGTTGATGCATATGTCACATTAAGCTCTTGTAAACGTTGAGGTGTACCGACATCGTGCCACGGTCCGAGATATTTTTCACCGAGCACCTGTTTTTTATACATAGCCTCCTTCAAGAGTGGGGCTAATTTAGCCGATGCCCCGCTTTTGAGATGGGCAAACAGACCCTGATGGTAGATGCCGATGCCAGAAAAGGTGAGTTTTTCAGCTTTGGGCGAAGAGATATCTTGAACTGACCCCTCGAGTAAATAAAAGTCTCCATTGGGATGCTGAGTGGGGTTGGGCACCATCACCAGATAAGCCAGGGGCTTTGCAGGATTGGCCCGGAGTTTCGGTATTTGCTCCAACAGAGACGCAATTGGGAAGTTGGGGCAGAAAACATCTCCATTGATGACGAGTACATAGTCGGTTGGCTTGAGAAGATCCAGTGCTTTATGAATACCCCCCGCCGTCTCTAATGCGGTACCTTCCCGAGAATAATCAATCTGAAGATTAAATTGGCTGCCATCACCCAGGGCATCTTCAATCTTTTCACCAAGCCAGGCGTGATTGATTACCACTTTCTTGATGCTAGCCTGACTAAGTGAAATGAGATGTCTCTCTAATAAAGATTGATTACCAATTTTGAGAAGGGGCTTAGGCAGCTCATCTGTGAGGGGGCGCATACGCTCACCTCTGCCTGCGGCAAGTAAAAGACAGGGCAGCGAAGAAGAATTGCTCATCTGCGAGTAGATTCCAAAAGGCGGGCTAATGGCTTTAGCTCGATGTAGCGATTGGCGGTTGCAATGGCATATTCCAAAACAAGGGGAATATCTTTTAAATAACCCTCTTTACCATCGCGATGAAATAGTCTGGCAAAGATACCCAGTATTTTGAGATGGCGTTGTAGACCCATCCATTCAAAATCACGATAAAACTCACCGAAATCTTCTGGCATAGGAAGCCCGGCCTTTTTTCCATCCTCCCAAAAGCGGATCACCCAGTCCAACACTTGCTCTTCAGGCCATGCAATATAGGCATCACGCCAAAGTGATGCAGCATCATAGGTAATCGGACCATATACTGCGTCCTGAAAATCGATGACGCCAGGATTATTGTGTTCGGTAAGCATTAGATTACGTGAATGGAAATCACGATGTACGTAGACTTTTGCTTGGGCTAAATTATTATGAATGATGCAGTCAAAAGCATCTTTGATGAGCTGCTCTTGTTTTGTATCTAATTGAATACTTAGATGCTTGTTCAAATACCATTCTGGAAAGAGTTGGAGTTCACGAAGCAAAAGTGCCGCATCATAATTCGGAAGAACACCTGGCTTACTAGCCAATTGCATTTTAATTAGCGCCTGAGTTGCATCTTGATAAAGCCAATTTGCTGTTTCAGAATTGAGTTCAGCTAGATAGGTTTTAGTACCTAAATCATTGAGCAAAAGAAAGCCCTCAGCAATATTCTTTTCTAATATTTTGGGGACATTCAGACCGGCATTTTCTAGCAACAAATCCACTTTAATAAAGTCGTCTAAGGGCTCATGTTGAGGCGGGGCGTCCATGACGATTAAGGTCTCAAAATGGGGGGTTTTGGACCCAATCCGGAAATACCTCCGAAAACTGGCATCAGCCGAAGCGGGCGCCAAGCTGGCAAGATCTAATTGCCAGTTAGGCTCTAGGCCTTTTAGCCATTTGCGCAGGGTGTCTAAGCGTGTGTCGGTCATGTCGATTCGTATAATAAGGCGGGTCAAGATCCATGAGTCATTATCGCCGTCGCGCCGGCCTTTGCGCCCCTCTTTTTTGTGAGCTAACCCTGCGCGTTTTGATGGGGCTAGCTTTACTTGGATTGGCCGCTCAATCGAGCGCTCAAGCCCCCCCTCCATTACCCCTCACTTCACAGTCTTCCGTTGGCTCCATTTTAATTCCCGATCGGGGTGATGTCACCGTTCTGAAGTTAGACGATCAATTGAGAGTAGGGCAAGCTATTGCAGACGGTAAGGCGCTCACATTTACATCGAGTGATGAGATTGATGGTGTAGTTGAGCGAGATATGCACTTGATTGGTCGCGCACAAATGCGTCGTAACGGCGCAGTCATGAAAGCGGATGAAATTACTTATGACCCAGATAGTGATGTGGCAACTTTAAATGGCCATGCAGAAGTAATTAAAGGGAATACTTCCTTCAAGGGACCCAATGCACGTTTTAATGTGGATGCACGCGAAGGCGAAATGGAGTTACCCAATTACGAGTTACGAGACACTCGTGCCAATGGTAAGGCTAAAAAATTAACGGTACAAAGTGCCGATGTATTCGTTTTTGATAACGCAACCTATACAACCTGTAACCCAGAAAATCTTGATTGGTATTTCACGGCTAGCAAAATTGAAATCGATAACGAACAGAAAGAAATGACTGGCACCAATGGGGTGATGCATTTCTTTGATGTACCAATTGCTTACATTCCTTACTTTACTGTCCCCACTTCAGGCCAACGACGCTCTGGTTTGCTTGCTCCTGTTGCGGGCTACAACTCAAATAATGGTTTTGATGTCACACAGCCGTATTATGTCAATATCGCGCCCAATCGAGATCTTCTATTGCTGCCGAGGGTAATGGGGCAGCGTGGAACCCAATTAGGCGCTCAATATCGTTTTTTAGATAAGGATTACTCAGGCACTTTGGGCGGAGACTATCTGCCATACGATCGGAAAACAGGGACAGATCGTTGGCGTTATGACTGGCAACAGAGGGAAAACTTTAGTGGCGCCTTGGGCCCAAATGGTATGCCTTTACCTGGAGCTTGGACAGGTTACGCCAACGTGGCACGAGTTTCGGATAATTTATACCCAACCGATTTTTCACAAAGTCTTGCAGGGGCAGTTACTAGCCAGTTTCGTCAAGAAGTTGGTACCAATAAACAGCTCACTGATAGCTTGAGTAATTGGAATGTCTCTGCGCGCGCTTTGACTTTCCAGACGCTCCAACCAGACCCAACGAATATTGTGCAGTCTCCCTACAATATTTTGCCTAATGTAACGGCTACATATAGCAATCGCTTAACGCCCACTGCAACAGATGTGAGTGGTAAATACCTTACCTTGCCAAGTGGTCCTGCTACTACTTTTTCTACGGATTACACTCGCTTTGCATATAACATCGGCGCAAATTTAGCAGCCACTGCGCCTGGTGTTTACAGCCAAGCAGACCGAACGATCATCAAGGGTGCCATGGCTTTGCCGCAGGTGACACCGGGTTACTACATCACACCGAAAGTCAGTTTTCAATCTAACACCTATAACGCAACTGCTTTTAACAACAGCACTGTAGCGCCTGCTCAAGGGTTTGTATTACCCACTTTTAGTTTGGACTCGGGTGTGGCTTACGAACGCGATGCGGCAGAGCTGAAAAGTTTTTTTGGCAGAGATATGCTGTTAACTATGGAGCCCCGCGCATTCTACGTATACACGCCTTATCAGGATCAAACTAATACGCCCCTGTTCGATACTGCAGATGGTGGCTTCGGCCTCATTCAGATTTTTAGTGAAAATAACTTTATCGGTAACGACCGTATTGCAGACAATAATAAATTGACTGGGGGTGTGACGAGCCGCATGATTGAAGCCAATACAGGTGCCGAAAGAGCCTCAGTAACGCTCGCCCAACGTCAGCAATTCACTGCACAACGGGTGGGCTTGAACGGCACAATTGCCAATACTTCAACATACCAAGATACCTTAGGGTCTGCATCTGTTCGATTGCTGGGTAATTTGAGTGTTGATGCATTTGGAGACTATAACGCCCAGCTCAATCAGTTTGTGCAAACTACTGCGGGGACTAGTTGGCGCCCTACGCCAGGAAGAAGTTTAAATATTGGCTACCGTAATGTGTACACACCTCCTGTCCAGGCTTCCGCGCAAAATAATCAGGCATACACACCCGGTGCGACAACTACTAATCAATATAATATTTCTGGACAATGGCCGCTCACGCGGGAGCTCTCGGTTTTAGGGCGTTGGGGTTACGATGCTTTGGCAGGAAAAACCCTCAATTCCTTAGCTGCTCTAGAATGGACTCGGGATTGCTGGACCTTCCGTGGCGCTTATTCTCAGGTAGTCAATACATCCCAAATTATGACAACTCAGGTGCTCTTTCAGGTTGAATTTAGGGGCTTTGCCAGCGCAGGTAGCAACCCAGTTGATATCATGAAGCTAAACGTACCTGGATATATGCCAACTTCAAAGCCTATACCACCTTCAATATATGAGAATTATCAATGACGCATCACAGAATTAAACCCAAGCATGTCCTCTTTGCGACAATTTTTTCGGGATTCGCTTTGCTATCAATTGCTTCGGATGCTCAAACTACTGGCACATCTAAAAAAGGTGCTGGCAATGTTGAAAGCCCTAGTAGTGTTAGTTCTGATAGCAAGGTTCGAGATATTGATGGCGTTGCTGCGGTTGTGAATACTGGATTTATTACCCGCAAAGAAATCGATGATCGTATTTTGACCTTACAAAAACAGGGTGCAAAATTACCTTCAGATGTAGTTGCTTTGAGAAAAGCAATTTTAGAGCGTCTCATTATTGAAAAAGTACAGCTTCAAGAAGCTGAGCAAGATGGGATAACAGTAAGCGAAAAAGAGCTTACGAGAATTGTTGATGACATTGTCACAAGAAATAAAACGACTCTTGCAGAATTCAAGGCTAAGGTTATCGCATCTGGTATGAGTTATGAGCGTTATAAGGACATGTTACGCAACGACATTATGATGAGTCGTTATCGCGAGCGTGAAGTTGAATCAAAGATTAAAATTTCTGAAGCAGAGATTGATAACTTTATTACTGAGCAATCAAGAGCCAGGGGTGGCGCTGTCAGGCCGACAGCAAATACTTCTTCAGCAGTTGGTGGTGTGGAAGAAATCGATATTGCTCAAATTTTTATCCCAGTAGACGCCAACGCAGGGGCTGGTGCTCAGGCTGAGGCCAAGAAAAAAGCAGAAAGCTTATTAAAAGATGCGCGTGGTGATGTAGATTTTCTTCAGCTTGGTGAAATGGCTGCCAAAGAGAATCCTAAAATTAAGTTTCAAGAGTTAGGTTATCGGACCCCAGATCGCCTGCCCCAACTTTTCTACGAGGCTGTTAGAAATATTGGCGGCGGTCAAGTTGCTAACAATGTGGTCAAAAGCCCTGCGGGATTCCATGTTTTGAAAGTACTCGATCGTCGGTCTGGAGGCAGCCCTCAACCACAGCAAGCTTCTACTCAAGCTCCAGCCCAAGAAGCAACAACTTCAGGAGCCCCCCAAAATATTGCAATCACCCAAACTTTATCTCGACATATCTTGCTGAAGAATCGCGCAGGCTTAAGTGATCAGGATGCTGAAAGACGTTTAGCTGGTTATCGCGCACAAGTTGTTGCTAAAACAGCTGACTTTGGTGAGCTTGCAAAAAAATACTCTGAGGATGGATCTGCAGCAAATGGTGGCAATCTGGGTTGGATGGGTCCTGGAGAATTGGTGCCTGAGTTTGAACAGGCTATGAACCGTTTACAGATTGGCGAAGTCAGCCCACCGGTTAAAACAGAATTTGGTTGGCACTTGATTCAGGCCCTTGAGCGACGCCAGGCTGAACTAACTACTGAGAAACAGCGTGAGTTTGCAAAAGCTGCGATTCGTCAGAAAAAATTCGAGCAGGCATATCAGGATTGGCTCCGTCAATTACGTGATTCTGCGACTGTAAAGATTTTGAACGTCGAAGATGCAGCTACCGGCAATCGTTAAGTTAGTCATTACAACGGGGGAGCCCTCTGGCATCGGTCCTGAGGTTTCCTTGGCTGCTGCAGCTCGCCTGCTTAAAGAGCAAGTCAATCTGGAAGTCACTCTCGTAGGGTGTAGCGACCTTTTAACAGTATCAGATACACTCGATCCCACCATACGCGATCGCCTGCATGTCCATCATGTTTCACTGGCTGAACCCGTTCGCTCTGGTGAATTAAATCCAGCAAATGCTTCCTACGTTTTAAATACATTAGATTTTGCAATCGATGGTTGTTTGGAGGGACGATTTGATGCGATGGTCACTGCACCTCTCCAAAAGAGCATTATTAATCTGGCGGGAACTCCTTTTACTGGACATACGGAATATCTAGCGGAGCGCTGTGGAGTAAAGCGCGTCGTGATGATGTTATGTGCTGAGCTTCCTGCCGGAACCTTGGGCATGGACAATACTCAGCAGTTCAGAGTTGCTTTAGCAACGACCCACTTACCATTACAAGCGGTTTCATCTGCTTTAAGCTGTAATGACCTTTTTGAAACGATTCAAATTATTGATCATGATTTACGTTCCAAATTTGGCATTGCACAACCTCAGATTCGGGTTGCAGGCTTAAATCCCCATGCGGGAGAGGCTGGCTACCTTGGTAGAGAAGAGCTAGATCAAATAATCCCTGCGATTAATCTGGCGCGTGACTCAGGGATTGCAGTATCAGGCCCTTATCCTGGAGATACGATGTTTGATGTTCGTGTGCTTGATAAAACAGATGTCTTTTTAGCGATGTACCATGATCAGGGTTTAGCCCCATTCAAGTTTGTCAGTTTTGCTAGTGGTGTCAATGTCACTCTAGGCTTACCGATTATTCGCACTTCAGTAGATCATGGCACAGCCCTAGATATTGCTGGCAAAGGTCTAGCCGATCATCGCAGCATGTTAGAGGCATTACGCTTGGCCTATGCACTTGCATCGCATCACAACAGTTTGGTATAGATGCATCGCGCCCGTAAACGATTTGGCCAAAACTTTTTGCATGATAACGGCATCATTTACGCAATCGTTGCCCTGATTAATCCCGCAGCAGACATGCATATTATTGAAATTGGACCAGGTTTAGGTGCCTTAACACGTCCCTTATTGGCAAATTTGGAGTATCTAGATCTGCTAGAAATTGATCGCGACTTAGTCGCCTATTGGCAGCAGCAAAATCTACAGGGACTCAATGTCATTGAGGGGGATGCACTTCAGTTTGATTTTTCTGAATGGGCCAAGCAGCGAGCCTCACATCAGGGTCAATGCAAGGTCGTTGGAAACCTACCTTACAACATCTCTTCCCCACTCTTATTTCATTTGGTATCAGCAGCGAGGCAAATTGATGAGCAAGTATTTATGTTGCAAGCAGAAGTGGTGGAGAGAATGGTTGCTCCAGCGGGTAGCTCAGACTTTAGTCGCCTATCTGTCATGCTGCAGGCTCGTTACCATATGGAGCAAGTCCTAGAAGTTCCCCCTGAAGCTTTTGAACCGCAGCCCAAGGTGAATTCTGCGGTAGTCAGAATGATTCCGCGTGCAGACTTTGATTTAAGTGCGCAAGAGTGGAGCGCTTTAGAGACAATAGTCGCTTCAGCCTTTGCGCAGAGGCGCAAAATGCTGCGTACCAATTTACAGACTTATGCTAATTGTTTAAGTCTGAGCGAGGAAGAGCTCAAGTCTAGAGCGCAAGACATTACGGTAGATCGCTATATTTCTTGGGCTAAATTATTAGCTAATGCAAGCTCGGCTTAGTAAGCGCTCGGATCTATTTTTCTCATCTCGGCTTCAATCCAGCCCTCGACCTCTTGATGCAGTTGGTCACCAGACTTTCCAGCTGAAGCAATGGCAGGGCCAATCGAGAAAATCACAGTGCCGGGGTATTTCATGAAGCTATTACGTGGCCAAAACCGCCCAGCATTGTGGGCAATAGGAATGACAGTTGCCCCTGTAGCGCTTGCAAGGCGAGCCCCGCCTTTGCGGTAGGGCTTATGGGAACCAACTGGCGTTCTAGTCCCCTCAGGGAACATTAAAATCCATTTACCTTCACTTAAGCGTTTACGGCCTTGGCTTGCCACAGAGAGTGCTGCCGTTTCTTTACTTGCGCGATTAATATGAATCATTTTGAGAAGTGCTAAAGCCCAACCAAAAAATGGAATCCACAAGAGCTCACGCTTGAAGACAAAGCAAAGTTGTTTGGGTAATAAGGCAATATAAGCAATTGTCTCGTACGCGGATTGGTGCTTGCTTAACACCACTACTGGTTGATCTAGGGCAGCTTGCATGTTCTCCATGCCACGAATCTCAAAATGAATGCCACACAGATGCTTGAGAACTTGAATGACTACTTTGTTCCAAAAACCGATGAAGCGATAACGATTCTCTGGATTAAGAAAAGGAAAAACCAGTATGCAAAGCACGGACCAAATCGGTGTAAAGACCAATAAGAAAAGAGTGAATAGAGTTGAGCGTATAAAAGTCATCATCTTTACGCCATGCCATTAAGAAAGCTATTGGCAAAAGCAAGTAGGTCTTGGTGAATTTCTGTTCCTTCAGGTAGATCTCCTGAGGCTAAGGTCTTTTGGCCCTTACCGGTCAGAACCAGATGGGGTGAGGCACCCAAGGCCACACCAGCTTGTAGGTCACGCAGGGAGTCGCCCACTACGGGCACACCCTCTAATGGTTTTTGATGCTGGTTTCTGTGATATCGCAGAGCAATTTCTTTCATCATTCCAGGGGCAGGTTTGCGACAGTCACAGGCATGCGCATCGGTATGAGGGCAAAAGAAAATACTGTCAATGTGACCACCCAAAGGTTTGAGTAGATTAGCCATTTTGCTATGCATGCCGTGTAAATCATTAATACTAAAAAATCCACGCGCTAAGCCAGACTGATTGGTTGCAATCGCAATTTGATAACCTGCTTGATTAAGGAGGGCGATAGCTTCTAAGCTGCCTGGTAGGGGAGCCCATTCTTCAATAGATTTAACGTAATCATCACGATCTTCGTTTATTACGCCATCGCGGTCGAGAATAATCAGTTTAGAAGAGCTAGTGCTCATGCTAATTTGCCGAGATCCGCAACTAAATTCATTTTCTGGTGAAGTTCTTGCAAAAGGGCAAGGCGGTTATCGCGTAACTTCGGATCAGGATCCATCACCATCACGTCAGCGAAGAACTGGTCGATCGGCTCACTCAAAGCAACTAATGCTTTTAATAGCCCAACAAATTCATATTTTGCATAAGCCGAGTCTAGAGTGGGTTTAAGCATCTCCAGAGCTTGATATAAGGCAATCTCTGCAGGGACCTGCAAAAGGTTTACTGAGCAGGCTTTAGGAATAGCAGTAGTGGTCTTTTTCAGAATATTGCTAATACGCTTGTTGGCAGCGGCTAGCTGGCTTGCTTGAGATAGTTCATTGAACTCTCGTAGGGCAGAGAGGCGTGCAATGATGTCATTGATTTGCTCAGGCGCCTGGCTTAAGACGGCCTCAATTTCTGGGCTGGTAAAGGGTTTTCCGGAAAGCGCTTGATCGCGAAGATAAGCACGCAATCGATCCAGTATGAATTCATTGATTGCGGCAACTTGAGCCTTTTCTTGAACTTCTTTTTGGGGAAACTGTCGGCGCGCTAATTCAATCAAAGCTGGCAGACTCAGTGGCAGATTTTTTTCTAGAAGCAAGCGGCAAATACCGAGGGCATTGCGGCGTAAGGCATAAGGGTCTTTATCGCCTGTTGGCGCGAGCCCTACACCCCATATCCCGACTAAGGTTTCTAGCTTGTCAGCAATAGCCAGGATAGTTCCAGTTTGAGTGTTAGGCAAAGTATCACCAGCAAAGCGTGGCATATAGTGTTCACTGCAAGCTGCTGCTACTTCATCATTTTCTTTGTCTAAAGTTGCATAGTAGCGACCCATGATGCCCTGCAGTTCTGGGAATTCACCCACCATATCGGTCAGTAAATCGGTTTTAGCAATCTCAGCTGCTCTAGAAGCAAATATTTCGTTCCAGCCGAGTAATTTAGCTATACCTAGTGAAATTGCTTGAACCCGCTTGCTGCGATCGAGTTGATTGCCTAATTGATTGTGATACACCACTCTGGCAAGATCATTTACTCGCGAGACTAAGGAGCGCTTTTGATCTTGCTGAAAAAAGAAGCGTGCATCAGATAAGCGAGGACGCACCACGCGCTCATTGCCTGAAATGATCGCTTCAGGCTGATCAGTTTGAATATTGGAAACAATTAAGAAGCGGTTTCTGAGCTTGCCTTGTTTGTCAGTTAATGCAAAATATTTTTGATTGGTTTGCATCGTCAGAATCAAACATTCTTGTGGAACTTCTAAGAACTCTGCATCAAAGTGGCACTCGTAAATTGCTGGCCACTCAACTAAGGCTGTCACTTCATCAAGAAGGCTTTCTGGCATCAGAACGAGATCATTACCTGCGGCCTTAAGAAGCCCAGCCTCAATTTGTTGGCGACGTTTTGTAAAGCTCGGAACAATTTTGCCTTCACTCTCCAGGGCAGATTCGTATTGATCTGCGCTTTCAATCTGCAAGACTCCGGGCGCTAAAAAGCGGTGACCTTGGGTTTGTTTACCTGAATCTATGCCGAGGGCGCTGATATGCAGTGGAGTATTGCCATATAAAGCCACAATGCGATGCACTGGGCGGGCAAATTGAACATCGACTAATTCACCATTAGCGCGTGTGACTTGGTAATGCATCATCTTAGCGACTGGCAATTTGTTCAAGCTTTGCTCAACTACTTGTTGAACGGTTGGCTCAAGAGCGGCGCCTTTTGCAACTACATTTAAATAGAGTGCCTCATTTTTCCCTTCACCAGACTTTTCTAGGTTTGCAAGATCAATATCGGCATATCCTAGGCTAGCCAGTTTCTTCAGTAGGGGGGCAGTGGCTTGACCTTGCGTATCGTAGGCAATTGAGCTGGGAAGTAATTTTTCCCGCACTGGATAGTCAGGTGCATGATTAAGTACTTCAGTGATGTGGACTGCTAAACGTCGTGGAGTTGCAAAGCCAGTAACTGTAGATTGTTCACTCAATAGGTTTGCAGCTTTTAGGGAGTTCGCAACACCTTCGCTAAAAGCTTCACCTAAGCGGCGCAAAGATTTAGGAGGCAACTCTTCTGTAAATACCTCTAGCAAGAGGCTGGCTGAAGTCGAGTCAGTATTGAGTGTACTCATGATTTAGCCAAGCTATGTTGACACATTGGGAAACCTAATTGCTCACGTGAGTCGTAATAGGCCTGAGCTACTGCGCGAGATAGATTCCGAATTCGACCGATATAGGCTGCCCGCTCAGTAACCGAGATGGCTCCGCGTGCGTCCAGCAAATTAAAAGTATGGGCCGCTTTGAGCACCATCTCATAAGCGGGTAAGGCTAAAGGTACTTCCATTAAGCGTTTTGCTTCACTCTCGAAATTGCTGAAGTTTGCAAAAAGTAAATCGGTATTGGAGTGTTCAAAGTTGTAACAGGACTGCTCGACTTCATTTTGGTGATACACATCACCATAAGAAATACCGTCCGCCCAAACAAGATCAAAAACATTAGAGCAATTCTGAATGTACATTGCCAGACGCTCAATACCGTAAGTAATTTCTCCAAGAACAGGTTTGCAATCTAAGCCACCTACTTGCTGGAAGTAAGTAAATTGTGTGACTTCCATACCGTTTAGCCATACTTCCCAACCAAGACCCCAAGCGCCGAGGGTTGGATTTTCCCAATCATCCTCTACGAAGCGCACATCATTTTCTTTGAGGTCTAAACCGAGTGCAGCTAGTGAGCCTAAATAGAGCTCCAGGATGTTGGCTGGTGCTGGCTTGAGAACCACTTGATACTGGTAATAGTGTTGCAAGCGATTGGGGTTCTCTCCATAGCGTCCATCTTTAGGGCGGCGGGAGGGTTGAACATACGCAGCTTTCCAAGGCTCAGGACCAATTGCTCTTAGGAAGGTGGCTGTGTGCGATGTGCCTGCACCAACTTCAAGGTCGATAGGCTGCAAAAGGGCGCAACCTTGTTGGTCCCAATACTCTTGAAGTTTAAGAATGATTTGCTGAAATGTAAGCATGTTTAACCTAGCTAAGCCATTGATTTTACATGGCGAAGCTGGGTAATTGCTAAAACCGTCTTTGACGAATGATACCCATCAACAGGAACAGGAAAGAGATGGTCAAAATTGGAGCATTACCCAGAATGACATAAGGCGTTTTACCGGCGTAGGGCTGAACCGAGCCAATTAAAGAGGTTTGCGTAAATTTAGGCAATTGCTCAATCACTTGCCCATCCGGTCCAAGAATTGCAGTAATCCCAGTATTCGTAGCGCGTAGGGCAGGCAGACCTGCTTCTAGGGAGCGCAGTTGCGAAAGTCTGAGTTGTTGACCGGGGGCTTGTGAATCACCAAACCATGCCAGATTGGTGATATTAATTAAGAGATTGGTTGGTTCGTCACTATGCCGAAGACGCTTAGCGAGTTCACCACCAAATACATCCTCGTAGCAAATGGTAATCGCCGCAAACAAAGGGCCCTTTCCTTCTCTCACAATCATGAAGGGTGGCTGACTCATGGAGCCACGGGAGAAATCACTTAAGGGAACATTAAAAGCGTTTACAAACCAATGAAATCCA
The DNA here is from genome assembly GCF_003261235.1 of Polynucleobacter paneuropaeus. Taxonomy (NCBI): domain Bacteria; kingdom Pseudomonadati; phylum Pseudomonadota; class Betaproteobacteria; order Burkholderiales; family Burkholderiaceae; genus Polynucleobacter; species Polynucleobacter paneuropaeus. The sequence goes on along the minus strand of NZ_CP030085.1, from coordinate 1,600,811 downwards.
GGAGGAATAAATTCACCGAAGGGAACGAGATGAGATTTATCGTATTGATAAGGCAGGGCATTGCTATTCAGTCCAAGTGCACGATTCGAGAACTCTCTACCATCTTCAGGATTAATGCGTCGACCGATGATGCCAAAAAGCAAGGTGTTGTGATGTTGGTTGACACTTTCCTGTAAAGACTCGAGTGTGCCGCTAGGTAAATTGATATCAGGCCAGGAGAGCGCAGTTTCAGGAGCAATGACTAATTCTGCGGAAGAGCGCTTCATCACATTCGAGTAATAGTCAATTTGTTGCATGACGCCTTCAGGTCTAAAGATAAGACTCTGTGAAAAATTGCCTTGTACAAGTTCAATACTTAAGGGTGATCCAGTGGGCTTGGTAAAACTCCATAAGCCCATGATTTGTACAAAAATTATTACGAGTGCAACGGGGGCAATACTCCGCACAATGTGTTTACGTACATGCAAGAGTTGCCACGAGCTCCACACCGCCAAGAAGGTGCAGGCGAGACCGCCGAGGTAAGGCGCTATTAGCCCAAACGGACCATTGACTTGGGCCTCTGCCAAGCCTAGCCAAGGAAAGCCGGTGAGAAAAAAACCACGCAGACATTCAATCAAGACCCAACTGGCTGCCAGGAAGCATCCAGTGTAAAAAGAATCTTTCTTAAAGAAATGCAGTGGCAGGCTAGCTAAAGCAAAAAAGACTGCGGTGTATGTGGAAAGTAAAACTACTGCGGTACACGAGAGCAAAAAATTCATTTTTCCAACATCGTGGAGGCTGATGTAGATCCAAGAGAGACCTACTACAAAGTAGCCTAAACCAAACATTAAGCCAGCCAGCAAAAAATGCTTGAGCGATGCGTGCTTAAACTGAAGTAGGCCCCACCAAACTAAAGTGAGAATGGGAATTTGAATCCATCCGCCATAAGGTAGCTCAGCTGAGTAGGCGAGTATTGCGCCAAATAAGACGAGCGTTAGAAATCGGGTTGGATTTTTCAAAGCAGAATGCAAGCTCAATCAGATGTGGATTGCTTATTAATTTGTCTTGCTAACAAAATATGAATCTGTCTTGGGTCGGCGCGCTGAATCTCAAATTCTATATTCCCGAGTTTGATTAACTCACCAATTTTTGGAACGCGACCTAGGTGTTGAATGACTAGCCCAGCAACCGTATCAATATCTTCTTCAGCAAAATGGCTTCCTACAGCTTCATTAAATTGTTCAAGCTCAGTAATACCTTTGACTCGGATATCACCATTATCTAAGGCGATGATGTTGTCAGCCTCTTCGTCTATGTCATGCTCATCTTCGATGTCACCCACAATTTGCTCGAGTACGTCCTCAATCGTGATGATGCCAGCTACACCACTGTATTCATCCACTACGATCGCTAAGTGATTTCGATTATCTTTAAAATCTCGTAGCAAAACACTCAGTCGTTTTGACTCGGGAATAAACACAGCAGGCCTTAGCCAATCGCGTACCTGAAAATCTTTTTCACTCGCATTGCGGAGCAGGTCTTTGGCAAGTAAGGTGCCAATGATATTGTCTCGGCTACCCTCAAATACGGGGAAGCGGGAATGGGCCGCAGTAATGACGTTCTGAATAATTTCTGCCAAAGGAAGATTGATATCAATCCAATCAATTTGGGCACGAGGAACCAAAATATCGCGCGCACAGAGTTGCCCTACCTGGAAAACGCCTTCAATCATCGATAAGGCATCAGCATCGATCAAGCCCTCAGACTGCGCTTCTCGTAGCGTAAGGATTAATTCTTGACGACGCTCTGTGCTGCTGGTGGGCGCGGGGCTAAGAAAGGCAGTTAAGCGTTCCAGTAATGATTTATTGGGGTCGGGCATGGTGCAAGAATAGCTCAGAAATAGATGAAATCGGTGACGAGGGATTACTGTGGGGTGTAAGGGTTGGCAAAACCAAGCTCTTTGAGGAGTTTGATCTCAAGCGCTTCCATTTTTTCGGCTTGCTTGGGAATGCCATGATCATGGCCTTGGGCATGTAAGCAGCCGTGAATGATGAGGTGGGCAAGATGTGACTTCATGTCCTTACCTTGCTCTTTAGCTTCTTTTTGAATGACGGGGACACACAAGATGATATCGGCATTCAGGCTGGCTTTATCTAAAGCATAGGGAAAGGTGAGGACATTGGTCGGCTTATCTTTTTTTCGATAAGCTGCATTCATCTTTTTAGCTTCAGCTGCATTCACAAAGCGAATTGTAATGAGGCCTACTTTATTAGTAGTCGCCTTGATCCATTTTTTTATAAGGCTATTGGATGCGATCTGATTAATTGCTGATTCGATTGCTGGACTTGCGAATTGAAGATCGATTTGAAGTTTAGTGGACATAGGATTCAATCAATTCACCGCGCAAGGTGTAATTCAATACTTCGGTAATTTTGACATCGATCATTTTTCCAATCCAGTTATCACTATTTTGATCTGGTACTTCAAGATGAATGATGCGATTATTTGCAGAACGCCCTTGAAGATTAACGCCATCTTTAGCAAGCCCCTCAACCAAAATGGTTTCGGTATTACCAAGCATGGCCTGACTAATTTTTTCGCCCTGTGAGTCAATTAGAGCCAACAGAGTTTGTAAGCGTCTTAGTTTGATCTCATAGGGCGTGTCATCAGTCAAATTGGCAGCAGGCGTGCCAGGTCGAGGGCTGAAGATAAAGCAGAAACTATTATCAAATTGGAGTTCTTCAACCATTTTGAGTAGCTTATTAAAGTCCTCATCGGTTTCACCTGGGAATCCAACGATGAAGTCGCTGGAGAGCGTTAGGTCAGGTCTGACAGCCCGCATTTTACGAATGATGCTTTTGTATTCTAAGGCGGTATAGCCGCGCTTCATGGCAGACAGAACAGAATCAGAAGCATGCTGAACGGGCAAATGCAAATGGCTTACTAGCTTAGGTACTTTTGCATAGACATCAATTAAGCGTTGCGTAAATTCTTTTGGATGGCTCGTTGTAAAGCGAATCCGCTCAACCCCCGGAATTTCAGCAACATATTCAATCAGTAAAGCAAAGTCAGCTAACTCACCACTTTCACTCATTTTGCCAAGATAGGCATTCACATTTTGTCCCAGTAAAACAATTTCTTTAATACCTTGTGCCGCTAAACCTGCTACTTCGGTCAAAACATCATCAAGCGGGCGCGAGACTTCTTCACCTCGGGTATAGGGCACTACGCAATAACTGCAATACTTTGAGCAACCCTCCATGATCGATACATATGCAGAGCCGCGTGTTTTTCGTGAGGTCGGCAAGTGATCAAATTTTTCAATTTCTGGAAAAGAAATATCGACTTGAGGCCTACCCGTTTGATGGCGCTGCGCAATCAGATCGGGGAGACGATGCAGTGTTTGAGGGCCAAAGACAACATCCACATAGGGTGCCCGATTGATAATTTGTTGGCCTTCTTGACTCGCAACACAACCACCTACTCCAATCAGTAAATTGGGTTTACGTTTTTTGAGTTCTCGTAATCGGCCGAGGTCAGAGAATACCTTGTCTTCTGCTTTTTCACGAATCGAGCAGGTGTTCAAAAGTACAACATCTGCGTCTTCGGGTGTGTCGGTGATCGTCATGCCCTCATCAGCATGGAGGATGTCAGCCATCTTGTCAGAGTCGTACTCATTCATTTGACAGCCAAAGGTTTTGATATAGAGCTTCTTCATATGCCGTTCTCAGGTTTATAACTGGGGGCGAAGCACTAATTTTACGGGATTGTGCAGATCAGAGGAATCGATAAGCCAGGATCGTTACTAGGGTTGGCGGAATGGCCGCCAAGAGCAGCATGCCAGCAGAAACGGCGGCATTCGGAAAATAGGGCCGCAAAATGGCTAATCCAGCGGGGTTGGGGGCATTCGCGATAACGGTGAGGCCGCCACCAGCAACTGCACCGCCGACTAAGGCTAGCTTAAATTCTAGGGAAGTGCCTGTAACTAGAGAGCCTAAATAGGTCAGAGCAGCATTGTCGGTCAAAGCAGTCAGCCCCAAGGCACCATAAAAGACTGCGGTTGGACTCATATTCTGCAAAATTGGTTGTAGCCACCATTCTTGTAGTCCACCTAGAACAATTAAGCCGGCCAAGAAGAAGCCTACCAATAAGGCCTCTCTCAGAATGAGGGGGCTTTGGTGCTTGGGGTATGCGGTGGTGTAGCCAATGAAAAATAATAACAACCACATAAAGATCACTGGATCATGTGCAAAAACGACAACACCTACTAAAAATAAAAGATGAACCAAGGTCACTGTGAGTGGTGTTTTATCAGGACGTGTTTCTGATTGTGGCTCAACAAATTCTTTTCTTAACAAGAGAGTGATGAGCAATGCGTTAATCAAAATCGCAATGCAAGATTCGATACCAAAATGACTCATCATGAAGGCGCTATCCCAATTCCAGGTTGAAGCCACCATGAGTACGGGGGGCGCAGCAAAGTTTGTCAGGGTGCCGCCAATTGAGATATTCACAAACAATACCCCCAGAGTTCCAAAGAGCATGAGCTTGGAACAAGAGTGGCGATACACCAGATCTCTCAATAAAAAAGCCGCCAAGGTCATTGCAGCAGCTTCTGTAATAAATGAACCGAGTACAGGTGTAATGCTCAGAGTTAAAAAATATAAAGTGGGCGTCGACTTAGTTCTCAAAACAGTTTGGAGAATTTTGCCAATAGCATGCAAGATGTGAGTCACAAAGTTGAGGATGGGCTTACTGCCGGCAACAACCATGATGGCAAAAACGAAGAGAGCTTCGGTGAAGTTTCTGGAGCTAGCGTAATGTCTGGCTATCTCTAAATTATCAACCAGGGCCAGAAAAACAATGAGGATGGCAGCCCAGAAACCAAAGACGATTTCAACTTCGCCTAGCAGGTGCCAAAGGCCTGCATGCCTTCGGTGACTCTTGGCTAAAGCCTCAAAATAAGAGGTGCTAAAAGTATGCAATACTGCAAGCGCAAAAATAGTACTAGCGCCGATTTCGGTCAGAGTGAAGTTCATACCGGCATAGTATCAGTAGATGTTTATCGGTAAATAACCTTCAGAATTAGTCGAAATTAAATAAAGAGAATGTCATGATCAGAAATGCACAGTCCCAGTTCGGAGTAGGCCCTTTTCAACAAAAGATTACGGTTGGAAATTTTCAATTGTTGGCTGATATCGAGGAGGCTTCAGGCGGAGCTAATACCGGACCTTCCCCGCATGAGTACTTGGCTGCTGCTTTGGCTTCTTGCACGAGCATGACCCTCAAAATGTATGCCGGTCGTAAGGCTATGAACTTAACTAATGCAATCGTCACTGTGCATATTGAGCGCGAGGATGATATTGAAAAATTTAACCGCGACATTCAATTATTTGGCGAGTTAAAGGAAGAGGAAAAACAGCGTCTCTTGGAGATTGCTAATAAATGCCCAATTCATAAAGCACTTACAGGTGAGATCCAAATAAAAACCCAGCTGGTCAATTAAACCAAGCTGGGTTTGGAGGCAAACTGATTCAGTTTGGAGCGGTAGATGTTGAGCCGCTCTTACCAGCTTTGTAGCCAGCGTTGTATTCTGAAGCCTGTTCTTTCTTATAGGCGTCATAGACATAGCCTGAAGCAGCGCCAACCGCAGCACCACCAACAGCACCCCAAATCGGATTGCCATGAAGTAATGCTGTTCCAGCGGCGCCTGCTGCCGCACCAATTCCTGCTCCAGACAAGGTGCGTTGTTCCGTATTACTCATATTGGAGCAAGCTGTAATAGCGAATGCAGTAACAAGGAGGGCGATCATTTTTTTCATATAACTACTCCTAAGATTGAATAGATTTATTGTTTAGCACAAGGAAAGCGTACTGCCAAAAAGCCCAGAACGGTTCCGGCGGCAGGCTTGTCTGCAGATTGAGGGTTGGCTTCGACCCACTTCACAAAATCCCCAATGACCTCGTCACGTTTTGGGGCAGGTTGTTTAACACAAATAAACGGTTTAGCTTTTTGAGGATGTCGTGTAGCTAAATAAGTGTCATAAATCGCTGTGGTGTAGCCGATACAGAAACTACGAGATTCTGGGCTAGCAGGTAATTTACATGCGGTAACTAATTCTTGAGTGCTTAGAACTGGAACTTTTTCATCGGCGTATGCATTGCCAACCAAGCTGACTAGGATACTGAGAGCCATTAATATTTTTTTCATATAACTCCTTTGGACATTGATAGATAAGTATCAGTATATGATTCTTATAGTAAAAATAGCGACGCACTAGGGTAATCCTATAATGGCTTATGGCTATATTTGAACTGGATGGCATTGCTCCCGCATTAGCGAAGGGCGTATGGGTTGCCGAGAGCGCCGAGGTCATCGGTCGCGTAGAGCTTCATGAAAACGTGAGCATTTGGCCTCAGGTAGTCATTCGAGGTGATAACGATCTGATTCAAATTGGTGAAGGTAGCAATGTTCAGGACTCTTCGGTATTGCATACCGATCCTGGCTTTGAACTCTTGATTGGTAAGCATGTCACTGTAGGTCATAAGGTGATGTTGCATGGTTGCCAGATTGGCGATGGCAGCCTAATTGGTATTGGTGCCGTAATTTTGAATGGCGCCAAGATTGGTAAGCATTGCTTAGTTGGTGCAGGCGCTCTCGTCACCGAAGGGAAAGAGTTTCCAGATGGTTCAATGATTTTAGGCTCACCTGCCAAAGTTGTGAAAATGCTCGATGCTGAGCAAATGCAAAAGATCGAAGAAATTGCTGGACGGTATGTCAGCAATGCGCAGCGTTACCTTAAGACTCTCAAGCCTATTACCTAATTAGGTGTTGTCATGGAAGATATTCAATTTTGGATCAGCATCATTGCGACAATCGCTTTCGCAGTGACCGGAGTTTTGGCGATTGCTGATCGAGGCGTTGATCTTTTTGGAGTGCTAGTGCTGGGCGTGATCACTGCGATTGGCGGCGGGACTATTCGAGATATCATTCTCGGTGTCCCCAGTTTTTGGTCACAAGCACCACTTTATGTGTGGCTTGCCTTGGCCGCTAGCATGGCCACCTTTATCGCTGAATCATTTTTTACTCAACCCCAAATTTACCGCTCCATGCTTTACTTAGATGGTTTAGGCGCAGCCTTATTTGGGATCCAGGGGGCATTCAAGGCATGGCAGCTAGATTTTGGTTTACCAGTTGCACCCGTCATTTTGGGAGTGGTCACCGCGATTGGCGGCGGCTTATTGCGCGATGTTTTAGCGGGTAGAAAAACCTTACTCATGTCGCATGAGTTGTATGCAATCCCAGTTACCTTGGGTTGCTGTCTTTATATTTTGGCGCTCAACTTTTTGCCGGAATACCGTCTCGAATCCGCAGTGCTGTGCATGCTCGCCATCTTTGGCTTGCGTGCAGCAGCAATTCACTGGAATTTGAGTGTGCCTAAAGCTTTCATCACTAAAACGCGCTAACTGCTCCATCGCTGCGGGGATCCCAGCCGCCTCTGAGAGTGCCAGAGGCTTCACGGATGATGCATCCGGCATGTCCTACGGTTTCATCAAAGGCATCGAGCATCTCAATTTCATGACCCATTGCGTGAAGTTCTTTTGCGACCCATGGACTAAAGCGGGATTCGAGTTTGAGGCTATCGCTGGTTTGCCCCCAGGTTCGCCCCAGTAACCAGCGAGGACGGCTGATAGCATCTTGTGGGTCAAGACCGTATGTCGCAGTGCGAGTAAAGACTGCACATTGTGTTTGGGGTTGTCCATCGCCGCCCATCGTTCCGTACACCATCGTCTTGCCATCTTTAAATAAAGCTAATGCTGGATTCAGTGTATGGAATGGCTTGCGATAGGGCTCAAGATGATTGAGTGTTTTGGGGTCTAGAGAAAAACTGCAACCACGGTTCTGCCAATTGACGCCTGAACTTGGCAATACAATGCCGGCACCGAACTCGTGATAAATACTTTGAATGAAGGAAACACTATTACCCTGTTTATCAACAACACCCATCCAAATGGTATCGGCAGGACCTTTACCTTGGCCCCAAGGTAAAGCTTTTTCAGAGTCAATATTTTTCGCTAGCTTCTTTAGAAAAGCAGGGGTTAAAAAAGATTGCGCATGTTTTTTCATATACGCAGGATCAGTGACAAATTGATCGCGCACTTTAAAGGCTTGCTTAGTGGCTTCAACACAGTGGTGTACATATTCAGCGCTATCAACTTTGAAGCGCTTCAGGTTCAGTTGATCCAAGATACCTAAAATCATTAAAGAGACTACACCTTGGGTTGGGGGGGTCATGTTGTAAACATGACCCAAGCTATGTTTTAGTTCTAGAGGATCAATGAGCTTAGCTTGGTGACGATGCAAATCATTTAGACGCAGTGGGCTTCCTAATTCCGCAAGTTCTTTCGCGAGTAATTCAGCCAGATCACCGCGGTAATAATCTTCCGTTCCCTTTCTAGCAATTTGTCGCAAGGTTTTTGCCAAACGCTCTTGTTTAAAGATGCTACCGACTGCAGGGGCGCGGCCATTAACGAGAAAAGTTTCTGCAAAACCAGGAATGGGATTCAGCTCTTCCCGTTTCTTGGCAGTCAGACTGGATTGACTGAAAGTCACTGGCACGCCAGCTTCTGCATAATGAATTGCGTCTGCTAATAATCGTGAGAGTGGGATCTTGCCTCTCAACGCTTGCTGAGAAAGTTGTTGTGCAGCCCCCCAGCCTGAAATCGTTCCTGCAACGGTATTTGCAGCTACTGCACCCCTGAAAGGGATTGACTTAGTGATGCCTCGTTCTGCGTACCATTTTTTACTAGCTAAGCCTGCAGCAGCGCCGCAAGCATCAATGCCGCCCATCGCTTTGCCGGGAGAGTGAATGACCCAAAAAGAGTCACCGCCAATCGAGTTCATATGGGGGTAGACCACGGCAATGGTTGCAGCAGCAGCAATCATTGCCTCCAGTGCGTTACCACCTTCTCGCAGAACAGCCACTGCTGATTCTGATGCTAGGGAATGCGGTGCAACCGCCATCCCCTGAATACCCCATTTTTGTTGCATATATCGTCTTAGCCTTATTGAATACTCGATTGTAGATCGCGGGAAAACCCCAATCCGTTTTGATGAGGAATTACCCTAAGTAATGGATTTATCTCAAATTTTTCACAGCATAATTGCTTCGTTGTTTAATTCCATAAAAATATTTAGGAGCTACTGATGTCAACATCAATCAAAGCAGCCCCAATGACTGCCGCAGAACGCAAAGTGATTTTTGCTTCTTCACTCGGAACAGTCTTTGAGTGGTACGACTTTTATCTATACGGTTCATTGGCTGCAGTTATCGCCAAGCAATTCTTCTCAGGCTTAGATGCAGGCTCTGCTTTCATTTTCGCCTTATTGGCTTTTGCTGCCGGCTTTATTGTTCGCCCTTTTGGTGCCTTGGTATTCGGTCGCTTAGGTGATTTGATCGGTCGCAAGTACACCTTCTTGGTGACTATTGTGATTATGGGTGGATCCACTTTTGTGGTCGGTATTTTGCCGAACTATGCAACGATTGGCGTAGCTGCTCCAGTGCTTCTGATTGCCCTGCGTTTATTGCAAGGTTTGGCATTGGGTGGTGAGTATGGCGGCGCTGCAACTTATGTAGCTGAGCATGCTCCAAATGGTAAGCGCGGTGCATATACTGCCTGGATTCAGACCACAGCAACAATGGGTCTTTTCCTTTCCTTATTAGTGATTTTGTTCACTCGTGAATTTACCGGGCCTGATTTTGAAGTTTGGGGCTGGCGCGTTCCTTTCATCGTCTCGATTGCACTCTTAGGTGTTTCAGTTTGGATTCGTATGTCAATGAACGAATCCCCTGCATTTAAGAAGATGAAGGAAGACGGTAAGCTATCTAAGTCACCTTTGGGCGAATCTTTCGGCCAGTGGAAGAACTTGAAGATTGTGATCTTGGCTCTCTTTGGTTTGGTAGCTGGACAGGCTGTAGTTTGGTACACCGGTCAGTTCTACGCTTTGTTCTACCTCACTCAAGTGTTGAAAGTGGATGCTAAGACCGCTAACCTCCTGATCGCTGCTTCCTTATTGGTTGCGACACCATTCTTCGTTGTATTTGGTAGCTTGTCCGACAGAATTGGCCGCAAAGTCATCATCATGGGCGGTTTATTGTTGGCTGTGATTACTTACATTCCAAATACACCAGTCTCTGTGTTTAATGGCTTAACCCACTTTGCTAATCCAGCCTTGGAAAATGCAATGGCTACATCGCCAGCAACGATTACTGCCGATCTGTCTGAATGTACTTTCCAGTTCAACCCAACTGGAACAGCTAAGTTCACCAGCTCTTGCGATATTGCTAAACAAGTGATGGCTTCTAACTCAGCAAGCTATACCACCATTGCTGGCCCAGCTGGTAGCGTTGCTAAAGTGAAGATTGGTGAAACCGAGATTGAAGGCTATTCAGCAAAAGGTCTCGATCCTGCTGAAGCAAAAGCAAAAGATACTGCGTTTAAGAAAGCCATTCGTGACGGCTTGACAGCTGCTGGCTACCCAGTCAAAGCTGATCCAGCTGCCATCAATTACTTTGCAGTCTTCTTGCTCTTAACTTTCCTGGTCTTGTTGGTAACGATGGTTTACGGTCCAATCGCTGCGATGTTGGTAGAGATGTTCCCAACCCGTATTCGTTATACCTCAATGTCCTTGCCGTACCATATCGGTAACGGTTGGTTTGGCGGCTTATTGCCAACTATCTCCTTTGCCTTGGTAGCGCAGAACGGTAATATTTACTATGGCCTCTGGTATCCAATCATCATTGCTGCAATGACCCTGGTTATCGGTACCTTATTCGTTCGTGAAACCAAAGATGTGGATATTTACGCACGTGACTAAGTAGTTGAATAAAGAGTTACTGAGCTTTAATAAGAACCCGACCTCATGGTCGGGTTTTTTATTCCCACAAATCGGCTTGTTTACTGCGCTTGAGTAATCCCGCATTTTGGTCGGCGATAGACGTTTGACGACTACCGGGTATAAGTTCAATGCTAGATCCAGCAGCAAGTGATCCGACTCGATTAACTCTGAGATACCAGCCGCAAAATCCGGATTGGATCATGGCTTTAACAGCGCCTTTGTAACCCATTTTGGCGTTGAACTTAAAGCAGGGCTCACGCAGTTTGACTACGGTGAACTCAAGATCGCCAATGATGAGAATGTCACCGACATACACATTAGTCTCGAGCAAGCCTTCGATAGTGAAGTTTTCTCCAAGGGATCCTGGCGCCAAATTGACGGGCTGTTTTGTTTCTCGGGTGAGGAGTTCATTCCAAAAAGCGTAATGTTCAGCAGGGTAGGCATAGATGGCCATATCAATCCCGCCGTGCACTGCAAGGTCAGCTTGCTCGTCGCCCTGAACACCTAGCCCTGTAATTTCTACTGACAGAGGATTATCCAGATTGCTAATCGATTGCTTATGAATGGCAGACATCACTTTGGATGGCTCGTTAGCATTTTGAGTAAATAGTCGACCTACTTTTCCAATAGAGATGGACAGGAGTTTTCCGGAGCGGGCATGAGTCATATTGAGCTTACCTTCAGATGGGCTTTAAAATAGGAGCTATGAGTTACTTTTATGAATACGTGCTGCCATTGCTTTACCGCGTCAGCATCTACTTTGCTAATTCGCTTCTAGACGATCCAGCAATGCTGGCTTTTGCCTTTTGTTAAGGATCTATAAAGATACCCCAATTTGATGGCTTCTGCTAATGGCTTATCCCAATAGGGGTAGTCATAAAGTGTGGTTAGTATTGATTTGTTAACTCACCCATTTATTCAGCAAGGTATTTAAATGATTAAGAAAATATTCACCATAGCGCTAGCAGGAACTTTTGCACTAGGCCCGTTGGCAGGTAATGCCTGCACCAGTTTTTTATTAAAGGGTAATGATGGTGGTTTTGTGTATGGCCGTACGATGGAATTCGGCTTACCTCTCAAATCCCAGCTCACAGTGATTCCTCGGAATTTTCAAGCGCAAGGTGTTGGCGTAGACAGCAAACCCGGCACTGGCTTGAACTGGACCACTAAGTATGCTGCTGTAGGTATGAATGGCTTAGGCTTGCCAGTCCTGGTTGATGGCATGAATGAAAAAGGTTTGGTAGGGGGGTTACTCAATGCGCCCAATACTGCCGAGTATCAAAAGGTAAGCCCTGCAGATTCTGCTAATAGCATCGCCTCTGTGCAAATACTGATGTATGCCTTAACCAATTTTGCGACTGTAGGCGAAGTGAAGCTTGGCTTTGAGAAGATCAAGGTGAACCGCTCGATCATTCCCGCATTTCATAATCAATCAGCGCCCGTACGCATGACCTTGCATGATGCGACAGGTAAAAGTATTGTGATTGAGTACCTTAAGGGCGAGTTAGTGATTACGGATAATCCAGTGACCGTGATGACCAATGATCCCGCTTTCAGAGATCAGCTCAATAATATTGGCAGCTACGCCAACTTAACGCCTGTTGAAAAAGATCCGATGGTGATTAATGGGGCGACATATGTTCCCCCTAGTTCAGGTAGCGGTTTGCATGGCTTACCCGGTGATTACCTGAGTCCAAGCCGCTTTATTCGTGCACTCTTTCTATCAAAGTCTGCACCAACGAATGTGAGCACTGACCAGCAAACCCATACTGCTTGGCATATCTTGGGAAGCTTTGATATTCCACCTGGTGCGATTAGTTTGCCAGCATCCAATGCTTACGGCGGTGGCGCTGGTGGAATTGAGATTACCGAGTGGACTGTTGTAGCTGATAATAAAAACATGATGTACTACGTCAAAATGTTTGAGACTACAAACGTGCAGTCATTTGATATGAAGAAAATAGATTTCAATGCTAAAGATGTGAAGTATTACGATCTGAATAAACCTCAGCGCTATATCTCAATTAATTAAAACGCATGGTCCAGATGTATTCCTATGAACCCAAGAATGGACATGGCTTACCCCATGATCCATTTGGTGCGATTGTTGGGCCCAGACCGATCGGATGGATTTCAACGCAAAGTAAGGCGGGTATAGCCAATCTTGCCCCTTATAGTTTCTTTAATGCGTTTAACTATGTCCCACCCATCATTGGTTTTTCTAGCGTGGGTTACAAAGATACCGTCAGAAACATTGAAGAGACGGGTGAGTTTGTTTGGAATTTAGTTACTCAAGATTTGGCTGAGGTGATGAACCAATCTTCCGCTGCTTACCCCCCTGAAACAAGTGAGTTTGATGCTGTCAATCTTGAGAAGGCTTCATCCAAATTAGTAACTCCTCCAAGAGTAGCAAAGGCTAAAGTTGCATTTGAATGCAAATGTACCGAGATCATTCAACTTAAAGGGGTCTCCGGAGAAAAGGTGGAGACTTGGTTGGTTTTAGGTGAGGTAGTCAAGATTCATATCGATCAGTCTTTATTAAAAGATGGTATCTACGACACTGCTAAAGCAGGCCATATCCTCAGAGCCGGCGGCCGGGGTGATTACTTCACAATTGGGCAAGAACAGCTCTTTGAGTTATTGAGACCTCGCTAAGAGTTCTTTTTGACCTTATAATCACACCTTCGGCGAATTAGCTCAGCTGGTTAGAGCGACGGAATCATAATCCGCAGGTCCGGGGTTCAAATCCCTGATTCGCCACCAAATTGAAGGCCATTGCGTTTCGCAGTGGCCTTTTTCATATCTAGGGTTTAATGAATAATGGCTAAAGTTTGGAACTTTATTTTCTTTCAGATGGGTTGGTTTGCTTGCGTCTTGGGCGCCGCAAATGGACAAGCATTCTGGGCAGTTCTGGGGACGCTCCTCTATGTCTTATTCCATGTATGGCAATCCGAGGATAAAAGGGCAGAGGGTATTCTATTATTCAAGGCCCTTATATACGGAGTAAGTGCTGACTCACTTATTATGAATATGGGCTTTTTAGGCTTTAATGATGTCTGGCCTAGCCAATACTTGTCACCCGCCTGGATGTGGGCCCTTTGGGTACTGGTGGCCAGCACGATTAACGGATCTTTATATTGGCTAAAGGGAAAACCCATTTTGGGAATGGTCTTGGGCGCTATCGCTGGACCCTTGTCGTATGAGGCGGGAATGAAGCTAGGGGCTGGAAATTGGGGTATGGGAAGTAAATGGCCAGGTATTGTGCTGATTGCTGTGGTTTGGGCTATTGCGATCCCCCTCTTTTTCTATTGGAATAAAACAACAAGCGACAGGGCCTTAGAGAAAAATCTGTAAATTCCTTGGGGTGAGGGCTTGCAAGAACTACTGTTTTTATATACAGTAACTTCTAAGTTGTTAAGTAGCCAGTAAATCTACGGGAAATAGCCCTAAACATAGCGAAAAAGGAATCGAAATGGCCTTGGATGATAAGAAAAAATCAGCCTCTTCAGAGTTTGAAGGGATGAGCGGAGACAAGCAAAAGGCGCTATCAGCAGCCTTAGCGCAAATTGAAAAGCAGTTCGGCAAAGGCTCCATCATGCGATTGGGCGATGCTGAAATTAGCCAAGATATTCAGGTGGTATCTAGCGGTTCACTGGGCCTAGACATTGCGCTCGGAGTTGGTGGTCTAGCACGCGGCCGTGTCATTGAGATCTACGGTCCAGAATCCTCCGGCAAAACAACTTTGACCTTGCATGCGATTGCAGAAATGCAAAAGTTGGGTGGAACCTGCGCCTTCATCGATGCGGAGCATGCGCTTGATGTGCAATACGCATCACGTTTAGGTGTTGACGTAAACAATCTCTTGATCTCGCAGCCTGATACTGGTGAACAAGCGTTAGAAATCGCTGACGCATTGGTACGCTCAGGTTCAATTGATCTCATCGTCATTGACTCTGTTGCGGCCCTAGTACCAAGAGCAGAGATTGAAGGCGATATGGGCGATTCCTTGCCAGGTTTACAAGCGCGTTTGATGAGTCAAGCATTACGCAAATTAACAGGCGCTATTAAGCGTACTAATACAACAGTCATTTTCATTAACCAAATTCGTATGAAGATTGGTGTTATGTTTGGTTCCCCAGAAACTACTACTGGCGGTAACGCACTGAAGTTCTATGCATCGATGCGTTTAGATATTCGCCGTATCGGCAGCATCAAAAAGGGCGACGAAGTTGTTGGTAACGAAACCCGCGTCAAGGTGGTTAAGAATAAGGTTTCACCCCCATTCCGCGAAGCTATTTTCGACATCATGTATGGCGCTGGTATTTCTAGAGAAGGTGAGATTATCGACATGGGTGTAGAAGCAGATCTCGTTGAAAAATCTGGATCCTGGTATAGCTACAACGGTGAGCGCATTGGTCAAGGCAAAGACAATGTCCGCGATTTCTTGAAAGAGAATCCAGAAATTGCTAAAGACATTGAAGGCAAAATACGTGAGAAGTTAGGTGTCAAAGCCGGTACAGCAGTGGTAGCAGATGTGATAGGCGAAGAAGAGGAAGTCGAATAATTCGATGTCTGAATTAAGTAGTAAAGCCAAACAAGGCCCGAGTCTAAAAGCTCGGGCTTTGCGCCTTTTATCTTCTAGAGAATATAGTCGTAAGGGCTTGGCCAGTAAGCTGGAAGAGTCGATGGCCCGATCGATGAAAAAAGATCCATTGGCAAATGATGCTGAGCCCAAACTGGACGTAACTGAAATATCTAAACAGATAGAGGCGGTTCTCGATGATTTTGAGGCATGCGGTTGGCTCTCTGATGAGCGCTTTGCTGAAGCCCTAGTGAGGCGTCGTAGCGAGCGCTATGGGGCCCGCAAAATTCAAGATGAACTCCTCAAAGCAGGAGTAGACGGTGTAAAAACTGCAGGCCTATTACAGGGCTTAAGGGAAACTGAGCGAGAGCGGGCCCAAGAGCTCTGGCAGAGAAAGTTTGGAGTTCTGGCTCATGATCAAAAAGAGCGTGCTAGGCAGTATCGCTTTCTGGCTTCCAAGGGCTTTAGTGCTGACGTTGTAAGTAAGATTGTTGGCGGCCGACCCCAAGACTAGGGCAATTACGGATAGATTAGAGTCAGTTGCGGCGTTGCAGCATGATAGACTTGAGAGGTCGATAAAACCTGACAGATTTATTCAATTTGCTTGTCATAAGCATGGGTGAAAATCTCTGACTAGAGGGTGAAGTTGGCCTTACTAATCCATACCACTTGCATCAAAAGATACCGCTTCCGGAGTCATTATGAAAATTCACGAGTACCAAGGCAAAGAACTTTTGCGCCAATTTAATGTGCCAGTACCTAATGGCATCCCTGCATTTAGTGTTGATGAGGCTATGGCAGCAGCTCAAAAATTGGGTGGACCAGTTTGGGTAGTGAAGGCTCAAATTCATGCGGGTGGTCGTG
Source organism: Polynucleobacter paneuropaeus (assembly GCF_003261235.1). NCBI lineage: Bacteria > Pseudomonadati > Pseudomonadota > Betaproteobacteria > Burkholderiales > Burkholderiaceae > Polynucleobacter > Polynucleobacter paneuropaeus. The sequence continues at coordinate 1,584,486 of NZ_CP030085.1, read as the reverse complement.
GCAAGGGTGGTGGCGTCAAGCTAGCCAAGAGCATGGATGAAGTGAAAAAATACAGCTCAGAGATTTTGGGCATGCAATTAAAGACACATCAAACTGGCCCAGAGGGTCAGAAGGTAAATCGTCTCTTGATTGAAGATGGTGCAGATATTAAGAAAGAGTATTACTTCAGCATCGTGACTGACCGTGGCACACAAAAGAATGTGATCATGGCATCGAGCGAAGGCGGCATGGATATTGAAGAGGTTGCTGCAACCCATCCTGAAAAAATTATTAAGGTATTTGTTGATCCATTGGTTGGCTTAACTGATGCTCAGTGCGACACGGTAGCTAAGGGAATTGGTATTCCTGATGCCTCGGTTCCGATGGCGCGTGATGTCTTTAAGAATCTCTACAAAACTTACTGGGATACCGACGCCTCCTTGGTGGAAATCAATCCATTGATTTTGGAAGGCAACGGCAAGATTAAAGCTTTGGATGCTAAATTCAACTTCGATCCTAATGCCTTATATCGTCATCCAGAAATCGTTGCATACCGCGATATCGATGAGGAAGATGCTGCTGAGATTGAGGCTTCAAAGTTTGACCTAGCCTACATTTCTTTGGATGGCAACATTGGCTGCTTAGTTAATGGCGCTGGTCTGGCAATGGCAACTATGGATACGATTAAGTTATTCGGAGGCGAGCCTGCTAACTTCTTGGATGTTGGCGGTGGTGCTACGGCCGAGAAAGTAACCGAAGCTTTTAAGATCATGTTGAAGAACAAACATGTTCAAGCAATCTTGGTCAATATTTTCGGTGGCATTATGCGCTGTGACGTGATTGCTGAGGGCGTAGTAACAGCCTGTAAGGCAGTTAACCTGACAGTACCTTTAGTAGTGCGCATGAAGGGTACTAATGAAGATTTGGGCAAGAAGATTCTGGCTGACTCAGGTTTGCCAATCATCAGCGCTGACTCTATGGCTGAAGCTGCAACTAAAGTTGTTGCCGCTGTGGCTAAAAACAAATAATCAGGGAATTCTGAAATGTCTATATTAGTTAATAAAAATACTAAAGTTATTACACAAGGAATTACTGGCAAGACCGGTCAATTTCATACAGAAAAATGTCAGGAATACGCTAACGGTAAAAACTGTTTTGTAGCTGGTGTAAATCCTAAAAAAGCAGGCGAGTCGATTTTCAATATTCCGATTTTTGGAACAGTCAAAGAAGCGGCTCAGCAAACAGGCGCTACGACCTCTGTCATTTATGTACCTCCCCCAGGTGCAGCAGCAGCGATTTGGGAGGCGGTTGAGGCAGACCTCGATTTTGTGATCTGTATTACTGAAGGTATTCCGGTTAGGGATATGTTGGAAGTTCGCAATAAGATGAAGGCTAAAGAGGCGGCTGGCGGTAAGAAGACCTTATTACTTGGACCTAACTGCCCTGGCATCATCACTCCCGATGAAATCAAGATCGGCATCATGCCAGGACACATTCATAAAAAAGGCCGTATTGGTGTTGTAAGTCGCTCTGGAACCTTGACCTATGAAGCAGTGGGTCAGCTCACAGCGATTGGCTTAGGTCAATCCACGGCGGTTGGTATTGGTGGCGATCCAATCAATGGCCTAAAACATATCGACATCATGAGAATGTTTAACGACGATCCAGATACTGATGCAGTGATTATGATTGGTGAGATTGGCGGGCCAGACGAAGCGGAAGCAGCGCGTTGGTGTAAAGATCATATGAAAAAGCCAGTTGTCGGCTTCATTGCTGGTGTAACAGCGCCTCCCGGAAAACGAATGGGCCACGCAGGTGCTTTGATTTCTGGTGGAGCCGATACGGCAGATGCCAAATTAGCAGTGATGGAAGAGTGCGGCTTTAAGGTTACTAAGAATCCATCTGAGATGGCAGCTTTATTAAAAGCAATGCTGTAGTGCGTAAATAAAAATAATGTAGGAGGCACTATGGACTTTGTATTTTTATCAGAAGCGCCTTTCTGGACGGCTCTACTTTCTATTGTTGTGGCAAATATTCTGCTATCTGGGGATAACGCAGTAGTGATTGCAATGGCTTCTCGCAATCTTGCCCATAATCAACAAAAGCGGGCGATCTTCTGGGGGAGTGCCGCAGCAATTATTTTGCGCGTGATTCTCACTATCACAGCTGTCCAGTTATTGGCACTTCCATATTTAAAAATCATTGGCGCAGTGCTGTTGGTCTATATCGGTGTTCAGCTTTTGGCTGATAGCGGTGAGGAAGACGAGCTACATGGGCATTCAAATATTTGGGCTGCAATTCGGACAATCTTAGTTGCTGATTTAGTGATGAGCTTGGATAACGTGATTGCTGTAGCGGCTGCTGCCCAAAAAGGCCCCGAAGAAACTCGCCTCATTTTGTTGATAGTCGGATTAGGACTTTCAATTCCTTTGATCATTTTTGGTAGTACTTTGTTACTTAAAGTCATGGATCGTTTTCCGATCATCATTACTGTTGGTGCTGGCCTCTTAGGCTTGCTTGCTGGTGGAATGTTCGTTGAGGATCCCGCAATTAAAGACTCGCTACAAGCTGCAATAGCAGATGCCCATATGATTTTTGAGGGGATTGGTATCGCTATTGTGATCCTTCTTGGGAATTATCTTAAGAAGAAAGAGGCGAGTAAGAACACGGCTTAGTGACCTTCATCTAGCGCTCATCATTTTCAGAAAAGCCAGCCCTAAATGCTGGCTTTTCTGACTTTAGCAAGGATGGTAATTTCTCAGCGTAGAGTAGAAGATCTTGCTTTTCACCCCAGGAGTGTTTGATATGCAAAAAATAGTTCCATTAGAAGAGCAATTAGATCAAGAGCAAGAAAAAGGATTTACCTTAATTGAAGTGATGGTGGTTGTTGCCATCATCGGTATCTTAGTTGCGATAGCAGTCCCGCAGTATCAAGACTATATTGCGCGTAGTCGCGTCGTTGAGGGTATGAATTTAGCCTCGAGTGCGAAACTGGCGGTGACAGAAGCTTTTGCAAGTCGCGGTACTGTCTCGATGGATGAGGCAACGCAGGGTTCATTCTCATTTAACCCAACTAGAAGCGTTAAAGAGATTGAAATCACTCGCTCTGGTGCGATTGCCATTGACTACCAAGTCAGCGTGGCTCCTGATGGGAAAAATACTTTGCACTTAGTGCCAACCAATGATCCTGATACAAACATACCCAAGCCCGTTGATTTATCTAAGCCTGAAGGGGCAACATGGGCTGGTGGCTGGACCTGCAGATCGACCGAGACGAATCTATTACCTCAGTTATTACCTTCCGAGTGCAGAACTACTAAATAAGTCGTGAGGTCGCTAGATGCGACCTCAATTTACTTATTGGCTTCCCATGTACCAGACTTGCCACCACGCTTCTCAAGTAACTTGATATCACCCATCACCATGCCTCTATCAACGGCTTTGACCATGTCATAAATTGTGAGGAGGGCGACTTGGACTGCGGTAAGAGCTTCCATTTCTACTCCAGTGGGCCCAGTGGTTTCTGTTCTGACTGTACAGCAGATGCTATTTGCATTTAAGTCTGTGTCAAATTCAAGGCTCACATGTGTTAAAGCCAGGGGGTGACAAAGCGGGATCAGGTCTGAGGTTTTTTTAGATGCTTGTATACCTGCAATTCTGGCGATTCCTAAAACATCCCCTTTCTTATGACTGCCGGCAAGGATCATTTCTAGGGTTTGCGCTTGCATTGAGATTTGGCCAGATGCAATAGCAATACGATGGGTATTGGTCTTATTACCAATATTCACCATATGGGCTTGGCCACTCTCATCAAAATGGGTAAGTTTGTTCATAGAATAGTTTTACCATATAGGAATGGATGATATAAAAATTTCGCATTTCGCATCCCGTGCTCGACGGTATTTGAGCTATTTTCTAGTCATGATCATGACGATGTCGAGTAATGCGCAATTGGCGTGGTCGGCCAGCTCTGCCTCTACAGCGCCTTCTGGAGATGTTTCTGTAGAAGGTAATTCTGCGGCAATTCAGAACATTGGGCGCGCGATGCAATCGCCGGATGCCCGCTCAGCTAATTTACCAACCCGTTCAGTAGCGCCAACCCAGCCAAATATTATTCTTCCAGACATGGGCGACCCGGGTGGAGATGCGTTAAGTCGGGTTGATGAACGTAAGTATGGCGAAATGATCATGCGAGAAATTCGACCTGATCCAGATTATTCTAATGATTTACCGCTCTACGATTATTTGAATGAGATGGAAAGACGTCTGTTGCAGTCTGCTAAACGTTTGCAATTAGGTGGAGCCAATGAACAAGGTAGTGGCGCCTATCAATACGAAATCTTTGCTGTCAAAGATAGCTCTATTAATGCTTTTGCCTTACCAGGTGGATTCATTGGATTTCATACGGGCTTAATTGTGAGTGCCGAAAGTGATTCTGAAGTGGCCTCAGTGATGGGACACGAAACTGGCCACGTTCTACAGCGTCATATGGCTCGTCAGCTAGACAAGCAATCAACCAATACGATGATTGCGCTTGCAGGTATGGTATTAGGTGCTCTTGCAGCTTCACGAAACCCAAGTGCTGCTGCCGGATTGATGCAGGGGGGTCAAGCTATTGCTGTCAATAATCAACTATCGTATTCTCGCGACGCAGAGCGTGAGGCAGATCGGGTTGGCTTTCAGATTCTGAGCGGCAGTGGTTATGACGTTCATGGTGCGCCAGATTTCTTTCAGCGACTACAAAAGTCGACAGGCATCATGGATAGTGGTGTACCGGCCTATGTTCGAACCCACCCCCTAACAACAGAGCGAATTGCAGATATGCAAGATCGTGTTCGATCAATGCCAAACCGAACCGTCCCAACTGCTATTGAGTTTTACTTTATTAAAGCCCGCGCTCGACTAGAGCAGTCTGGAACCACCAGTGGACTTTATGATTTGAAAAATACTTTTGATAGTCTCAGTAAGCAGTCTCAGCCAGGAAAGCAAATGGAGGGGCTTTATGGTCTCGCCTTGATTGCGCAACGACAGGGCAAAACTGATCAGGCCGAGGCCTACCTTCAAGATGCTCGTAAAGTTGCCCATGCAGAAATTGCACCGAACTCTACTCTTCAAAGACAAAGTCTATCTTTAGACATTACTACTTCTGAGTTGGCGCTTGCAAAAGGAAAAAATGAAGAAGCGCTGCAGATTGCTCAGGCTACCTTAAAGGCATACCCCATGTCTTATGCTGCAGGCGCGGCAATCATCAATGCCGAGCTTAAAATGGGCCGGACCAATGAGGCAATTGCATGGTTGAAGGCAAGAACTAAAGCGCAGCCAAATGAAATTCTGTGGTGGGGGCTTTTGTCTCAAGCTTATGACCAAGCAAAAAATGATCCAATGCGTCATTATGCTTTGGGAGAAAAATATGCCTTGGAGGGATCTTGGAATGCGGCGATTGAACAACTCAAAATTGCTCGATCGCTAGGTGGCTCCGATTTCTACCAAGCGTCTACGATTGATGCACGCTTAAGAGATATGCAAAGACGCTTTCAGGAAGAGCAAAAAGATCTAGGTAGAACTTCTAATAAAAGCTAATAGAGCAATTAGTGCAGGCCATGCAGGGTGCTTGGAGCCTCAAAAGTATCTTCAGTCGAATGGCTAGCATGTAGATGGGCAATTCGCCAGCCTTGACTATCCTGGAGCAATACCAAAGTAATATTCAGAAAGAAAGCCGCTTCAATTTGATCTGCTTTCAAGTGAACGGCTTCAGTAGTGTCATAAATTGCTGCGCCCAAAATAGTGTGGCTAATACAGGCGATAGGCTCTAGGAATAGGGGCTGCTTAGATAGTAATCTCTCAAGTCCATTTCGAATTTCTGCATGACCCGTTAGACGCTGACCTTCAGGTAGAACGCAGGTGATCGAGTCGTCATCCAACCAAATATCGAGAGCAGTTTGTACATCACGATTTCTGAGGGCTTCGCGCCAAGCATCCACCACATCATCTGCATTATGAAAAAGTCTGGCAAGTTTAGACATGGATACTTTCTGACTGAGTGCTTAGGCGGTAAGGCTATTAAACACCTGTTCTGGTGAAATTTCTTTGAGACATTTTAGATGCCCCAAAGGACATTCTCTATGATGGCAAGGACTACAGGGCAAATTGAGCCAAATGACTTTGGCCTTATCTGATAGAGGTGGAGTGTGCTGAGGATCGCTAGACCCAAAGATAGCAATTTGTGGCTTTCTCAGTGCTGCTGCGATGTGCATTAAACCGGAATCATTGCTAACAATCGTTTTACATAAACTAATGATTGCCATTGCCTCATCTAGCGAAGTCTGTCCGCACCAGTTATGAATTCTTTTGCCATCTTGGCCGGTAATCATTTGACCGAGGTGGTGATCATTTTGGCTGCCCAATAAAATAATTTGAGCCTGTGTATTTTGGGCTAGTACTTTTTTGGCAAGCTCTGCGAAAGACTCTGCTGGCCAGCGCTTGGTTACGCCATACTCCGCACCAGGACAGAATACATATAGTGAGTCTTGATTAATATTCGTTCTCTTTAACTTATCTTGCATAGAGCAAACAATTTCGAGAGAGATTTGTAGACTGGGAGCTTGAGCATGTCCACTATCCTCTAGCTCCTCATGATTGAGAAGGTTAGCTAAAGCTAAATAGTGCTCAACCATCGGAGGCCGCTCTGTTTTGCTTGGATTGGTGAGTGCAAAATTAATGAGACCAAAGCGCGCTTCACCACGATAACCAAGACGAAATGGAATGTTTGCCAGCCATGGAATGAGTGCAGATTTAAAACTATTTGGCAAGACAAAGCATGCCTGATAAGACTTTGCTTTTAAGCGTTGCGCTAATTGCTTGCGCAATGACCACTGCAATTTTTTATGCTCGAGAGGGGCTTCAATTACCTCATGAATTTGTTCGCATGCTCGATATATTGGTGCGACCCAAGGTGTTGCGAGAACATCAATTTGTGCTTTAGGGTAATTGAGCTGGAGTCTCACCAAAAAAGGTTGAGACATAACAGCGTCGCCAATCCAGTTTGGGGCAATGATCAGAATACGGTGCATAAGAGGGTATCCCGATGGCGCATCTCAATATTTCTTGAGATGCGAATGGATTTAATGCCCGTGGGGCGCTGTTCCAGGAATGAGTTTGTAATCAGTGCCGCAGTAGGGACACTTAGCCTCACCCGTATCCGTGATATCTAAAAAAACCCGTGGATGAGAGTTCCAGCTAGGTGTTTTATTGGTTGGGCAGTGCAAAGGCAGATCCTTGCCGTTAACCATCACCACATTGACTTCGCTCATATGCTTTCCTAATTACTGAATGATTACTTTACGTAAGTAAGCCAAGATTGAAAACGCTCATTCTTTCCATAAACAGCCGAGAAGTAGGTTTCTTGAATTTTGGCAGTGATAGGACCCCTTTTGCCGTCGCCGATAGTACGATCATCAAGTTCTCTAATTGGGGTTACTTCAGCAGCAGTACCAGTGAAGAATGCTTCATCAGCCGAGTAGACTTCATCACGTGTAATGCGCTTTTCACGTAACTCAAGACCCAGGTCTTTAACGATTTCAATGATCGAGTCTCGAGTAATGCCGTCCAAACATGAGGCTAGGTCAGGCGTGTAGACGATGCCATCGCTAACGATAAAGATATTTTCTCCGGCGCCTTCTGAAACATACCCTTCGGTATCGAGCAACAAAGCCTCGTCATAGCCATTTGCAGTGACTTCTTGATTGGCCAAAATGGAGTTGATGTAGTAACCAGAAGCCTTAGCACGTACCAAGGAAGAATTGACAAAGTGGCGTGTAAATGAAGAGGTTTTGACGCGAATGCCTTTGTTGAGACCATCCTCGCCTAAGTAGGCGCCCCATTCCCAAGCGGCAATAGAGGTGTGGATCGTATTTCCCTTGGGGGAGATGCCCAGTTTTTCTGAGCCAATAAAGATGATGGGGCGAATGTAGCAGGACTCGAGTTTGTTGCTCTTTACTACCTCAACAATTGCCTTGCTGATCTCATCTTGAGAAAAGCGCATCGCCATCTGAAAAATTTTTGTACCGTTAAATAGGCGTTTGACGTGCTCTGGAAGTCTAAAAATAGCGGTGCCTTGGGGGGTTTTATAGGCCCGAATCCCTTCAAAAATGCCCATGCCATAGTGCAGGCTATGGGTTAGCACATGAATATTAGCTTCGCGCCAAGGGATTAGCTTCCCATCGGACCAAATAAAGCCATCGCGGTCAGACATCGACATGTTTTCTACCTTTTATTCCAGATCAGTCTAGGTTAAGTGGAAGGCGCGCTAAATGGGTTAATGCCCGGATTTGGAATGCCCTCGAGACCTTATTGTAGAGCAGGTAGGCCAAATCTCTGGGTGGGTATGAACTTGGAGGATTTAGAATGGAGAACTACCCATAAACCCCTTAAATACAGCCTTTATTTTCTATGTCAGATACCCTTTTTAAAGTGAAACGCTTAAGTGACTTGGCCGCAGCCGGTTTGCTAAAGGGAAAACGGGTCCTGATTCGCTCCGATCTGAACGTTCCCCAGGACGAGGCTGGCAATATTACTGAGGACACTCGGATCAGGGCATCGATGCCTGCAGTCCAGATTTGTTTGGATGCCGGGGCTGCTGTGATGGTGACTTCGCATCTTGGGCGTCCAACTGAAGGTGAATTTAAACCTGAAGATAGTTTGGCTCCTGTAGCCCATCGCATTGCTGAATTATTGAACCGAAAAGTGCCTTTAATTAGCGATTGGGTTGATGGTGGTTTTGAGCTGGCACCTGGTGATTTGGTATTACTAGAAAACTGTCGTTTGAATGTGGGTGAAAAGAAAAATACCGATGCGCTATCCAAAAAGATTGCGGCACTGTGTGATGTCTATGTAAATGATGCGTTTGGAACTGCGCACCGAGCTGAAGCTACAACTTATGGCGTTGCTAAATTTGCACCCGTTGCTTGTGCAGGTCCGCTGATGGCGGCAGAATTAGATGCACTCAGTCGCGCCTTAGCTGATCCAAAGCGTCCATTAGTTGCGATTGTTGCTGGTTCAAAAGTCTCTTCTAAGTTGACCATTCTCAAAGCCTTATCTGTAAAAGTTGATGAGCTTATCGTGGGTGGCGGAATTGCGAATACCTTTATGTTGGCAAAAGGGTTGCCGATAGGTAAATCATTAGCTGAGCCAGACTTAGTTAATGAAGCTAAAGAAATCATGGATCTAATGGAAAAGCGCGGCGCGCATGTGCCCATTCCTGAAGATGTTGTTGTTGCTAATGAGCTCTCTCCTTTAGCTCGGGCTAATCGAGTGCCCGCTGATCAGGTTGCTGAAGATGACATGATTTTAGATATTGGACCCAAGACTGCAGCAAGACTTTCTACTATGTTGGCGCATGCAGGCACGATTGTTTGGAATGGGCCACTCGGCGTGTTTGAGATTGATCAATTTGGCGGGGGCACAAAAATGTTAGCTGCAGCGATTGCGCACTCTCCGGCTTTTTCAATCGCAGGCGGAGGCGATACTCTGGCTGCGATTGCAAAGTACGGCATTGAGAATCAAGTTGACTATATTTCTACTGGAGGCGGAGCTTTCTTGGAATTCCTGGAAGGTAAAACTTTGCCAGCCTTTGAGGTTTTAGCTGAAAGAGCGAAAGGGTAACCATGTTAAGAGCAACCAAAATCATCGCCACACTAGGTCCGGCTTCTGAAAAGCCAGAAGTCCTGAAAGAGATGATTATTGCTGGCGTAGATGTTGTGAGAATGAATTTCTCACACGGCACAATTGCTGATCACAAAGCACGTCACGATTTAGTGCGCAGTATCTCAGCTGAGCTTGGTAAAGAGGTCGGCATCATGGCGGACCTGCAGGGCCCTAAGATCCGGGTTGGTAAGTTTGCAGAAAACAAAATTCAACTCAAAGAGGGCGCTGACTTTATTTTGGATGTCAATTGTCAGTTGGGTAACCAAGAGCGTGTTGGCCTTGATTACAAGGAATTGCCTAGCGATGTGCAGCCCAATGATCGACTGTTATTAAACGATGGCTTAGTTGTATTGCGGGTGCAAAGCGTAAAGGGTGGCGAGATTCTCACCCGCGTTGAGCAAGGCGGCCCCTTATCAAACAACAAAGGCATTAACCGTGCTGGTGGTGGCCTTACTGCTCCTGCATTGACTGAAAAAGACATTGTTGATTTAGATGCAGCTATCGCGATGGGTGTAGATTTTCTGGCAATTAGCTTTCCAAAAGATGGCACTGATATGGCATACGCTCGCAAACTAGCAGACGCTGCTAGTGCCAAGCATAAAGTCGGTAGAGTCAAAACGATTGCCAAGGTAGAGCGCGCCGAAGCGATTGAGACTGACGCATTACTAAGTATTATCCGGGAGAGCGATGGGATTATGGTTGCTCGGGGGGATTTAGCCATTGAGGTTGGTAATCCTGCGGTACCAGCATTACAAAAACGCATGATCACATTGGCGCTTGAGGCAGATAAGTTCACGATTACCGCAACTCAAATGATGGAGTCGATGATTAATGCTCCCGTTCCAACGCGTGCAGAGGTGAGCGATGTAGCTAATGCTGTCTTAGACGGAACTGACGCTGTCATGCTATCTGCAGAATCTGCAGCGGGAATGTATCCGGTTCAAACAATTAAAGCAATGGCGGAGATTTGTGTGGAGGCGGAGAAATCAGACAATGTGAAGTTGGATACTGACTTTTTAGATCAAACCTTTACTCGTATTGATCAGACTATTGCGCTTGGAGCCTTATTCACTGCACATCACCTCAATGCAAAAGCCATCGCTGCCTTAACTGATTCGGGATCTACTCCGATCTGGATGAGTCGTCACAATATTCATGTGCCCATTTATGCGCTTACTTCAAAGATTTCGACTCAACGTGCTCTAAGCACTTACCGTAATGTTATTCCACTCAGCCTCAATTACAGTAAGGATCGTGAAACTGCTTTGAAAGAAGTGGAATCTTGCTTAAAGAAAATGGGAGCTGTTAAGGAGGGTGATACTGTAGTGCTCACTTCTGGTGAGCCGATGGGAGAGCCTGGTGGCACTAACACCCTCAAAATTATTCACGTAAAGTAAGCTATTTAACAAACCCTTAACCTCAGATTAAGAGAAAACTATGTCTTTAGTATCAATGCGCCAACTCTTGGATCACGCTGCAGAAAATGGCTATGGCCTACCAGCTTTTAACGTGAACAATCTTGAGCAAGTTCAAGCCATTATGGAGGCAGCCAATGAAGTTGGCTCGCCAGTCATCATGCAAGCTTCAGCTGGTGCCAGAAAGTATGCCGGTGAAGCATTTTTACGCCACCTCATCTCGGCTGCAGTCGAGGCCTATCCGCATATCCCAGTTGTCATGCACCAAGATCATGGCCAAAGTCCTGCGGTCTGTATGGCTGCCATTGAGAGTGGCTTTACTAGTGTGATGATGGACGGCTCTCTCGAGGCAGATGGCAAGTCTGTTGCTAGCTATGAGTACAACGTTAATGTCTCAAAAGAAGTGGTGAAGCTTTCCCATGCAATTGGTATCACGGTAGAGGCGGAATTGGGCGTATTGGGTTCTTTGGAGACCATGAAGGGTGATAAAGAGGACGGCCATGGTGCAGACGGGATGATGACTCGCGAGCAGTTACTGACCGATGTTGAGCAAGCCGCTGATTTTGTCAAAGCAACACAATGTGATGCCCTAGCAATCGCGATTGGAACCAGTCATGGAGCTTATAAATTTACCAAGAAGCCAACTGGGGATATTTTGGCAATTGAGCGCATTAAAGAAATTCATACTCGTATTCCGAATACGCACTTAGTGATGCATGGCTCCTCTAGTGTTCCTCAAGAGCTACTAGCTGAGATTCGGGAGTTTGGCGGTGATATGAAAGAAACCTATGGCGTTCCAGTTGAGGAAATCCAAGAGGGCATCAAGAATGGCGTGCGTAAAATTAATATCGATACCGATATTCGTTTGGCGATGACTGGTGCAATTCGTCGTTACTTGTTTGAAAATCCCAGTAAGTTTGACCCACGTGATTACTTGAAGCCTGCTCGTGAGGCAGCTAAGAAAGTCTGTATCGCCCGTTTTGAAGCCTTCGGCTCTGCTGGGCAGGCGGCAAAGATCAAACCCATTTCACTAGAGAAGATGGCTGAGCGCTATCGTAGCGGTGAATTAGCCCAAATTGTGAAGTGAAAATCTAATGCCTGCTCTGTATTCCACTTCAATTCAATCTTTACCTCTACTCTCAAAGGGGAAGGTACGTGATGTTTATGCAGTCGGCGATGACAAGTTGCTCATGATTACCACTGATCGTTTATCAGCATTTGATGTGGTGATGGGTCAGCCCATTCCTGAAAAGGGCATCGTATTGAATCAAATGGCTAATTTTTGGTTTGCTAAGTTAGCAGCAGTCATTCCTAATCATCTGACTGGTATCGATCCAGCTTCGGTTGTGACTTCCGATGAGCTTGAACAAGTTCAAGGTCGTGCAGTTGTAGCTAAGCGCCTTAAACCAATTTTGGTGGAAGCGGTAGTACGCGGCTATTTGGCTGGCAGTGGCTGGAAGGACTATCAAGAGACAGGCAAGGTTTGCGGTATTGCTTTGCCTGAAGGTTTGGAGAATGCACAAAAGCTTCCTGAGCCTATTTTTACTCCAGCTGCAAAGGCTGAGCTGGGCGAGCATGATGAAAATATTTCCTTTGAACAAGTCATTGCACTGATTGGCGAGAAGCTTGCTAAGCAAATTCGCGAGGTTAGTATTCGTTTATATCAAGAAGCATCTGAATATGCTGCAAGTCGCGGCATCATCATTGCAGATACCAAGTTTGAGTTTGGACTTGATGTAGATGGTCAACTGGTCCTGATGGATGAAATTCTGACTGCTGATTCTTCTCGGTTCTGGCCTGCTGAAACCTATCATGTAGGCTCAAATCCCCCTTCCTATGACAAGCAGTTTGTCCGGGATTGGCTCGAGACTGTTCGGGTTGATGGCAAACCTTGGTCCAAGAGCCCTCCAGCCCCTGAATTGCCCGTAGCAGTGATTGAGCAAACAGCCCTTAAATATCGTGAGGCTCTAGCGCGCCTGACTCAGGCAGGCTAAGCTCACCTAGCAAAATCGACTAAAAGGCTGGGATAATAGAGCCTTATTCGAGAAATTAGCTGCGGAGAAGTAAATGAGCGAGAAGTCGGGCAAAAAGCCAGTAGTCGGAATCGTAATGGGATCCAATTCAGATTGGGACACCATGCAACACGCTGCTCAAATATTAGATTCATTCGGTATCGCTCACGAAGCCAAAGTCTTATCTGCGCATCGCATGCCCGATGATATGTTCCAGTATGCAGAGCAGGCTCGTAAGAACGGCTTACAAGCCATTATTGCTGGTGCTGGCGGAGCGGCTCATTTACCAGGCATGTTGGCTTCTAAAACGATTGTTCCTGTTTATGGTGTTCCAGTAGCTAGTAAATATCTCCGCGGTGAAGATTCTCTTTTCTCGATAGTACAGATGCCAAAAGGTATTCCTGTCGCCACTTTTGCAATTGGTGAGGCTGGAGCTGCCAACGCTGCTTTACATGTCATTGCGAATCTAGCAATTTCGGATCCAGTCCTAGCAGATCAGTTAGAAGCCTTTCGTACTAAACAATCTGAAACTGCACGTTCAATGAATCTTCCTGGGTATTAATAAAGATGGCCCTGCATTTAGAGCCTGTATTACCAGGCTCCTTTCTAGGAATTTTAGGTGGCGGTCAACTCGGCCGAATGTTTACCCAAGCCGCTCAAGCGATGGGATACAAAGTCTGTGTATTGGATCCAGATGCTGATAGTCCTGCTGGATCGATTGCAGAAAAATTTATTAATGCTGACTATGAAGATGTAAAAGCGCTAAAAGAAATGGCTTCACTTTGCGCCTCTGTTAGCACCGAGTTTGAGAATGTACCTGCTCAAGCTTTAGACCAACTTGAATCGCTTGGAGCCTTTGTTGCACCTAGAAGTGGATGTGTATCTTTGGCACAAAACCGCATTGCTGAGAAAAAATTCTTAGCGACCTGGAAATCTGAGACCAATATTGGCCCAGCACCACACTTTGTGATTGAACATGATGCTGATATCGCGCATGTGCCTGAAGATTTATTACCAGGCATTTTGAAAACGGCTCGGATGGGTTATGACGGCAAAGGTCAGATCACGGTTCAAAACAGGGAAGAGCTTAGCGCGGCTTGGAATCAGTTTGCACGCGTCCCCTGTGTATTAGAGAAGCGTATGGATTTAGACTTTGAGGTTTCTGCTCTTGCTGTGCGCGCTTACGACGATACTGTCGTTGTATATCCCGTTTCGCAAAATATTCATCGCGACGGTATTTTGCATACCTCTACAGTCCCAGCCCCATCTCTGCAGCCCGAGCAGGAAATGAAAATTATTGAGGCTGCCAAAGCGCTAATCCGAAAAATTGATTACGTTGGGGTGTTGTGCATAGAGTTCTTCGTATTGAAGAGTGGTGAAATCATCGCTAATGAAATTGCACCTCGCCCACATAATTCCGGGCACTATACGATGGATGCCTGCATTAGTAGTCAATTCGAACAGCAGGTCCGAGCAATGGCTCGCCTTCCATTGGGCGATACTCGATTGCTAGCGCCTGTTTCTATGCTTAATTTGCTGGGCGACCTTTGGTTTGAAGATAGTGGCAATCAGGCAAAAGAGCCAGCGTGGAACAAGGTATTAGCTCACTCTGATGCTAAATTGCATCTGTATGGCAAGGCGGTTCCTCGTATTGGTAGAAAAATGGGACACGTCAATTGTTTGGGCGAGACCTTGGATGCCGCTAGGGCAACATGCGCTGCGGTTGCTTCAGAATTGGGAATTGAGCCATAGGCAATGCCTAACAATATCCCCTCATTGCAATCTTCAGCGGTTATTAGTGAAGCAGCACAAACTCTGCGAGATGGTGGTCTAGTCGCTTTCCCAACTGAGACGGTCTATGGTTTGGGCGCTGATGCGAAGAATCCCGAGGCAGTAAAGAAAATCTTTTCTACTAAAGGGCGCCCATCTAACCACCCTTTAATTGTTCATGTGGCAGCCCCAGACCGATTTGATCAAGCTGAGGTTGATTGGAGTGCGGTATTAAGTCCATGGGTTAGGGATTTATCAGAACAAGCCTTAGTGCTCATTCATGCTTTTTGGCCGGGACCTCTAACTCTGGTTTTCAAGAAAGATAAAAGTGTTTTATCTGAAGTCACTGGGGGTCAAGATACGGTTGCGATTCGAGCGCCGGCTCATCCCATTGCGCAAGCTTTATTAAGAAAATTCAAGGGCGGAGTGGTTGCGCCTTCTGCAAATCGTTTTGGCAAAATCTCGCCGACTAATGCAGCCGATGTCCGAAGTGAATTTGAGGGCGCTCTTGATTTGATGATTTTGGATGGAGGGGACTGCGAGGTCGGAATTGAGTCTACTATTCTGGATTTATCTTCAGGGGGTGCACCAGCCCTCTTGAGGCCTGGTGCTATAACGCCTTCTGAAATTCTTGCCAAGACAGGTATTGAGGTCTTCAGGCCGGGAGAGCAAAATACGATTGATCAGAAGTCTTTGCCCCGAGTATCGGGCAGCCTACGTGCTCACTACGCACCTAATACTCCCCTAAGAATGTATGCCTTGGGACAAGTGCTTGATGCGCTCACAGAATTTCCTGATATTAAATCTCGAGTTGCAGTTGCTGTTTGGGATTCAGAGTCTTCGCTAGGCTTAGAAGATCATCCTTCGATTGATGTCGAAGAAATTTCAATCTCGAGCAACCCACGTCATTTCGCTAATCGTTTATACAGAACTTTAAGAGATCTGGATGAGCAGGGCTGGGATCTGATCCTCGTGCCAGAACCACCCCCAGGTGAGGAGTGGGACGGAGTTAGGGATCGACTTCAGCGCGCTTGCTTTGGCTCCGGACCATCCTCTAGTAGCCAAGATAACAGCTGATCTTGTGCCTCAATGCCTCTATTGGCATTTGGATGGTTGATAAAGGAAGTCACTGCATACATTCTTCCAGATTTGCTAATCACGTATCCCGAAATCGAGCGCACATCAGAAAGTGAGCCTGTCTTGATACGAGCCTCTGGTTTTTTCTGAAGATGCAGAAACTTACGCAATTGACCTAGTAGACGATTTTTCATAGTGCCATCTACCCCTGCAATCGGCAGGCTGTTATATAAAATATCCCCCGTCGGAAGGTTGCGTGCAAGCACTAAGAGTTGATTCATATGTTCAGGGGAAATGGCTTCATTCCTCGATAGTCCAGCACCATTTTCAATCACCAACTCCGGAAACTGTAGGCCCATCTTTTTTAGCCAGCTCCGAATTACTACATCACCGTTCTCTACACTGGCGGGCTTACCCATTTTTTCTAAGGCGAGGGTCAGCAAGACTTGTCTGGCCATCACGTTATTCGAAAACTTATTGATGTCCTGAACATCATCAGCAAGCTTAATTCCCTCAAATTGAAGTAATGGCCTAGCAGTGAGTGGGACTATGCCATCTTGCCCATTCGGTGCCCGTGCCCATTTGCCGCCGGCAAGTTCCCATGCGGCTGAAAATCCTTTAGTTAAAAAGGTATTAGCATCGATGGCAACAATGTTATAGCCAGCATTGTTGCAGCCAGAGGGAAAGTTGCCGCTAAAGCTGGCTAGTAGCGCTGTATCACCAATATTCTCTTGATGGTTATTACTCAAATCAAAAGAAATTTCTTTTTTCCAATTATCACAATATTGATTTACTACTCTAAGTTGATTGTTGATCGTGAATTGAGATAGTGCCGGTGTGTAGGTAATATCAATAAAATCGGCAGTGCGAGATTTGCTTAGATTAAATGACAGAGTCCGAAAGGAGTAGAGCAGGGGATCTGGCGAGACGTTGTAAGCACGAAATTCTTCACCATCAATTGACGATTGCTCCATAACACTTTTAGCATAAGCACTTCGATCAAATATGAGATTGCCATCAATCTTTTGGATGCCCAGATTCTGGAGTGCCTGCATCATCTTAGCCAGTTCTTCCGGGATGAGTTTTGGATCACCTCTACCTTGTAGGTAGACATTCCCTTTTAGAATGCCCTGATGAATTACTCCATCTGTGAAGACATTGGTACCCCAACGATAGTCAGGCCCTAATACTTCCAGGCTAGTTAAGGTGGTTAGGAGCTTCATAGTAGAGGCTGGATTCATGGGCTTACTGGCATTCCAATCCAAGACTATCCTCGCCTCAGGCTTTCCAGTCCCTGATTGCAGAATCTCCACAACTGAGACACCCATTGCATCGGGAGAAATTTGGTTCTTTTCTAGGCTAGATAAAATAGCATTCGGTAGCTGATAGGACCGACTATCTGACGCAGCTTGAACAAGCTGACACATGAAACATAAAGCAAGCATGCGAAGCAGAGTAAGTAAAGACATTCCTAAATCCTGAGCGTAATTTAGGATCCATTAAAACATTAATTTTTAGGATCTAACGCAAATTTATTTTTATATCTCTCGATGAGTAAATTCTGCTCTTGTAGCAAGTCAATTAAACATGAAATTTTTATCTCTAAAGGAGCCTCTGCTTCTAATTCAACGCAATCGGCGATAAATTGACCTGCATTTAAAAGCAATGCACCACCCTTGATTTTATGCAGTAACTGATCAAAGTTTTTCTTCGAAAGACGATCACTCTCCGACGCACACAACAGGGTCTCCAGGGACTCATCGTGCACTTTTTTGATCTCCTCAAGAATAAGGATAATTTTACTAGGATCATTTTTTACTAGTGACCCGAATGCATCAAAAGAGTAGCTATCAATTAAATTATCCGAGCATTCTTCAGAGAAATAAAAATACTGTTTGAGCTCTTTCTCAAGCGTCTTTAGGCTAATCGGCTTAATTAAGACGCTATTCATGCCAGCACTCATAAATACGCTACGGGATTCTAGGGCATAGATATCAGCAGTAATGCCGATGATGATTAAGTTTGCATTACCCAGGCTTCTAATTTTTCTGGACAACTCAGAGCCCTGCATCCCAGGAATGGACTGATCAGTCAGCAATAAGTCGAAGTGATAGTCTTGAATGAGCTCAAGCGCCTTATCTCCAGACTCACAAACAATGACTCTGAATCCAAGGGCCTCTAGTTGGAGCGATAGTATTTGCCGGCTAGCAGCATGATCTTCGACCACTAAAGCGGATATATCCTGACCCCCTATTTTTTGCCGAGTCGGAATGCTTTGAGTAACGTAAGTGCGGCTAGTCGTATGGCTAGAGTAGCTTGTTGCCGCATCCCCTGTTCTGGCAAGGGCAACTGAAAAATGGACATTTGTTCCAAATCCAGGCGCGCTTTCAAAATAAAGGCGACTGTCCATTGATTCAAGTAGTCGTTTGGTAATCGCCAAGCCTAATCCAGTACCCTGAATGACAGCATCTCGATTTTCTCTGGCTGATCCTGAAAGTTGCTCAAATTCTTGGAGAGCCAATTCAATCTCATTCGATTGCATACCAATACCTGTATCAATCACTCTAAATTCAAGAAGCTGACCAGCATGGTCGTCTGCTAGAACGCTAACTGAGAAAAAGATTTCACCTTTCTTGGTAAATTTAATGGCGTTGCTGATCAAATTTTGCAGAATTTGCCTAAAACGTAAGCTATCAACCATCAGCACTTGCGCCAGCCGTGCATCTATTGTTGTATGAAGAATTAGATTACCTTTTTTTGCAATTGGTGAAAAAGAAGCATGAATGTCATCAATTAAAGTCCTTAGATCACAAGAAGCAGGGTTAAGTGTTAGCTTGCCTGCTTCGATTTTTGATAGATCTAATACCTGATTCAATATTCCCAGTAGAGATTGGGCAGAGTTATGAGCACTCTTGAGCAATGGTTTCTCATGAGAAGGAATCATCGGATTATTCAGTAATAGTTCTTGAATACCCAGTATGGCGTTCATTGGTGTTCGGATTTCATGGCTCATAGTTGCCAAGAAAGAGGACTTGGCTGCGTTAGCTTGCTCTGCTAAATTTTTAGCCTTCAATAATGCTCGGCTAAGTAAAGTTTGGGCGGCTTGTTTCTTTTGAAGATCCCAAATAATAGCCCCTCCAATGCATAGAAAAATCAGTGTAACGAGCCACGGACCATAGCTAGCCTCTCTATTCGGCGTTATCGGTGAAAGATTAGGTAAACCAAAGTCATTTGCTAATTCAATAGGATCTTGGTTGTTTAAAAAGGTTTGAATAATACGATTCAATGGTGCATGATTTACTGCTATCAGAAGACGATAGGCAAAAGGTTCATGACCATACTGCCCAACAATACCTATCTCGGAATGATCCCATTGCTTGATCAGCCGAGCAGCCAGTCTGGCAGGCATGACTAGAGCCTCAACCTCTCTTTCTATGAGAGAGTTACTTAAGTGCTCTAAATCAGAGCTAAAACTACTTGAGATTAAATCTTGATTTGGAAGCTTGGAATAGCCGCGATCAAAATAGCGGACTTTGCTAATACCTGACTGTGCCTCTGAGGGATCCCGCTTATGGCCCACGAGAACATCTTGCCCCCAAAATACAGGATCGGAAAGCAATAAAGCAGGATGCTGCTGTTGATTAAATTCAGGCGGGTCAATCACAAAATGGATCTGACCTGTAGTGAGCTGATGAAATATTTCGGTATCAGAATCTCGCCAAATCGGTTGAAATTCTTGTTGAGTTGACTTACTTAAATGATTGAGCAGCGTTCTAAATATCCCTTCGCCTTCCTTGTCTCCAGTAGATTCAAGGAAAGGGCGATATTTCTCATGGATACTAAATCGGACAATGGGATTTGCATCAATCCACTTTTGCTCTTCTGAAGACAAAGAAAATGAGTACGCAAAATGACTTGCTGTTACACAAACGAATACTGTGGTCAGAAAAATGAATCGATGCATTACCAAATCAACTTTCGATAATGCGATTGTTACGGCAAAATAGAATCAAGTCGGCGATATTATTTATTCCTAATTTATCGAAGACACGCGTTTTGTAAGTAGCAACTGTTTTATTACTAATATGGAGCATGTCAGAAATTTGCTGATTGGTATTACCTTTGCCAAGGTATTTCATGACTTGTAATTCACGATCAGAAATAAGTGCTAACTTATCGTTGTCTGTTAAAGAGCTATTGCCATTTCGACCATGTGCAAAGAAGTTATAACCTTGAGAAATAGCGAGACAGGCAGAGAGAATAATGTCGGCACCAGCAGTTTTATTGACGAAGCCGTGCGCACCCAATGAGCGGACTCGGCCTCCATAAACGGACTCATCCAGGCTAGATAGAACCAGAATACGGATATCTGGATACATCAGGCCTATTCTTCGAATCACGTCAAAGCCATCGGTTTTCGGCATATCTAAATCGAGAATGATCAAATTGGGATTCATTTCTTTGATCGAGCGTAAGCATTCTTCGCCATTTTGAGCTTGACCGACGACTTCAAATAGCAATTGGTCTTGCAACATACTTTTGAGGGCCATCAGCATAGCGGGATGGTCATCTACTAACATCACTTGTTTTCTCATTATTTGTCTCCATTTTGGTTGAGGTTGTTATGTGAGTGCAGCGAAAAAATGGCTTTAGCAATACGGCTATCGTTAATGTGAAAAATTTGATTGCGACTCACGGGGGACATCATTAATCCTCCGTAGCAGTAATCCACTTGTAAACGTTTAGCATTCTCAAGATCGTTAACTAAGGTTAAGTCGCTGGCGTATATTTCAGTGCCAGCACTTTTAATTTGGGAGATAAGGGCGACGGGTAAGTCTTGATTGCGAAATTGGGGTAATGCGATATGAATACCCTCAAGCTTAAATTTCTCAAGCAGATTTATTTCCGGTAAAGTTCTGGCGAAATCTAAAAGATGAAGGCCAACGCCAAGTCGACGTATACGAGAGAGTCCATCCTCAGAATCAGGCATGAGCTTCGTTTTAGAAAGCTGCTGTATACCTAAACTGACTGATCCCACGGGTAGTCGAGAATTGAGAATCAGCTCGATTAATGCGTCTACACAGTTTTTAGAAGAAAGCGCATGAAGCGAAATTGGTAAAACTCCAGAGATCGACCGACCGCTGCGATGCCAAAAAGTAATTGTGTCTAAGCCTTCCATAAATAGTCGCAAAAGCTGGGCATCCTTAGCTTCTAAAAGGGGCCTATATAAAGAACCTGTCAGTTTTGTGCCTTTCAGATTAAAAATGGGTTCGTGGCTAATTTCTTGTCGCTTTGACCAGGATTGTTGTTCGGCGATTTCTTCAGGGCTTAGGCTTAACCAAGACTCCGAGCAAGCATCGCGCGCCTCCTGGAAGGGTTTGTTCTTCCATGCTTTTACAAGGGTGTACAGCCGGGATTTCGGGCTCATCAGCATTCTCCAATCTGTGACCTTCCAGTCTATGCAGGACGGATTGGAGCCGAAAGGGCTTAAAGCTGATTTATCCGTAGGAAACTTCCTACCCCAGCTCTATTGAGTATAGGAAAGCCTAAATCCTTAAAGAATTTATGGATTCAAGATCTTGAAATGCCTGAACTTGGACCTATATAATCAGCACTCCCAACACGCGAGTGCTAAAACGGGGTGTAAAACCCTATTTTTGTTAAGTATTCGTGTGTAGAGATTACAAATCATTGATTTATATAGTTTTTATTTAGTTAACAATCACTAACTTAGGAGAAGGAATGAATCTGCGTCCTTTACATGATCGCGTAATCATTAAGCGTTTAGATCAAGAATCAAAGACTGCCTCAGGAATCATCATCCCTGATGCTGCTGCTGAAAAACCAGACCAAGGCGAAGTTTTAGCAGTTGGCCCAGGTAAGCGTGATGACAGTGGAAAACTCAATGCACCTGATGTCAAAGTGGGCGATCGGGTCCTATTTGGCAAGTATGCGGGTCAGACAGTCAAAGTCGATGGCGATGAACTTCTCGTGATGCGCGAAGAAGACATCATGGCTGTTGTACAGAAGTAATTCGGTATTTAAGAAAGGAATTCAATCATGGCAGCAAAAGACGTTGTATTTGGAGATAGCGCCCGGACCAAGATGGTCGAGGGTGTCAATATTCTCGCAAACGCAGTTAAAACTACTCTAGGCCCTAAGGGTCGCAATGTAGTGATGGAGCGCTCCTTTGGTGGTCCAACCATTACTAAGGACGGTGTATCTGTCGCAAAAGAAATCGAACTCAAAGATAAGCTCCAGAACATGGGCGCGCAGATGGTTAAAGAAGTTGCTTCTAAAACTGCTGATATCGCGGGCGACGGAACAACTACTGCTACTGTTTTGGCTCAATCGATTGTGCGTGAAGGCATGAAGTATGTAGTATCAGGCCACAACCCAATGGATTTGAAGCGCGGTATTGATAAAGCAGTAACTGCAGCTCTTGAAGAACTCAAGAAAATTAGCAAGCCTTGTACAACTACCAAAGAAATTGCTCAAGTCGGCTCAATCTCTGCTAACAGCGATACTAGTATTGGCCAGCGTATTGCTGAAGCGATGGAAAAGGTTGGTAAAGAAGGTGTGATTACTGTTGAAGATGGTAAGTCTTTAGAGGACGAGCTTGAAGTAGTTGAGGGTATGCAGTTTGATCGTGGTTACCTTTCACCTTATTTCATTAATCAACCTGAGAAACAAGTCGCTGTTTTAGAAAGTCCTTATGTTCTCTTGTTTGACAAGAAAATTGCTAACATTCGTGATTTGCTCCCAGTACTTGAGCAGGTAGCTAAGTCTGGCCGCCCATTGTTGATCATTGCTGAAGATGTTGAAGGCGAAGCCTTGGCAACTTTAGTGGTTAACAATATCCGCGGCATTATCAAGACCTGCGCTGTTAAGGCCCCAGGCTTTGGCGATCGTCGTAAAGCCATGCTCGAAGATATCGCTGTATTGACTGGCGGTACTGTGATTGCCGAAGAAATTGGTTTAACACTCGAGAAAACTACTCTTGAGCATTTAGGCCAAGCGAAGCGCATTGAAGTTGGTAAAGAAAACACCATCATCATTGATGGCGCTGGTGATGCTAAGGCGATCGAAGCGCGCGTGAAGAACATTCGTGTACAGATCGAAGAAGCGACTAGCGACTACGATAAAGAAAAATTGCAAGAGCGCGTTGCTAAGTTGGCAGGCGGTGTTGCAGTAATTCGGGTTGGTGCTGCTACTGAAGTCGAAATGAAAGAGAAGAAAGCTCGCGTCGATGATGCATTGCATGCAACCCGTGCAGCTGTCGAAGAGGGCATTGTTCCTGGCGGTGGCGTGGCTTTGATTCGTGCAATGCAAGGTATCAAGGGTCTGAAAGGCGATAACGCTGATCAAGACGCTGGCATCAGCATCGTTTTGCGCGCCATGGAAGAGCCGCTCCGGATCATCGTTTCTAACGCTGGTGATGAAGCAAGCGTTGTTGTGAACGCAGTATTGGCCAGTAAAGGCAATAACGGTTACAACGCAGCTACCGGTGAGTACGGTGATCTCGTAGCCCAAGGCGTCATTGATCCAACCAAGGTAACTAAAACTGCATTAGTGAATGCAGCTTCTGTTGCAGCCTTGTTATTGACTACCGATTGCGCCATCTGTGAAGCGCCTAAGGATGAGTCTGCTGGCGGCGGTATGCCTGATATGGGTGGTATGGGTGGTATGGGTGGTATGGGCGGAATGATGTAATTTCTCCCAGCAGCTTTTTAATGCTGAAATTCAAAATGCCTGGTTCAAAAGACCAGGCATTTTGCTTTAGTGCCTAGAGTATTCAATAAGCACCATCATGGGGCAAGTATCCGTGTTTACCCGCAATAAATCACTAAGATGAGAGTATCAACTTTGAGCTTGGTCTACAAATGGGAGATAAGAAATGAGTACAGCAGAAATCGCTAGCAATCCATTGAAATCGAAATGGGTTCAGTTGGCATTGGGCGTCATTTGCATGATGTCGATTTCAAGTCCGCAATATGTATGGGCATTATTTACTAAGCCCATCATGGGTCAACTCGGAGTGAGCTTGACTGAGTTGCAAGTGACATTCTCCATCTTGATAGTGCTGCAAACCTTTTTCTCTCCATTTCAGGGTTT
Organism: Polynucleobacter paneuropaeus; assembly: GCF_003261235.1. NCBI lineage: Bacteria > Pseudomonadati > Pseudomonadota > Betaproteobacteria > Burkholderiales > Burkholderiaceae > Polynucleobacter > Polynucleobacter paneuropaeus. The sequence continues at coordinate 1,560,416 of NZ_CP030085.1, read as the reverse complement.
CTTAGTCGAAAAGTTTGGTCCACGCCTTCTATTGTCAGTGGGTACCGTATTGACTGGACTCAGCTGGGTACTTTCAGCTAATCTCACTACAGTTTCTAATCTCTACATTACCTATGGAGTATTGGGCGGCCTAGGAACCGGCATTGTTTACATTGGAGTAGTCGGCTTAATGGTCCGTTGGTTCCCTAATAATCGCGGCTTTGCTGTAGGTATGGTTGCTGCAGGTTACGGTATCGGGGCATTGCTAACGACCTTTCCGATTGCGGACAGCCTGGCATCGTCTGGCTTACAGGGCACACTAACTTTCTTTGGCTATGTGATTGGCGCAATTGGGCTATTGGCTGCACAGGGTATTCGAGTGCCTCATGCTGATCGAGTTCAAACTACTAGCCAAGTACAGGCGGCCGCATCTGGTATTGCTCCTAAAACGATGCTCAAGACACCCGTTTTTTGGCTCATGTTTTTGATGATGTCCATGATGTCAACTTCTGGTTTGATGGTGATCTCACAGATGGGCGCTTTTGCTAAAGACTTTGGTATTACAGGAACTATGGTGTTTGGTATGGCAGCCTTACCTTTAGCTTTAACTATTGATCGTGTAACGAACGGATTTACCCGCCCATTCTTTGGATGGATCTCCGACAAAATTGGTCGTGAATATACGATGACGATTGCCTTTGGTCTTGAGGCGGTTGCCATGTTCGTATGGGTAATGACCCGCTCAGACCCCGTCCTTTTCGTAGTAATGTCTGGTGTCGTGTTCTTTGGATGGGGCGAAATTTTCTCTCTCTTCCCATCTACTTTGACAGATACTTTTGGCCAAAAACACGCCACAACGAATTATGGCTTTCTCTATATGGCCCAGGGCGTTGGATCAATTATCGGTGGACCAATTGCAGCATATATTCATGGCGCTACTGAAAGTTGGATGCCAGTATTTGCCATCATGATCGCCCTAGATGCAACTGCTGCAATATTGGCATTCTTTGTATTGCGGCCAATGCGAGCAAAATATATCCAGAGCGCTGTTTATTCTTAGATTTCGTTAGACATCAAATAAAAGGCTGCCTAGGCAGCCTTTTTTAATGGGCTGAATTCAAGGCTAAGGACTAAATTCGTTTAGCATTACGCTATGAATCCGCAGATCGCCTATTTACTCAATTTATCAATCCAGCAAATTCAGTCAGGTAGATTGGACGATGCTGAGAGATCTTTAAAGCAAGTATTAAAAATACAGACGAAAAATGCCGATGCACTCTGTTTTTTAAGTGTTGTTGCTGCTTACAAAACTGAATGGAATGTGGCTCTAGAATTAATTAATAAGTCAATTCAGTCAGCCCCCAATAATAGTTCAGCGTATTGTAATAAAGGCAATATTTTGAAGGAAATCGGTCGGTATGACGATGCTTTAAAATGTTACGATCGGGCAATACAACTAAATTCTAGATACTACGAAGCTTATAACAATAAGGGCAATACTTATCTTGAGTTAGGCGATTATTACAAATCAATAGATGCTTACAATAAAGCTATTTTATTGGAGCCCAACTATGCAGAGGCATACAGTAATTTAGGAATTGCGCTCCATAAAACTGGAAATTTAATAGAAGCTGTTCAAATGCATGAAAAAGCCATTGAAATTAAAGGTGACTATATTAATGCGTGGCTTAACAGAGCCTTTAGTTTGAGTAGCTTAAAGCAGTGGGGTGAGGCGCTCAAAAGCTGTGATGTTGCTATTTCACTGAACCCCAATAATGCTAGATCTTGGACAGATAAAGGAGCAATCCTTAGGGAGCTTGGTTTATATGACAAGGCAATTGCACATTTTGATAAAGCTATCTGCCTAGATGAAAATCTTCCAGAGACTTGGGCCGATAGAGGGTCGACCTTAGCGGATTTAAAAAAATATAATGATGCAATAATATCGTTATGCAATGCTCATAGAAAAAAAAATGATCTACCCTATATTCTTGGAGATATCTCTGCCTTAAAGCTTCAAATTGGTGACTGGGAATCCTTAGATGAAGATTTGGAAAAAATTAATCAGGCTATAGAAAAAAAACAAAAAGTTGTAAATCCATTTAAATACTTATCTATGAATGACTCAATTAAAGAGGGATTAGACGTAGCAAAAATATGGGTCGAGGATAGATTCCCTGAAAAAAATATTCTTCCCAAAATAGAATTTAAGCCCCATAAAAAAATCCGTATTGGATATTTTTCTGCAGATTTTAGAAATCATCCTGTTTCCATCTTAACGGTTGAGCTTTTTGAGATGCATAATCGCGAAAAGTTTGAAACTTATGCATTTTCTGTAAAATGTGCCGAAGAGGATGATGAGTTAAGGCTTAGATTACAGGGGGCTTTTGATTACTTTATAGATGTTGAGAGCAAGAGCGATATCGAAGTGGCGCAGCTGGCAAGGGATTTAGAAATTCATATTGCGATAGATTTAGGTGGGCATACTCAATCTGCGCCCACAGGGATTATGTCTCATCGCGCAGCTCCGATTCAAGTTAATTATTTGGGCTATCCAGGTACTATGGGAGCCAAATATATGGATTATCTTATTGCGGATAAGATTGTGATCCCGGAAGAAAGCAAAAGTTTCTATACCGAAAAAATTGCCTATCTACCTGACTGTTATATAGTAGATGATTCAAAACGAATTCCGTCCAATAAAGTTTTCACTAAGGAAGACTGTGGTTTACCAGAAAATAGATTTATATTTTGCTGCTTTAATAATAGCTATAAATTTAATAAAAAAATCCTTAAAAGTTGGTCAACTATATTAAAAGCAGCTCCCACTAGTGTAGTGTGGATCTCAGAAAACAATGAAAGCTTTAGGAAGAACTTGATCGCAGAGTTTGTAAGTCTTGGTATCGATGATAAAAGAATTATCTTTGCCCAAAGAGTTAATTTAATGGCAGATCATCTTGCCAGATATCAATTAGCAGATTTATTTTTGGATACTCATCCGTATAATGCACATACAACTGCAGTGGATGCGTTAAAGGCTGGGGTGCCATTAATCACTTGCATTGGTAATGCTTTTGCTGGCAGAGTCGCAGCTAGCTTACTAAATGCCGTTGGATTGAAAGAGCTAGTAACTACCTCTCTACAGGATTACGAAAGGATTGCAATTGACCTAGCGAGCCACCCAGAAAAAATAAAAGCTTTAAAAGCAAGACTGGCCATAAATAAGGAAAAAAAAGCGTTATTTGATACAAACAGTTATGTTCACAATATAGAATTAATTTATCTTGAAATGTACAAAAGATATGAAAAAAGACTTCCATTTGAACATATTAATTTATCTCCAGAAATAAAAATGTTAAACGAGAAATCTTAAATGGAGTTCAGTTTCTTTTTCCCAACAAAAGATCGTGGTGGCTCACATATTGTGGGTTGCTTAATGCAGGGTTTACAACTTCTTGGCCACAAAATATATTCTAATGCTCCAATGACCGAGTTTAAGTCGCACGGTATATTCCCGCCGTTTTCTAGACTAATGTCAGAAGATATTCAAATTACATCAGACTTAAGTCGAGGACATTTAATTGTTGATGCTTTCAATGGGCTCGGTGATTTTGAAAAATCTTTAAAAAATTCAGCCCGAAACAATAAGATCGTTTTATTAGATATGAATGACGGATGTAATTTAAGGGATTATGATGATAATTTTTTAGTATTTATTACCCACTTTAATAAGTTAGCCTTGAGAGGTGGAAAAATTTTCCCTATTGGATTTGGTTTATCAGAAGAGGCGATTCAGCTTGCGGGGCAGCATATTTTTTCTGAAAGAAAAAAAGACATATTAAGAAACTTTAGACCATCGAATAATCAGTCCGTCAGAAACGGCTTAGATTTAAGTTTACTTCCACTTTTACGTGATCATTTTATGATTACAGAAAGTTTTTCAGATCCAGATCAATATATTAGAGATTTATTAACCCACAAAGCTGTTTTAGCGTACGGCGGTGATTTATATAAAGACTTGCGTCAGAATGAGTATTTTGCTAGCTTCAAAGATCTTGTATTTAAAGAGATAGCAAGTGAACCTGTCGTCCTTAGATTTGATAGCTGGAGATTCTATGAGGCAGCACTTTTTGGATGTTGCCCAATTTCTTTAGATTTTGACAGGTATGGGCTGGAAACCTCGGCAAATCCAATGCCTTGGAGTGAGTATATCCCAATTGATTTCAGTCGAATTGAAACTACTACTTCACGCATAGTTGAAGAAGTCAGTAAAGACTCATTTTTTTTAGAAAAAATCGGATTGAATGCAAGGAAGTGGGTAATCAATAATCATTCTCCAAGGGCGACAGCTATGCGTGTGTTGGAGACAATGACGCAGCATCAATTCTTGTGAGTCTAACTTTTTTACTTAATAAATGATTTATGAATTTTTGCGGTTAAGTTCAATTGAGCACGCACTAATTTCGCTCAGCTGAGAATATAGATGGACCCAAATACGAATCAATTTCAAACAAATTTTTATAGAAGCCATTTTTGAACTTATTTTTTAGATAATTTATATGCGTGGTATTGGGTAAAAAATCTGCTTCTGAGATTGAGTAACTTTTTCCACCTCCAAACCAAAATCCATTGCGAATCCGTTGAGCGCAATTCCTTCGAAAGTGGTGCAAATGAAATAATGGCACCGTTGTGATCCCGAATTTTACATCACTAGTAAAATTATAATTTCCATCAAAATTTATTTCTCTTGTAACTTTGAGAGCATCGCCCCATAAGATACCACGGTTACCATGCCAAATTGGACCAGTCACGATATATTTCCATTCAGGAAGTATCTCAACATTAATATCAAATCTGACCTGCTGTAGTCCTTGAGACTTGCACAGCAAAATGAAATCAAGTAGAGGTTTTAAATGCTCAGGATCAATGCACTCATCAGAGTCTGTAAACCAAATATGATCACACTTGATTCTCTTTTGCTGAATATAGTCCAAAGCTAAATTATATTGCTCACCATTAAATGCAAACTTATTCATTCTTAAGTAATGCCACCCTCTTTTTCTAGCAATAGATTCTACGTCATCAATATTAAATGTTGGTTCAACTAGATTACTTGTTTGTGCAAAGTTTATATCGCCATTTGGATAATCATATTGAGGCCATAAGCCATAAACAACAATAATGGTAGCTCCTAAACTTTCGGGAACTCTTGCGCACTCCTCAATTGTTTCTTGACCACCAGCACCGCAGATAATTTGAACTAAGTTTTCCAATTGATGCTCTCCCTATAAAAAATAGAGTTAGAAAGATTTAAGATATTTAATCGCATTAGCTAAAGCATCCTCTTCGGTTGTAACACAGTAAAAGCGTGTATCTTCAATCAAATCAAAATACGTTAATCTCTCAATTGCCTCTAGTGAATTGAATTGAGGCTTATGGTTCGATCGATACTTTTTGTAACAGATTGTTTGGGGGTTGCCATAGTTATCACTAATAGTTTGCATAGTAATATTGGGGTAAAAATCATGGATAAAAGCGATGACTTTGTACACGTCACCGTGCCATCTTCCATCTCTACTTTCCGGATGAAAATGAGATCTCAGGGAGTAGCAATAATCGCTGTCAAGATTTTTGCCAACTAATGAGCTATAGATATCATTTGGATAAACATCATCGATGATAATGATAGTTTTTTCATGAGAAAATTCAAGGGCATTAATAAAATCTCTAAGTGTTTGCTTAAATTCATGTAGGCCGTCTAAAAAAATGATATCAAATTTTATTTCATTAGTTTGAAAAAAAATATCTGAGGTGGTCTCGAAAAACTTAACATTTTCGGATTCATATTTTTTATATTCGAGTCTAAAAACAGGATCAACGGCAACCTTATAGGGTATCTTGTGTATTTTGTTAAAAGTAATGCCCTCTTGGACACCTATTTCAAGGTATGACTGCAGGCTAATTTTAGAGGCTATTTCGTTAATTCTTTCTGCTGTATTCATAAGTTTAAATTCCTAAATGATAAATTTTTTTTAGGTTAGATGAGTCTAGCTATTCATGAGCAAAAACTATTAATTCTCTTACCTCAAGATCATTGATAGTGATGTCAATCTAAAAAAATGAATAAATTAGTATTCTCTGGATTTCATGAAAATTGGATTTCAGTTAAAAGTACATACCGCAGTGAGCTAAAATCAAATGATAATGTAGACGTGCAACAACGCGAGCTTCGTATTTATCTCAATAATGTCACTCCAGTTATTCTTGAGTCTCAGTTCAATGGACATCATCTTCTGCCTGTTATCGTTGCAACGAATATTAATCGTTATGAATCTTTAAAAATCGTAGATTTTGGTGAGGGCACCGGAAAATAATTCACTAAAATCGTCAAGAGCTGATATATCAAAAAAGTCAATAAATAAAAATTTAAAAGAATAGGTGTTTGGCATCATTGGATCTCACGATTAAATCTTTTGTTGATACAGATTCACAAGATTAATTTAGTCCTCGTATTTGTTTTTAGAAAACTCTATTTGTATTCTTTATGGACCTATATGAGTTCTAACTAACAGTCTTAACCATCTCTTCAACTACCTTCTTCGCATCACCGAAGACCATCATGGTTTTATCCATGTAGAAGAGTTCGTTATCTAGGCCCGCATAACCAGCAGCCATCGAGCGCTTATTGACGATGATCGTCTTAGCTTTGAACGCTTCCAAGATAGGCATGCCAAAGATTGGACTACCAGGGGTTCTTGCTGCAGGATTTACAACGTCGTTCGCGCCAAGAACCAGGACAACGTCAGCTTGACCAAAGTCGCTATTGATATCTTCCATCTCAAATACCTGGTCATAAGGCACTTCGGCCTCAGCTAGGAGAACGTTCATATGACCAGGCATACGGCCAGCAACTGGATGAATTGCATATTTCACGGTAACACCATGATGGGTAAGTTTCTCAGTTAGTTCTTTCAGAGCATGCTGTGCTCGTGCCACCGCTAATCCATAGCCGGGAACAATAATGACGGTATCAGCATTTTCCATAAGGAAAGCTGCATCTTCTGGCGAGCCTGTTTTGTAATTCTTCGGACTACCATCATCGCCACCTCCAGCACCAGCTTCAGCACCAAAACCACCAAGCAATACAGCAAGGATTGAGCGATTCATAGCCTTACACATAATGTAAGAAAGAATTGCACCAGAAGAGCCTACGCAAGCGCCAGCAATAATCAATACAGGATTGTTGAGCGTAAAACCAATCCCTGCTGCAGCCCATCCGGAGTAGCTATTGAGCATTGAGACTACTACTGGCATATCCGCACCACCAATTGGAATGATTAAGGTCACACCAAGAACTAGTGCAATTGCGCACATTGCCATAAAGGCAGCGTGGCTATCAGCCATGTAATATGCGACTCCACTTCCAATCATGGCAAGTGCCAGAATCAAGTTCAGTAAGTGCTGGCCAGAAAAGCTAACGGGCTTGCCACTGACTTTTCCAGACAATTTGCCGAAAGCAATAATAGATGCCGTGAAAGTAATCGCTCCAATGAAGGCGCCAATAAATAGCTCAATCTTTTGTGCGCCAGTATGCTCATGCGCTGGATTAAATACAGCCGCTACTGCAATCAAGACGGCTGAGAGTCCAACAAAAGAGTGCATGAGAGCAACTAGCTCTGGCATCTTGGTCATCTGAACGCGTTTAGCAGCTAAAGTGCCAATGATGGCGCCAGCAACAATTGCACCAGCAATCAATGAGAAGGCTGGCTTAAAATCAGCCACAAAGAAGGTGGTAATCACTGCAAGCAACATTCCAATCATGCCGAAGGTGTTGCCCTGGCGCGATGTGGTCGGTGAAGATAGACCTCTTAGTGCCAGAATAAATAGCACTGATGAAATGAGGTAGGAGATAGCGGTAAGGTTTGACATGAGTATGGTCTCTATGGAATCTTTTTTCTGTTTTTCTTTTACTTGCTGGTGGCTGCTTCAGCTTTGGGTGCTTTTTTCTTGAACATTTCAAGCATGCGACGGGTCACCATGAAGCCGCCAAAAATATTGATCGAGGCCAAGAAAACAGCTACTGCACCAATCACGCTAGTAAAGGTAATAGCTTCGCCGTTAATGACTTCAGTTTGAAGCAGTGCACCAACAATAATAATTCCGGAGATCGCATTGGTTACGGCCATTAAAGGAGTATGCAATGCTGGAGTGACGTTCCAAACCACGTGATAGCCCACAAAAATCGCGAGCACAAAAACGGTGATGTTCTGAACAGTCAGGATGCTTTGAATGGCAGCGTAATCCATCTTATTTCCTTTGCAATATTTTTTATTATGAGTTTTTACGAATAGCCTGACCATCGCGACACATGAGGCAGGCGGCAACAATGTCATCATCAGTAGGTATAACCAGTTTGGCTTCTTTATCAATGATGAGTTTTAAGAAGTCCAGCAAGTTGCGGGCATAGAGCGCTGAGGCATCAGCGCCAACCATACTGGCTAAATCGGTGTAACCCACGATCTTGACGCCATTCACATCAATAATTTTGTCTGCCTGAGTGAGCGGACAGTTACCAGATCCGTTATCACCCTTGCCAGCTGCAAGATCGATTACTACTGAGCCGGCTTTCATATTGGCGACAGTATCGCTATTAAGCAGGACTGGAGGTTTACGACCAGGAATCAGAGCAGTTGTGATGACGATATCGGCTTGTTGTGCGCGCTCTGCTACTAAGGCAGCTTGGCGCTTCATCCAGCTTTCAGGCATTGGGCGAGCGTAGCCACCTACGCCCTTAGCAATTTCCCGCTCTTCATCAGTTTCAAAAGGAACATCAACAAACTTGGCGCCAAGGGATTCAATTTGCTCTTTAGCAGCTGGGCGCACATCCGAAGCTTCAATAACAGCGCCGAGACGCTTGGCAGTAGCAATTGCTTGCAAGCCAGCAACACCAGCACCCAAAATGAGTACTCGCGCAGCCTTTACCGTACCTGCAGCCGTCATCAACATTGGCATAAAGCGTTGATATTCATTAGCGGCAATCATCACTGCTTTATATCCAGCAATGTTTGCTTGCGAAGACAGTACGTCCATGCTTTGTGCACGCGTAGTTCTTGGGGCGGCTTCGAGTGAGAAGGCAGTAATACCTTGAGCTGCCATCGCAGCAATATTGTTGTTATCAAACGGCTCCAGCATACCAATCAAGACGCTGCCAGATTTGATCTGTGACAGTTCGCTGGCTTGCGGAGCGCGGACCTTTAAGACAAGCTCAGAAGCAAAGGCATCCGCTGCGCTTCCAATGGTTGCTCCAACGGCTACATAAGCAGAATCGGGTTGACTTGCTTGCAGGCCAGCATCTTTTTGAATGAGGACTTGATGACCTTGTCCAATGAGTTTTTTAACTGTTTCTGGTGTGGCGGCAACTCTTGTTTCACCAGCCTTCGTTTCCAGCGGGACCCCTATGCGCATTACTTGTCTCCAAAAAGCGTATTTTCAAAACTTCTATTTTAATTAAATAGGCCAAATTGCACCTATTTACGATTTCTTGCTCAGAATGCGCAGTTTTGAGCCATTTTCGGTGAAAGCAGCCTAAGACTTTTACAATACAAGCAGAAAGCATTTATTGAATTTTCGCATTTTTCATGAGTTAACCCCATTCTTCTGTGATCTCTCCTATCAAAACCTCTAAAACTCCATTTAAGCCCTCAAAAGTCGTGATTGGGATGTCTGGAGGCGTTGATTCCTCAGTGGCTGCCTGGATGCTCAAGCAGCAGGGCTATGAGGTTATTGGCCTATTTATGAAGAACTGGGAGGACGATGACAGCGATGAGTATTGCTCGGCCCGCCAGGATTGGTTGGACGTAGTCTCGGTTGCAGACCTCATCGGGATTGATGTCGAGGCGGTCAATTTTGCTGCTGAGTACCGTGAGCGGGTTTTTGCTGATTTTTTACGAGAATACGCCGCTGGTAGAACGCCAAATCCAGACGTGCTCTGCAATGCGGAGATCAAATTTAAGGCTTTCCTTGATCATGCAATGAGTTTAGGTGCGGATGCCATTGCAACTGGGCATTACGCGCGCGTTCGCCGAGAAGAAGGTGGGGTGCAGTTGCTCAAAGCAATTGATGTAAGTAAAGATCAAAGTTATTTCTTGCATCGACTCACGCAATCACAATTAGAGAAAGTACTTTTTCCTCTCGGGGAAATTGAGAAAACAGAAGTGCGCAAAATTGCACAAGAGATTGGTTTGCATAACGCGCGTAAGAAAGATTCGACAGGTATCTGCTTTATTGGTGAGCGACCCTTCCGCGAATTTCTGAATCGTTACCTGCCTCGCACACCGGGCCCTATCAAAACAGTTGAAGGAAAAACGGTTGGAGAGCACATGGGTTTAGCTTTCTTTACCCTCGGCCAGCGCAAGGGAATTGGGCTGGGAGGCAGTCAGGACGGTACTGGTGACGCTTGGTATGTGGCACGTAAAGACGTTATAAACAATACTTTGTATGTTGCTCAAGGCCATGAACATCCCTGGTTATTAACAAATGCACTATCGGCAATGGATGCAAGTTGGATTGCAGGCTCTGCGCCCTTGGCAGGAAATTTTTCCGCTAAGACGCGCTATCGTCAAACTGACTCAGCTTGTGAAATACAGACTGGTCAAAATGGCGATCAGAGTTTTCAGTTGCAATTTCCTGAGCCGCAATGGGCAGTTACGCCGGGACAATCAGCTGTGTTGTATGACGGTGAGATTTGTCTAGGCGGCGGAATTATTACCACCTAGTATCCAAGATTACTCAGAGAACTAAGCCGCTGGTGGTGTTGTTTCAATGAAGGATGAACGCAGCATCAGTTTTTGATACAAGCCATCGAGATTGGCATATTTTGTTTGCCACTCCAGCTTGGGAAAGCGGAGTAAGAGCCAAGCTAGTGCGCAGCCTACCGCGATATCCGCCAAAGTCATTTGATTGCCATGGCACCAGGCGTTTTCACCTAACTCTTGTGACATCTGGGAGAGGGCGGCATCTACCTTGCCCATTTGACGTTCAATCCAGGCCTGACTTTGCTGTTCTGCAGGCCGCCAGGTCGCCTCTAAGCGAGCCAGAATGCCAGCATCCATGATGCCGTCTGCTAGGGCTTCCCAGGTTTTGACGGTAGCCCGCTCTCGGCTTTCTGTGGGGATGAGCTTGCCTACGGGGCTTAAGGTATCGACGTATTCAACAATGACTCGGGAGTCATAAATGGCCTCGCCATCATCCAAAATCAGGCAAGGAACCTTGCCCAGAGGGTTCAACGAGCCTATTTTGGTCTTGGCATCCCAGACATTTTCAAGTTCTAGGGCTGCTTCGAGCTTTTTCTCTAAAAAAACGATGCGTACCTTGCGTACATAGGGGCTGGTGAGTGATCCGATAATTTTCATAGGTTCCAAGTATAGCTAGATAGTAGTGGCTGGGGCAGAGTCAAGAACGCATTAAAATTAGACTTTGTTGACCTATTTCTTAAAAAGGCAATATTCGTGAGCCAGCCGCTTTCAACTCTCAATGCGCTTTCCCCTTTAGATGGGCGTTACGCCGGAAAACTCGATGCTTTACGCCCCTGGCTTTCTGAGTCAGCCTTTATGCGTCAGCGTGTCTTTGTTGAAATTCATTGGCTATTAGCGCTTGCATCCGCTGGCTTGCCAGACGTTCCTAAAATCAGTGCAGCCGATTCTGAATTCTTGCTCTCCCTTCCAAAGAATTTCTCTGACGCAGATGCGCAGCGGATTAAAGAGATCGAAGCCGTTACCAATCATGATGTCAAAGCGGTTGAGTACTTCCTGAAAGAGAAAGTTGCAGGCCATCCTGATTTATTGAAAGCCAGTGAATTTATTCACTTTGCTTGTACTTCTGAAGATATCAACAACACATCACATGGTTTGATGTTGCGCGGTGCACGTGATGAAGTGCTGTTGCCACAACTCAAAAAAATACTTTCCGTGTTAACTGATTTGGCAATCGAGCATGCCAAAGTGCCTTTACTCTCCCGCACTCATGGCCAGCCAGCTTCGCCAAGCACTTTGGGTAAAGAGCTTGCGAATATTGCAAAGCGTTTAGAGCGTGCGATTGCTAATATTGCTGAAGTCCCTTTGATGGGCAAGATGAACGGTGCAGTGGGTAATTACAACGCACATCTTTCTGCTTACCCTGATTTCGATTGGGAAGACTTCTCGCGCAATGTGGTTGAAAAGCGTTTGGGTTTGACCTTCAACCCCTACACAATTCAAATTGAGCCACACGATGGTATGGCTGAGCTCTTTGATGCTATTGCGCGCGCGAATACGATTTTACTGGATATGGATCGCGATTTCTGGGCATATATTTCTGTTGGATATTTCAAACAACGTACTAAAGCAGGCGAGATTGGTTCGTCAACCATGCCGCATAAAGTCAACCCAATTGACTTTGAAAACTCAGAAGGTAATTTAGGGGTTGCTAATGCACTATTGCGCCATCTTGCAGAAAAGTTACCCATCTCTCGTTGGCAGCGTGATCTGACAGACTCTACTGTTTTACGTAATCTAGGGCCGGCTTTTGGCCATAGTCTTTTGGCATACGACAGTGCTTTGCGAGGTCTGAGTAAGCTTGAAGTCAATCATGCCGCCATCGCGGCTGATTTGGATGCTTGCTGGGAAGTACTTGCTGAACCAGTCCAAACAGTGATGCGCCGTTACGGTATTGAAAACCCTTATGAGCAGTTAAAAGAACTGACTCGTGGCAAAGGGATCAATCAAGCTGATCTGCAGGCTTTCATCAAAGGATTGAAGATTCCTGAAGATGCAAAAGCACGCTTATTAGAAATGACTCCGGCATCCTATTTGGGTAAGGCAGTCGAATTGACTGAACGTCTTAAAAAGTGAGTGTTCAGAAGTCGGGCAGGCCAATCGTATGGTTTGCGGTTTATCAGCTTCTATGGCATTTACTGCTACCTTTGGCCTTTATCCGTCTGGCGTGGCGTGCTCGCCATTCGATTCAATATCTAGGACATTTATCTGAACGTTTAGGGTTTGGTTACACAAAACCGATTATCCAAAATGCGATTTGGATTCATGCAGTCTCTGTTGGTGAGACTCGTGCTGCACAGCCACTAATAGAGGCTTACCTAGCTCGAGGTGAAAAAATCCTACTGACTCATATGACTTTAAATGGTCGTCGTACTGGTAAAAAATTATTTTCATCCGCAATTGCCGCTGGTCAGATTCGTCAAGTGTATCTTCCTTATGACCTTTGTGGACCGGTAGAGCACTTTCTAAAAACCTTCAAACCTAAGTTAGGTTTGTTTATGGAAACCGAAGCCTGGCCAACAGTTGTATTTCGTTGTGCTGAAATCGGCCTACCTTTATTCCTGGTGAATGCCCGCTTATCGCAGCGAAGCGCAAAACGAGTTCAGAGTTTTGGTAAAGCAGGGCAGGCACTATTTCAGGCCTTTGCTGGAGTTTTGGCGCAGACTGCATTTGATGCTGAACGCTACCAGCAGTTGGGTGTACGCAATATTGAGGTGGTTGGTAATCTCAAGTTTGATGTGCCATTAGATCCCGCGCAATTAGAAAAAGGCTGTCAGTGGCGAACCAAGCTCGAAAGCTCCAATCGACTGATGGTTTGTGCTGCTAGTACGCGTGATGGCGAGGAAGCCATCATCCTGAAAGCTTGGCAAGCGCTATTGCTGAGTAATACATTTACCGTTTCTCCGCTGCTATGTTTAATTCCAAGGCATCCTGAACGTTTTGCAGACGTAGCTAATTTGATCACCAATATGGGACTCACATTCCGCAAGCGGAGTGAGTGGCTTGATACTCCAGATGCTTGCAATGGCGTTAAGGTCTTATTGGGCGACTCGATGGGGGAGATGGCACTGTATTACAGTGCAGCAAGTTTGACTGTAATGGGCGGAACGCTGTTGCCTTTTGGGGGCCAGAATTTGATAGAAGCCTGTGCAGCAGGCTGTCCAGTTTTGTTAGGCAAACACACTTATAACTTTCAGCAGGCAGCGATTGATGCGATTGACTGTGGAGCTGCAAAGCAAATTGAGGGTGAGACACTCTTGAATGAGTCGCTTGCGCTCGTTGAGGCTCTCAAATCCTGTCTTCAGAACGCGGAGCAACTTGAGCAGATGGCTAGGGCAGCTAAGCAATATGCAGTAGACCACCAAGGTGCTACGCAAAAAATTCTGACGATCTTAGATCGCCAGAATCATATTTTTAATTAAACTCTCGCACCAAAGTTAGGATCATCGTTACGAGCTGCATCATCAGGCTTGCGATCCCCTTTGATTAAGTCTTCACGCTTGACCCCAAGCCACATTGCTAGAGCAGCGGCCACGAAGACCGAAGAATAAATACCAAACAAAATACCAATAGTTAAGGCCAGCGCAAAGTAAAACAGTGTTGGTCCACCAAAGATCAGCATAGCTAAGACCATCATCTCCGTGCTACCGTGAGTAATCATGGTGCGGCTAATGGTGCTAGTAATCGCATTGTCAATAATTTCGCGGGTATTCATCTTGCGATACTTGCGGAAGTTTTCCCGAATTCGGTCAAAGATCACCACAGACTCGTTCACGGAATAACCGAGAACAGCCAAGACTGCAGCTAATACTGATAGCGAGAACTCCCAATGGAAGCAGGCAAAGAAGCCCAAAATAATAACCACGTCGTGCAAGTTCGCAATGATGCCGGCAAGGGCAAACTTCCACTCAAAGCGAAATGATAGGTAAAGCACGATACCAATGATCACAAAGATCAATGCTTTCAGACCATCAAGAGCGAGTTCTTGACCTACTTGAGGTCCAACAAACTCCACCCGTTGCAATTTGGCTCCAGAACTCGCTGGATCCAGGGCTTTCATAACGGCGGTACTTTGATCAGCGGAAGCAATTACTTTGCCCTCAGCATCCTTTTGAATCGGCAGACGAATCATGACATCACGCGAGCTGCCAAAGTTTTGGATTTGGGTGTCGTTGTAACCCAGCTTTTGAACACTATCTCTAATTGAATCTAATGGAGCCGTTTGTGGATAACTCACCTCCATTACCGTGCCGCCAGTAAATTCGATAGAGAGGTGTAGGCCGTTATGCCACAAGAAAAAAACTGCTGCTAAAAAAGTGATTAAAGAAATAATATTCAGCACCAAAGCATGGCGCATGAAAGGAATATCTTTTTTGATCCGGAAAAATTCCATGGCTTATTTCTCCTTTGGATGCCAAACTTGGCCGATGGCGAGTTTCTGAACCTTTTTATTTCTACCGTACCAAAGGTTAACAATCCCACGTGAGAAGAAAACCGCAGAGAACATCGAGGTCAAAATACCCAAGCAATGCACAATCGCAAAACCTTTGATGGGGCCTGAGCCAAAAGCCAGTAGGGCGAGACCAGCAATTAAAGTAGTGACGTTAGAGTCCAAAATCGTTGCCCAGGCCTTATCAAATCCTAAGGCGATCGCAGTTTGAGGTGCGGTGCCATTGCGTAACTCTTCACGGATACGTTCATTGATCAATACGTTTGAGTCAATCGCCATACCCAAAGCCAGTGCCATAGCGGCAATGCCAGGTAGGGTGAGGGTTGCTTGCAGCATCGACAGTACAGAAATGAGGAGCAGTAGGTTAACCCCCAATGCCAGTACTGAGAAAGTGCCGAACAGTAAGTAGTAAGCCATCATAAAAATAGCAATGGCAGTAAATCCAATGAGTAGGGATTTAAAACCCTTCTCAATATTTTCAGCACCAAGGCTAGGTCCAATCGTGCGCTCTTCAATGATTTCCATTGGAGCGGCTAAGGAACCAGCACGAAGCAAGAGCGCTAAATCATTTGCACTAGCAGTAGTGGGTTGCCCCGTAATCTGAAACTTGGAGCCAAACTCCCCTTGAATTGTGGCGATGGTAAGTACCTCACCTTTACCTTTTTCAAACAAAATCATGCCCATTGGCTTGCCAATATTTTCTCGGGTCACTTCTTGCATGACTCGACCGCCAGTAGCATCCAGTGAGATATTGACAGCTGGACGTTGATTTTGATCAAAGCCTGCACTCGCATCGGTAATACTTTCGCCACTAAAGATGACAGACTTCTTAAATACACCATAACGATTTTCGCCAAAGCGGAAGACATCCATACCTGGGGGAGCTGCTTCACCTAGACTAATGGAAGGTGTAATAGGATCGGCCAAGCGAGATTCTAAGGTTGCGGTACGACCTATGATGTCCTTGGCTCTCGCAGTATCTTGCACACCAGGGAGTTGAACCACAATGCGCTCGGCACCCTGTTGTTGAATGAGGGGCTCTTTTACGGCTAATTCGTTTACTCGCTTATTGAGGGTAATGATGTTCTGTTTTACCGCATTATCTTGGACGGCTTTTAATGCACTGGGCTTGAACTCACCAAGTAATTGAGCGCCACCGCCAACAGCTTTAATTTGCCAATCTAGCTCAGGCTCAGTGCTTAATAAAAGAGAGCGAGCTGCGTCTGCATCATCTCGGTTGCTAAAGTTAATCGTGACTGATTCAGGCCCACGATCAATACCTTGATGGCGAATATTCTTATCGCGCAATTGACCCCGAATATCACCTGCTAATGAAGTAATTTTCTTTTGTACTGCACCCTTCATATCCACTTGCAATAGAAAGTAGACGCCACCCCGTAAATCTAGACCCAGTGGCATTGGTAGGGCATTGATGGCATTTAACCAATCTGGAGTATTAGATAAAAGATTTAAAGCAACAGTGAAACTAGGATCATTTTGATCGCTATTGAGTTTTTGTTGCAGTAGGTCGCGAGCGCGTAATTGGGTATCAGTATCTGCAAAACGAATTTTGATTGACCCAACGTTATTGGCATTCTCGAAGAAGATGCCGGTGCTATTAATACTTGCATTACTCAGAATATTTTCAACTCTAGACTCTGTTGCTAAATCTACCTTGATAGTGGGTTTAGCTGATGAGACTTGAACCGCTGGAGCCTCCCCGAAAAAATTCGGTATTGAATATAGCGCGCCGATGAGTAATGCAGCGACGATGACAATATATTTCCAGAGAGGATAGCGATTCATAGTGAGGCAGTATTAAGCAGACTTGAGTGTGCCTTTTGGCAAGACGGTAGTGATTGCACCTTTTTGCATTTGGACTTCAGTCCCAGTGGCAATTTCAACACTGATAAATTGATCTTTCAGTGCTGTTACTTTACCTACGATGCCACCAACGGTAACTACTTCATCGCCAACAGCCAAAGCTTCAAGCATCGCTTTGGTTTCTTTTTGACGCTTCATTTGAGGGCGGATCATGATGAAGTACAAAACAACAAACATCAAAATCAAGGGAAGGAAGCTCATTAAGCCACCAGATTCAGAACCCCCAGCTGCAGCTTGGGCATAAGCATTGCTAATCCACATAAAACCTCCGTAAAAGACGAAATAAAAACTGATGCTTTTTGGGCTTTTTAACTAAAGCCGTAAACCCGCAATTCTAAACTGTAAGGGTGCTCTGGGGCAGATAAAACCCTGATATGAGGGGGAAAGGGGGGCTCGGAGTAGGGCTAGTCTTGTCCTGGCTCTACACCGCGCTGGCGATTACGGTGAAATTCTTCACGATAGGCCTGGAAACGAGCTTGGCTAATGGCTTCGCGCACTTCGGTCATGAGCTGCAGGTAGTAAGACAGGTTGTGGATCGTATTGAGCTGTGAGCCAAGAATTTCATTGGCTTTTTGGAGGTGATTCAAATAGGAGCGGGTGAAATGCTTGCAGGTATAACAAGCACAGCTTGGATCTAGAGGACGATCATCATCCTTATAGCCAGAGTTACGTAACTTCAGATCGCCAAAGCGGGTAAATAGCCAGCCGTTGCGCGCATTGCGCGTTGGCATCACACAATCAAACATGTCGATACCTAAACTAACGGCCAATATGAGATCCTCTGGTGTGCCTACTCCCATCAGGTAGTGGGGAAGGTGGGCGGGTAGCTTAGGCGCAGTGAAGTTGAGAATGCGCTCAAATTCAGGTTTAGGCTCTCCAACCGATAGGCCGCCAATGGCAATACCATCAAAACCTTGCTCACTCACCCCTGCTAGGGAAAGTTCTCGCAGGTTTTCAAACATGCCGCCTTGAACAATGCCGAATAAGCCATTACCCGTTTCCAGCTCTCTAAAGCGTTGAATGGAGCGCTCACCCCAACGTAAGGAGAGTTCAAGTGATTGCTGCGCTGTTTTCTCAGTAGTGGCTTTGCCATGGCTTTCGTAGGGCGTGCACTCATCGAACTGCATCGCAATATCGCTATTGAGAACTGCTTGTATCTCCATTGAAACTTCCGGAGACATAAATAATTTATCGCCATTAATAGGTGAAGCAAAAGTAACACCTTCTTCAGAGATTTTTCTCAACGCACCTAAACTGAAAACCTGAAAACCTCCCGAATCGGTCAAGATCGGCTTATCCCAAGCCATAAAGCGATGCAAGCCACCATGTTTTTTAACAACCTCTAAACCGGGTCTGAGCCACAGGTGAAAAGTGTTGCCTAAAATAATTTGCGCATGCGCTTCTTCAAGATCGCGTGGGGTCATCGCTTTGACAGTGCCATAAGTACCTACCGGCATGAAGATGGGTGTTTGCACGCTACCATGGGGTAGGTCAAGTTGACCTACTCGGGCTAAGCTGGAAGAGTCATGCGCTGATATATTGAATTGAATGGATTTTGTCATGTCTGCGTAATTTTAAAGCCGCGTGAGAAACATCGCGTCGCCATAGCTAAAGAAGCGATATTCCTGAGCAATGGCATGTTGGTAAGCTTGGCGGATGTTCTCCATACCAGCAAAGGCACTGACCAGCATGAGTAGGGTTGATTTAGGTAGATGAAAGTTGGTGATGAGGCAATCCACTATTTTGAATGTGAAGCCTGGAGTGATAAATAAATTGGTATCACCAGAGCGTTGTTGATTGATTGCAAAACTCTCAAGTGTACGTAAGCTGGTGGTACCAACAGCAATGATCCGTCCACCGGCATGTCGGGTTTTTTCAATCGCAGCAAGAGAAGTCTCGGGGATCGAGTACCACTCTGAATGCATTTTGTGCAAACTTAAATCCTCTTCTCGCACGGGGGAGAAGGTGCCGGCACCCACATGTAAAGTAATACTAGTGTGTTCGATACCCATGGCTCGGAGTTCAGTAAGAATGGCCTCATCAAAGTGCAGTCCTGCAGTAGGCGCAGCTACAGCGCCGGGATTCTTGGCAAGCACGGTCTGATAGCGATTGGCATCGACTTGGTTGGGTTGATGCTCAATATAAGGAGGTAGTGGGAGTTCGCCAAATTTCTCTAATAAATCGAGAATGGCTTCGGGGAACTCGATTTCAAAGAAACGACCATCGTAAGCGACGACCTTAGCTTCGAAGCTCTCCCCATTGCGATTGTGGATTTGAACAATCGAGTCAAGCTTAGGCACTTTGGAGGCTCGTATTTGGACCCATGCCCGCTGATTGCTAGTGATACGTTCAATCAGAAGCTCTATGGCTCCGCCAGTGGATTTTTTACCATGCAGTCTGGCAGGAATAACTTTGGTGTCATTCATGATCAGTAAATCGCCAGGTTTTAGAAGGCTCAAAATCTCTTTGAATTGCCGGTCGACTAGACTGCCAGCCTGTACTTCAAGAAGGCGGCTTGCGGTCCGTTCGGCCAAGGGATTTTGGGCGATTAGGCGGGCAGGGAGTTCGTAATTGAAGTCGGAGAGTTGCATAGCATTACCATCAGAGCTTGGATTCTAACCATCATGACTAAGACTGTACCTCCAGCACTCCAAAAAATGGGTTTAGATAGCCCTATGGCACTCGTTTTACATCTTCCGATGCGCTATGAGGATGAAACTGAGCTTTTGAGCATTGCAGAAGCTCTAGACCTAGGCCGCTTTCGTTCAGTGCAAACCCAAGGTGTTGTGATCCGTAATCAGGTCTTGTTTAGACCAAGAAGGCAGTTGGTGGTCTCGATTGAAGATGCGGGGGAGGTTTTACAACTTCGCTTCCTCAATTTTTATCCAAGCCAGCAAAAGCAAATGGCGGTCGGAGCCCATGTTCGAGTGCGAGGCGAAATCCGTGAGGGATTTCAGGGGCCAGAGATGGTACATCCCACCGTTCGAGCGCTTGCGCCCGATGCCCCGCTACCCAAGAGTTTGACCCCAGTGTATCCGGCCAGTGCCGGCGTGACGCAGACAGTCCTACGCAAGGCAATTTCTTCTGCGCTTAAGGATCCCAATATTCACGATTTACTTGTAGAGTTTTTGCCAAGCAAATTATTAGCTGAGTTATTGCCCAGTCATCAGTGGCCTAACTTAGAAGCTGCGATTACCTTATTGCATCAACCACCAGCTGATGCAGATACGCAAACCTTGTTAGACCGAACCCACTTGGCTTGGCGTCGTGTGCAATTTGAGGAATTACTTGCTCAGCAGATCTCATTAAAGCGAGCGCATTCGATACGGCAAAAAAGGCGAGCCCCAGAAATTGTTAAAGCAACGGAATCGGGTTCTAAAAAGAGCATTGAATCAGGCTTACTGAAGGTTTTGCCTTTTAAGCTCACCTCAGCACAAGATCGAGTTTGGGATGAAATTGGACATGACCTCTCTCGAGGTTTCCCGATGAATCGATTGCTACAGGGTGATGTGGGGAGTGGTAAGACTGTGATTGCAGCACTAGCAGCTGCAAGAGCAATAGACAATGGCTACCAAGCTGCAATTATGGCCCCGACCGAAATCTTAGCAGAACAACATTTTCTGAAAATGCAAGAATGGTTTGAGCCACTCGGTGTCAAAGTGGTTTGGTTATCCGGTAGCCTCAAAGCAAAAGAAAAAAGATTGGCACAAGATCTAGTCGAAAGCAGTGAGGCGCAACTGATCGTTGGTACTCATGCCTTAATTCAAGAGTCAGTCCATTTTGCAAAGCTAGGCCTTGCAGTAATTGATGAGCAGCATCGTTTTGGGGTGAGGCAGCGGATGGAAATTCAGCAACGGATCGGCTCAGAATTACTCTATTGCCATCAGATGATGATGTCTGCAACGCCGATTCCGCGTACGCTTGCCATGACCTATTATGCTGATCTCGATGTTTCAGTGATTGACGAACTTCTCCCTGGTCGTAAACCGATTACAACAAAAGTTCTTAAGGCAAGTCGCCGCAATGAAGTCATTGATGGTGTCAAGGAATGGCTTGCTAAGGGCTTACAGGCCTATTGGGTATGTCCTTTGATTGAAGAGTCTGAAGCTTTGCAGTTACAAACTGCAATCGAGAGCGCAGAGCAACTTACTCTCGCTTTACCAAACTTTAAAGTTGGTTTAGTGCATGGTCGTATGAAGAGTGATGAAAAGGCAGCCGTCATGGCCGCCTTTAAAGCCAATGAAATTCAGCTCTTGGTCGCCACTACTGTGATTGAGGTTGGGGTAGATGTCCCTAATGCTGCTTTGATGGTAATTGAACACGCAGAGCGTTTTGGTTATGCTCAAATTCATCAACTGCGAGGGCGAGTGGGAAGGGGCTCAGCGGACTCAGTTTGCATTCTGATGTATGCAGAGCCGCTGTCTCAGGCGGCTAAAGAGCGTCTACAAACTTTACGAGAAGTATCTGATGGGTTTGTCATTGCCGAGCGAGATTTATCATTGCGAGGGCCTGGTGAATTGCTGGGCGCCAGGCAATCTGGAGATGCAATGTTGCGCTTTGTGGATCTACAAAGAGATGCCTGGTTGATAGAATTGGCTCAGCAAGCAGCGGAGCGTTTACTGGCAGAGTATCCAGATTTAGTGGAAATACAATTGGCAAGATGGCTCGGTTCACGCGCCGAATTTTTAAAGGCCTGATAATTACCTTATGACACTAACTGAACTTCGTTATATCGTAGCCGTCGCTCGTGAGCGCCATTTTGGGCGCGCAGCTGAGGCTTGCTTTGTTTCTCAGCCTACGCTCTCTGTCGCTATCAAGAAGCTAGAGGAAGAGCTCAATATTCAAATTTTTGAGAGAACCAGCTCTGAGGTGTCGATGACTGCTTTAGGCGCCTTGGTCGTAGAGCAGGCTCAGCGTGTTTTAGAAGAAGCAAATACTTTGAAGCATTTAGCAAAGCATGGCCAAGATCCTTTATCGGGCCCGCTAAGATTAGGAACGATTTATACCATCGCACCTTACTTACTTCCTAGCCTAGTGAGAGAAGCCAGAGAGTCTTTACCAAATGCCCCTTTATTTCTAGAAGAAAACTTCACGGCCCGTTTGTTAGAAATGTTGCGACAAGGAGAGCTAGATTGTGCTGTGCTGGCGCATCCTTTCCCGAGCTCAGGTCTGGAGATCATTGATTTATATGATGAGCCATTCTTGGTTGCTGTACCCAAAGGACATGCTTGGGAAAGTCGTCAATCCATTGCCCATCAAGAATTAAAAGCTCAGAATACCTTGCTACTTGGCGCAGGACATTGCTTTCGAGACCATGTGCTTGGAGTGTGTCCGGAGCTCAATCGTTTAGGGAGTGGCTCAACCATTGGTGAGCAGCACAGCTTCGAAGGCTCATCTCTAGAAACCATTCGACAAATGGTTGCTGGCGGAATCGGCATCAGCGTTTTACCAAGGACTTCAGTGGATGATCCCAAAACCGAAGAAGGTTTGATTCGTTACATTCCACTGGAGGAGCCAACACCCACCAGACGGGTTTGCTTGGTTTGGCGGAAAAGTTATACCCGTGCTCCTGTGATGCAAGAGCTTGCAAAAACAATTCGTCGTTGCGATCTTTCAGGAGTGAGTTTTATTGATGCCTGAACGCTTACGAGCCTATGCACGCCTCATTAGGCTGGATAAACCCATTGGTACTCTTCTGCTCCTATGGCCTACCTGGTGGGCTTTGTGGCTGGCAAGTGGTGGTTTACCGAATCTACAGATTTTGATCATTTTCACGATCGGTACTTTCCTCATGCGTAGCGCAGGTTGTGCAGTTAATGATTATGCAGACCAAGATTTTGATCGAGATGTTCTCAGAACCCAGCATCGTCCTGTCACGAGTGGACGGATCTCAGGCAAAGAAGCGGTTTGGGTTTCAATAATCTTAGCCCTACTAGCCTTTGCTTTAATTCAGCCACTCAATTTTCTGACTAAAGAGCTGTCCGTTCTTGCAGTGCTGATCGCTGCAGTCTATCCATTTACAAAACGTTTTTTCGCCATTCCGCAAGCTGTGCTTGGAGTTGCGTTTGGTTTTGGTATTCCGATGGCTTATGCAGCTATCTTAGGGTTCATTCCACTAGAGGCCTGGATTTTATTTGTCGGTAATATTTTTTGGGCGATTGCATACGATACCGCTTATGCCATGGTAGACCGCGAGGATGATATTCGGATTGGTATAAAGACCTCAGCGATTACTTTCGGCCGTTTTGATGTGGTCGCTATTACTTTTTGTTACGGAGTACTTCTACTGAGCCAAATCATTGTTGCGCGACTTGTCCATCTGAGTCTTTACTTTTGGCTGGGCTGGGGAGCTGCATTGTTATGTGCTTTGTATCACGTCAAACTGGTTTCCACTCGTTCACGTGAGAACTGCTTCAAAGCATTTCTACACAATAATTGGTTGGGCGGATTTCTATTCCTAGGAATAGTGTTGGGTCTATTCCTGACCTAATTCGTCACCCATGGCTTTACTGCGCTCTGCAGCAGCAGCCAAGGCCCTCTCCAGGGCGGCCTGCCACTCCAAATCTTTGAGAACTGCTAGGGCAGCGGCAGTGGTGCCACCTTTTGAAGTGACCTTCTCACGCAGGGTGCTCGCATTCTCTGCAGAATGGTTGGCAAGCTGTGAGGCGCCTTCAAGCGTTGCATAAGCTAGCTTACGAGCCGTTACAGAATCTAAGCCGAGTCTTTCCCCGCCTGCTTGCAATGCTTCTAAGAAGGCGAACACATAAGCAGGACCGCTACCAGATAAAGCAGTAACCGCATCCAAGAGTTGCTCTTGGTCCACCCAAACCGTCTGTCCAAGCGCGTTACAAATCACTTCCGCTAAGTTACGGTCAGCATCACTCACTGAAGTTTCTGCAAAAAGACCAGTAATACCCTTGCCAATTAATGCTGGGGTGTTGGGCATTGCTCGAACACAGCGAGTCTGCCCTAGCCAGCGACTCATATCGCCAGTTCGAATGCCTGCAGCAATGCTCACTATCAAAGGAGCAGCAGATGCTTGCAGTCTGCCGCTCAATGCTTGTGCTGCCGCTTTAAAGTCTTGAGGCTTAACGGCCATGACTACAATATTATTTTTAGATCCGTCTAAAGCCATGGCGTCAATTGAGGCAATAGCGCTGATTGCAAAGTCTTTTTTAAGCTGACTTGCTGTTTCAGGATTCGTTTCAATCACTGAAATTTGCTGAGCTTGCAGACCTACTTTCAGAAGACCGCCAATCAGGGCGCGTCCCATATTGCCACCGCCCAGAAAGGTAATGTGAATATCGCTATTGAATATATTTTTGCTCGTCATGCGCTTATCTTATCTCGCTTGCCAAATATTGCAGTTCCTACGCGAACAATCGTACTCCCATGGGCAATTGCCGCTTCCATATCGTCTGACATTCCCATCGAGAGGGTGTCGAATTCTTGAAACCCAGCCTCTTTAGAGTATTTCGCCTGAATTCTTTTAAAGCAATCTTCTACCGCTCCAAAGGCTTTTGCTTGACTCATTGGATCTGAAGTAGGTTCAGGAATAGCCATCAAACCTCTCAGAGTAAGGTGAGGCAATTGAGCGATGGCGTTACAGAGTGTTTCAGCTTCATCCAAAGGAGTACCGCTTTTGGAGTCTTCATTACTAACATTGACCTGTACACAAAGTTGCAGCTTCTTCGAAATAGAAAGTGCTCCTCGTTGGCTAGAGAGTCTCTCGGCAATTTTAATGCGGTCAATGCTATGAACCCAGTCAAAATGAGCTGCTACATCTTTGGTTTTATTACTTTGGAGTGGGCCAATAAAGTGCCACTCAAGTTCAGATCGATAAGCTGCCAAGGTTTGTATTTTCTCAATTGCTTCCTGCACATAATTTTCACCAAATACCTTCTGACCTGCTGCAATCGCTTGCTCAATATCTTTGGCAGGAAAGGTTTTGCTGACTGCCATCAGGGTAACGCTGCTGGCATTGCGCTTTGCGGCTAAGGCAGCATCTTGAACCCGTCTTCGAACTTGTTCAAGATGGATCGCAATTGGCGTCATTTCTTCTCTGCTTGTTGACTAAGAAGTTGATCGACTAATTCAATCCAGTGAACGACAGGAGTTTGATCTTGTTGAAGGTGGGCAATACAGCCAATATTTCCCGAGACGATCATTTGAGCATCTGATTCTTCGCAGGCAGTTTGTAAGTGTATTAATTTTTGTTTACGAAGTTGCTCCGAAAGTTCAGGCTGCGTAATCGAATAGGTGCCAGCCGAGCCGCAGCATAAATGGCTATCTGCACACAATCGTACTCCCACACCTAAACTCGTCAGCAATTTTTCAACTTGCCCACGAATTTGTTGTCCATGTTGCAAAGTACAGGGTGGGTGATAAACCACGCCAGGTTTTTGTTCGCTACCAATTAAGTCCAATAATTCATTTTGGAGTGTGGGTAGGATTTCAGAAATATCTTTCGTTAACTCAGAAACCCTTTTTGCTTTAGCTGCATACATCGGGTCATGAGCTAAGAGGTGTCCATAGTCTTTGACCATCACACCACAGCCAGAGGCAGTCATCACAATTGCCTCGACCCCGGATTCAATTAAAGGCCACCAAGCATCAATATTTTGCTTTGCATCGTCTAAGCCACCCGCCTGATCATTGAGGTGATACCGCAGAGCGCCGCAGCACGTTGCCTTAGGTGCGCTAATCAGTTGAATATGCAGTGCATGCAATACCCGAGCAGTTGCAGAATTCACATTCGGCAGCATGTCAGGCTGGACGCAACCTTCTAGCAAAAGCATTTTGCGAGCATGCTCTGTCTGAGGTCTTTGGTGGGGATTGGTACCGGGGTGAAGTGCCTTATTTTTCAGATGCGGAATTTTACGCTTCATGCTATGCGGCAAAATAGGGCGCACCAGACGACCCAATTTTATTGCCGTCTTCATTAAGGTGGGGCTGGTTAAACCCTCTTTGAGGGCCCAGCGGGTGAGGCGATCTTTAAGAGGGCGTGAAGCGGTATTGTCTTCAGCCCATTGACGACCAATATCAATCAGCTTGCCGTATTGAACACCGCTAGGACAGGTGCTCTCACAGTTACGACAGGTTAGGCAACGATCAAGATGTAAGCGAGTTTTCTCAGTTGGGGCCTGCCCTTCAGCCATTTGTTTAATGAGATAGATACGACCTCGCGGACCATCTAACTCATCACCTAGGAGTTGATACGTAGGACAGGTGGCTGTACAAAATCCACAGTGCACACACTTACCTAAGATACGCGCAGCCTCTATACCTTCAGCTGTATTTTGAAATTGGGGGGCGAGTTCAGTTTGCATGGATTACTTAGGGAAGGCGATTCGTAGCAAAAACACCGGAAGGATCAAAGCTGGCTCTTAACCTCGCCTGAATTGGTTCAAGCGCTTGAGAATGGGTTTGTTCACTCAGTAGAGTAAAGCGTTGATTGGCTGGATTGACTTTAGCGCCCTGCCGAAAACGCATTGCATGTCCACCATGAGCATTGGCCAGTTGTTTGAGCGCCGCAAAAGTAGCATCATCACTAGGGCCTTTAATCCAACGCTCTTGACCATGCCACTCTAAAATGATTTCAGAAGATATGTTGCCCACATTAACTAAGTCAAGCGGACCGCAAGCTGCAGGTAGAGCAAGGCGATAGAGTGTTTCATCTGCTTGTAGATTTATAAATGCTGGCAACTGTTGCTCGCGCAACTGGGTCCAGAATGTTTCGGCTTCTTGAGAATCTAATTCTTTTGCATTCAGGCTTGAGCAGAGAGACACTTTTGCGGCATAAACTGCTGCTTCTGCTCCTGCCATTCGAATAGTTAGCTCTCCAAAACTATCGGCTTGGTTCGCACCAATCCAGCAACTTGCAGAGAGGGGTAAGGGTTGACCGGCAGATTTGTTTAGGCTTTGCAAAGCAGCAGCCTGGGTAATTTGGCAACGAATGCTCGTGCTGGCAGCTGGCTTTGGCAAGACTTTTACAGAGGCCTCCAAGATGAGAGCAAGAGTGCCCAGGGACCCTGGCATGAGGCGAGATACATCATAGCCTGCAACGTTCTTCATCACTTTACCGCCAAAAGATAAATCTTGACCTTTGCCATCCATGATGCGAGCACCCAATACAAAGTCACGCAAATTACCCACGCTAATTCGTGCTGGACCAGCCAAGCCTGCAGCAATTGCACCACCGAGAGTGGCTTGCTCGCCAAAATGGGGGGGTTCAAAAGCGAGCATCTGATTTTTTTCAGCTAGCACTTGCTCAATCTCGCGAAGTGGTGTGCCTGCGCAAGCAGTGATCACCAGTTCTTCTGGTTGATAGTCGAGGATACCGCTATAGTTTTTAGTACTCAGTTTGGCGAACTGGTTATTGTTGCCATACCAAGTTTTAGTACCGCCACCTTCGATGGATAAAGGCGTTTTAGTTTTTGCCGCTTCTAGGATCTGTTTACGAAAAGAATCAATCTGCTGCTGAGAATCTGATGAGCCCATTAAAAGCGCTCCAACTCAGGATGAGGCAAGATACCTTTACTCACTCGCATACGGCCATACTCAGCACAGCGATTAAGGGTAGGGATAGCTTTATCAGGATTAAGCAGTTTATCTGGATCAAATGCGCTTTTCACACCCCAAAAGGATTCGCGCTCACCTTCGCCAAACTGGATACACATCGTATTGATCTTCTCAATACCTACGCCGTGTTCGCCTGTAATCGTACCGCCTAATTCAACACAGGCTTCTAAAATTTCAGAGCCAAAGTCTTCGGCTCGATGCCATTCATCTTGATCGGCCCCATTAAATAAAATGAGGGGATGCATATTGCCATCGCCAGCATGAAATACATTCAAACAACCAAGACCATATTTCTTTTCCATTCCCTGAATACGCTTAAGTAGGGTGGCGATATGGCGGCGAGGAATTGTGCCATCCATACAGTAATAATCTGCTGCCAGACGCCCTGCTGCAGGGAAGGCATTTTTTCTACCACTCCAAAACTTTAGCCGTTCTGATTCATCACGTGATATTTGAATTCCACTGGCCCCGGATTTTTTTAGGACCTCTGTCATGCGCTCAATTTCTTCAGCGACTTCTTCAGGTGTTCCGTCTGATTCGCAAAGCAAGATGGCTTCTGCATCGAGGTCGTATCCCGCATGAACAAATTCTTCTACGGCACGCGTAGTAGCCTTATCCATCATCTCTAAACCCGCGGGAATAATCCCGGCGGCAATGATGGCTGCAACAGCATTACCACCCTTCTCAATGTCGTCAAAACTTGCCATGATGACTCTTGCGAGTTTAGGTTTAGGTACGAGCTTGACGGTCACTTCAGTAACAACAGCGAGCATGCCTTCGCTACCAATCATCACTGACATTAAATCTAGGCCAGGCGCATCTGGAGCTAAGCCACCAAACTCTACGATCTCGCCATTCATGAGCACTGCGCGAACACGCAATACGTTTTGTAAAGTCAGGCCATACTTAAGACAGTGCACCCCTCCTGAGTTTTCATTTACATTGCCGCCAATCGAGCAGGCAATTTGGGACGAAGGGTCGGGCGCGTAATACAAATCCAAATGTGCAACCGCTTCAGAGATCGCGAGATTACGAACTCCCGGTTGGACAACTGCAGTACGAGTAAAGGGATCAATACTCACAATCTTTTTGAGCTTCGCTAGCGAGAGGACCAGACCTTGGGCGATGGGCATCGCCCCACCAGAAAGGCCGGTACCAGACCCCCTTGGAACAACAGGGATGGTCATAGCATGGCAAATTTTCAATATTTCAGAAACTTGGGCCTCAGTTTCTGGAAGAGCAACCGCCAAAGGCATCCTGCGATAGGCTGCTAAGCCATCACATTCGTAGGGAATCGTATCTTCAGGCTCCCAAAGAAGGCCATCTTCAGGCAAGATGGGGCGCAAAGCATTAACCAGCTTGGTCTGTAAAGCGCTAATGATTGCGAGATCTGGGGGTGGGGCGACCATATTCATAGCTACCATTTTAGCCATTTACCTATAATGAGTTCATGGGGAACCGACTTTCAAAAATTGCGACTAGAACCGGTGATGCCGGGATGACTGGCTTAGGCGACGGTAGCCGGGTCGAAAAGGACCATTTACGGATCTGCGCGATGGGTGATGTGGACGAGCTGAACTCCGAAATTGGGGTTTTGCTAGCCACCCCTGTGCCAGATAGCGCCTCGCAAGCCCTCCAGGATCTTTTGTTACAGGTACAGCATGATTTATTTGACTTGGGTGGTGAGCTTTGTATCCCAAACTACACCTTACTCAAGTCTGAGCAAGTTGCCCGTTTAGATGACTGGCTAACCCAATATAACGCTACCCTAGCGCCTCTTTCAGAATTCATTCTTCCTGGCGGAACCATGGCGGCTGCGCAGGCCCATATTTGTCGGACGGTATGTCGTCGAGCAGAACGCTCGGTCGTTCGTTTGGGTTGGGATGTTGAAATTAATGATGCCCCACGCCAGTATCTCAATCGCCTCTCTGACCTCCTATTTGTGCTCGCCCGGGTTTTGAATCAGGCGGCGGGTGGTAAAGACGTATTGTGGAAGCACGAAAAAAAAGAGACTAAGTAAATTAGTCTCTTTCGTAAGCCACGATATTTTTTATTTCTTTAGCTTGCGACGATTCTTCACTGCAAGCGCTAATCTTTGTAAAACATTCACTGAATCTTCCCAGTTAATACAGGCATCCGTAATGCTCTTGCCATACTCCAGTTGATTGGGATCATCTTTACCTGGTGTAAATTTCTGAGCACCATCTTTAATGTGACTCTCAATCATTACTCCAAAAATTTGGTTTGAACCAGACTCAATTTGTTCAGCCACATTTTCTGCAACAACAATTTGACGCTCGTGTTTCTTGCTAGAGTTTGCATGAGATAGGTCCACCATCAAACTGGCTGGAAGCTTTGCTGCTTCAAGTTCCGCACAGGCTGCTTCCACATATTTTGCTTCGTAGTTAGGCTCTTTACCTCCACGCAAAATAACATGACAGTCCTTATTGCCCTTAGTCTCAACAATTGATACTTGACCGTTTTTGTGGACTGACAGGAAGTGGTGTGGACGACTTGCCGCCTGAATGGCATCGGTCGCAATTTTGATATTGCCATCAGTACCATTCTTAAATCCAATTGGAGCGGATAGACCAGAGGCGAGTTCGCGATGAACTTGGCTTTCCGTTGTGCGTGCACCGATTGCGCCCCAAGAAATCAAATCAGCAATGTATTGAGGTGAGATCACATCGAGGAACTCGCTACCGGCTGGCATACCAAGACGATTAATCTCCATCAGTACCTGACGTGCAATGCGCAAGCCTTCTTCAATACGATAGCTCTCATCGAGATAGGGGTCGTTGATTAATCCTTTCCAACCAACCGTAGTGCGAGGTTTTTCAAAATAGACGCGCATGACGATTTCAAGTTCGCCAGCAAAACGCTCACGTTCAGCTAAAAGACGTTGGCAGTATTCCAATGCGGCCCTGGGATCGTGAATCGAGCAGGGCCCAATAATGACAAGAAGGCGATCGTCTTTGCCATGAATGATGTTCCGAATCTTGACGCGGGTTTTGCTGATTAAAGCTTCAGTAGGCGTGCCTGAGATTGGAAAAAAACGAATTAAGTGTTCTGGTGGTGGCAGAACCGTGATGTTATGAATACGTTGATCGTCAGTATCCGACGTTTTATCAACGGCGGCATACCAATTGGCGGGGTTGGTGTTTTGTTGGCTCATACGGCTATTTTAAGCCGTATTAAGCCGTACCACCGACAGTCATGCCATCGATGCGTAAAGTGGGTTGACCAACCCCAACCGGAACGCTTTGGCCTTCCTTGCCACAAACCCCAATACCACCATCCAGTTTTAGGTCATTTCCGATCATGGAAACCTGTTTTAGGGATTCTGGCCCGTTTCCAATAATGGTGGCGCCTTTGACGGGGTATTGGATTTTGCCGTTTTCGACCCAATAGGCTTCTGAGATCGAGAAGACAAACTTACCGCTTGTAATATCAACCTGACCGCCACCAAAATTGACAGCATAAAGACCGCGTTTAATGCTGGACACGATTTCTTGCGGATCATCTTTTCCCGCCAGCATATAAGTATTTGTCATGCGGGGCATCGGTAAGGATGCGAAGCTCTCGCGCCGACCATTGCCTGTTAAGGGCATATTCATCAGACGAGCATTCAAACTATCCTGAATGTATCCCTTTAATACCCCATCTTCAATGAGCGTAGTGCATTGTGTTGGAGTGCCTTCATCATCAATATTGAGAGAGCCTCTGCGACCCGAGAGCGTTCCATCATCAACGACAGTGACTCCCTTGGCAGCAACGCGCTCACCGATGCGTCCAGCAAAAGCAGATGATCCTTTCCGATTGAAGTCGCCTTCAAGACCATGACCTACAGCTTCATGCAACAAGACGCCAGGCCATCCTGGTCCCATCACAACTGTCATTTGACCTGCAGGGGCGGGTCTAGAATCGAGATTGACTAAGGCACTATCAACTGCTTCATCGACATATTGATTCACCAGCTCAGAATTAAAATAAGAGTAATCATGGCGCGCTCCTCCACCAGAAGAGCCAGATTCACGCCGGCCATTTTGTTCAGCAATGACATGAACCGAAACTCGGACAAGCGGCCTAATGTCTGCAGCTAGAAGGCCATCAGAGCGGACCACTAAGATCACATCAAATTCACCAGCAAGACTGGCCATTACTTGGATGATGCGAGGATCACGGGCTTTTGCTCTGCGCTCAATACTTTCAAGAAGCGCAATTTTTTCTTTTGGCTGTAATGAGTCTAAGGGGTTGAGATCAGAGTAGAGCTCATTAGAAGTTGGAATAAAAATTTTACTGCCGAGTGCTTGTTTGCCACCATGTGGCCCAATGACTCGGGTCGCTTTTGCTGCTTTATTTAAAGCCTCAAGATTCATTTCATCAGAGTATGCAAAAGCCGTTTTGTCGCCATAAATTGCACGCACACCAACACCTTGATCAATGCTGAAACTTCCGGACTTTACGATCCCTTCTTCAAGACTCCAGCTTTCATTACGAGTATGCTGAAAATAAAGATCAGCATCATCAAGGCGATGCGTAAACATATTGCCGAAGGTGCGATGTAGATCTTGCTCAGTCAAACCGGTGGGCTCAAGCAAAATCGATTTTGCTAACTTAAGTAGCTCAGGCTGTTTCTTGGCTTGGGTCCAGCTGCTTGGGAATAGTGCTTCAGGTGCGTTCATGTATTTAAAGCTTGCGGTGTTTCAGGGCGGGTAACTTGGAGCGTACCTCGTTTAGCTTATCTTTGCTGAGTATCCCAGAAATAAAGCCTTCCCCCTCAGGGAGGTAGGTTAGAACAGTCCCCCAGGGATCAATTAACATGCTGTTCCCCCAAGTGCGCCGACTATTTTGGTGTTGACCGCCTTGGGCTGAGGCAAGAACATAGCATTGGTTTTCAATTGCACGTGCCCGTAATAAGATTTCCCAATGGTCTTTTCCTGTGGTGTAAGTGAAAGCCGCGGGAATAATATGGCAGTCAACTGGACCTATCGAGCGATATAACTCAGGAAAACGGAGGTCATAGCAAATGCTCAGTCCAAAACGCCAATTTATCCCATTGATGTTCAAATCGAGAATGCCTGGCTGGTTTCCAGATTCGATCGTTTCTGCTTCGGCATATCTTTCTGTCTCAGTCTCGAATCCAAATAAATGGATTTTGTCGTAACGCCCAATTTGCTCTCCGGCTGGATTAAATACAAGAGTCGTGTTTAAAACTTTATTGTCAATACTGGCTTGAAGTGGAATCGTTCCTGCGACTAGATAAATTGAATTCGCTTTAGCAATCGAACGCAGAGCTTCTTGAATAGGTCCTTTACCCAGCTCTTCACTGGTCTGTAGCTTATCGGTATCTTTTAGACCCATTAGGCAAAAATACTCGGGTAGCACTGCTATCTGGGCGCCTGCTTCTGCAGCGGCTTTAATGAGTCGACTTGCAGTCTCTAAATTTTCTTCGGGTACCGGTGTTGATACCATCTGAATTGCTGCAATCTGGATTTCGGATGAATTCATATCGTTTGATAGACAATCATTCGCTAGGACTTGCTGCAGCTGGCACAGGGGCTGGAGCGGTATTGCCTGAAGAGTTTGGCTTGCTTTGCTCTGTCAGTAAACCCTTTTTGCGAATAGTATCCAGGGTGTTCTTATCCAAGGGTTGTCCTTGTTGATTTAGCGGAACAACCTCGGGATCAACCCATGAGCCTTGAATCAGATAGTCAGATTGCATTGAGCGATTAATTTGATTGGTTACTAAGTATTGACCAACTAGAGCGCTCAGACCAACAATCGGATTAATCGCAAAGAGCGCGAGCGAGCCTGCAGTAGCGTCGATCGTTGGGAAAATGGTGACCCGTAAATCTTGCGTTTGTTTGGGAACGTCAATTTGCCCATTCATTGCAACGCGGGCTTGATCCAGAATCATCACAAATTGATCCGTCTTGGCAATACCATTCTGAATATTGAAAGTAGTGTTAATAGTATTAAATGCTGTACCCTTGCTCACCAAGTTACCAACACTACCTTGTAGGTCTAGCGTGGCGAATTTAAATAAACTTTGAAGGCTCAATACGTTCAAGATCTGGGCGGCGCTTGAGTTGACTTCAAGTAAGCGACCCTTTTCAAGTTTTAGATTCAGCTGCCCGCTCAGAGTTTGAAAATCGGGAGAGAAAGGGGTGTTCATCCACTCTAGCTTGCCATCTAGTTGACCATGGCCGCCCTCGACGGATTTGGTTGGAGTCCAGTGTGCAATGATTTGACCCGCATCCTTAATTTGGAGATCTGGAATAAGGGATGTCTTTTGCTTACCTGTCTGAGGGTCGATGCTCCATTGGCCAGTAATAGTTGCATTATCTTGGGGATTGATAATTTGTAGCTTCTCTATGTTTAAGAGGTTCTTGGTTGTTTGGCTCTTAATTTTGACAAGACCAAGTTGAGCCCGCTCCCAGGAAAAATTATCCACTGTTAGATCAAGAGTGGGTATGGCATTTGGCGTGAGTTTGTTGCTCGATGTACTTGTCTTTTTGCTGCTGGGTAAGACTTTAGGATTCTGGTCGTCAGAAAATTTCAGCAGAGCAAGGCGACCCGTAACCATACCACTAGGTTGCGAGATCGAGGGCTCGCTGTAAACGACTTGACCAGTAATTTTGGGTGAGTTGACATTGAGTTGCCAATCATTATTTTTGAGTATTGCACTCAGATTGAGGTTGGGCCAGACATAGTCAGCAGCCGTTAATGATTTGATTTGGGCATTGACTTGTATGCCAGTTGCTAAGCCGGCTCCATTTTTACTGCCTGGTACTTTGGCTTGATTACTTGTAAGGAATGTACGCCATGT
Organism: Polynucleobacter paneuropaeus; assembly: GCF_003261235.1. Lineage (NCBI taxonomy): Bacteria > Pseudomonadati > Pseudomonadota > Betaproteobacteria > Burkholderiales > Burkholderiaceae > Polynucleobacter > Polynucleobacter paneuropaeus. The sequence goes on along the minus strand of NZ_CP030085.1, from coordinate 1,525,879 downwards.
ATCGAAATTGAGTTCATTAGCTTGAATACCTAAATTTAAGCCTTGTGTGGGCATTGTTGCAGGCGAGCCAATCCCAATGGCATAACGCAATTCATTATTTGTATTCACGGCACCCTGAGTAAAGTACTGACTGCCTAAGCTACCGGACCAATTGAGGCGATCTGAGCCGGTTTTTTTAGAGAAGCTTTGCAAGAGTAGTTCACCTTCTAATGGGGTACCACTTTGTTTTTTGAGCGGCACGGGTACATTGCTGGCCCAATTACTCAAATCAAATTTCAGCTTGGTTTCACTACCAGCCTTGCCAAAGCTAATAAGGCCATTGTATTTTGCAGAGCCACTCATGCCATTGAGAAGCGTCGCGAGTGATTCAGAAACTTCCGAGAAATATTTTCTTAGAAAATCAGCGCTCAGGTCACCAGCAATCGTAAAATTTTGTTTATCTCCAGATGATGGCGCACTTGCCACTCTGATTGAGCCTCCCAAAAATTGGGCGCTCACATCTTCAAATTCAGGATTCGTTTCTGTAATGCGAACCTTGCCCTTCAAGTTTTCTAAGGGTGGAATACTTGCCCACTGTGCTGAGTTATTAGCAAGGTTTAAGTGTGCATCTATCTTCGTGTCGTCACTGTTGTAGAGAGGTACTTGTAACTTGAGGTTGAGGTCTAGTGGGCCAGATACCTTCAGATTTTTTTCAAGCTCGGGACGTTTTTTTCCAAAAGGAGATGCAAAGAGATAGTTCAGCATCTGGGGAGCTTGCCCCTGTGCATTGCCATTTACAGCAAGAACGAGTTGATTGGCGCTCACATTGGGAATTTGTGCATTGATATTACTCAGGCTGATCTCTTGATGATTGGCCTGCGAAATATTCACATTCAAAGCGGACTGTTTCATGCTGATAGTTCCAGCAACATTTGCAAAGTCTCCCCATACACCTTGATCACTACTAATCAGCGGTGCTGGCTTAAAGGTGACTTCGCTAATTGGAAAATTCAATGAAAACTCTCCAGTTGTCCCAGGTGGGAATGGGGCATTATTCGGGTCCCCGTTGATATGCAAGCTGCCGTTTAGCACTTTACCTGCCGCAAAGGCTTTACTTAAGTAGAGTTTAGTGTCAGTGGACATCGTCACTGGTAGATATCGATAGGCCTGCATTAGATTGGCTTGCTGAAAATCAATATCCAACTTGAGATCATCTGGTTGCTTGGCCCCAGTCATGAGATAAGCAACGTTCACTTTGGCCGTGAGATCTCTATTTTCAAAAGCAAGACCTTTCGAGCTGATTAACCAGCCTCCACTTTGTTTATTCCAATGAATTTGCCCTTGAGCTTGATCCAGTTTGATGATGGGATCAAGTAAGAAGTCTTGAACTTCGATTATGAGATTCGGCGAATTCAGAGTCAGTAGACCTTGCTTTTGATCTCCCGCTATTTGTCCAGTGAGGTGAGATACGCTAGGAATATCTTTATTAACACCAGTAAAGCTGAGATCGACCATGCGGGCGTTGATGCTGAAATCGAGCTTATTTAAGTTAAACCATGAGCCTGCAATCGGTAAGCTAGCGAGTGCCGATGGTTTTTCTGACCAATGCATATCGAGATCTTGCAACTCGCCATCTGCGCTTGCAATTTCGATCCACCGATGTACCTTTTTAGAAAGAGGAAGATTTAGTGCAAAGCGAGTGACATCCTTGACCAAAATTTTAGGAGAGCTAAAACCAAACTCTTTAATTTCTCCACCTTGCTCTGGAGGGCGCCACCGAAATGTCATCGGACTTAAGAGCTCGAGTGGGGTATTGCTTGACTTAGTGATATCGCGCCATGCAAAGTTTTGAGCCGTCACTGATAGAAATTTGCCATCACTTTCTTGAGTCAGTTCAGTTTCAAGTCTGCCAAATTCAATGGCTGCGTCTTCTTTTGATAGTTGCAAGCGGAATTGATCAGCAATAAAAGTCATTTGGCCACCGTCTGGTCTGCCGCCATCCAAACTCATATGGCCTTTTGAGCTGATGTTACCGCTCAAAAGATTGAGGGGAATATCAAAATCATGACTGACTTTCTGAAACTGTAGGTCAGAGAAATTCCATGCAAACTCGCCAGCCCAATCGCGCCAATTTCCAGCTTGTCCGCCGAAGCGATGGATGAAGTGAGCATTCAGCTCTAGCGGACCATCATTCCAAGGAGTTTTGGCTTGAATCAGAGCGTCATGTTTACGTACACCATTTGTTAAATGGAATTCTGTTAACTCAAGCTCGGCATTTAATAATTTACCTTGAAGATCTTGCAGATTGATTTGTGTATTAATAATGTGAATATCATCTTGTGCAAATAGCCAATTGCCCGTTGAAAAATCATCTGAGTTATCTTTGATGAGTATTCCAGCAATACGGATTGCCCCATCCGCAGAGCGCTTTACTTGAATCTGAGCATCTTCAATTTGGAGTTTATAAAAATAAGGCTCAAGGTAATAAAAGCTAACTAGGCTTAATTCCCCATGAATTTTTTTGATCTGTAATGGAGCAGGGGCTTTAGTGTCGCTATTAAAGCGCAGGCCCTCCATAGAAAATTGGGGGCGTAAGCCATCCCAAGAGACCTGAAGAGAATCGATGCTGACATTGCTACCTAGACGCTTGCTGAGTAATTGTTCAATTGCAGGTTTTGATTTTTCGATACGGGGCCAAACAAGATATCGAACCCCGGCATGCGCTAAGGTCAAGAAAACGATCAAAGCAATGACTAAGATCAATAGACGTTTACGCCATAGATTTTTAGAGCCCTGCCAATATTTCTGAAAGACGTTTAGCAGGCCAAGCGGAAGCAAATTTCGAAGCATGGGGCTTATTATCCTTCAGCCCATTAGAGATGACCAGCCTTTACGGGTTTAGAGGAATGAAGCGATTAAGATGGGGGAATGCGTGATTTTCCTGTCCAATTGGATTTTTTAAAACAGCACTCGACCTTTACTAGGCGTTGGCTGAGTGCCCATCCTGATTGGGAGCAGTGGCTTAGTGAAGTCTGCGCAATCCAGGTGGATCAGGGCAAGATTTTTGCCTTGCTCGAGCCCTGCCAGGAGCTCTTGCAAAAAGCTCAGATCGATGAGGCGCAATTCATGAGCGAGTTGCGTTTGGCTAGGCAGCGCCTCATTATTTGGCTCGGTTTTCGGGATCTCAATGGTCTGGCTGATTTAGAAGAGGTAATGCATAGCCTTAGCCTTTTTGCTGAGTCAGCTATCAATCTCAGTATTGCATTCATACGCGCGGATTTGAACGAGCGTTTTGGCTTGCCTTGGAATGTCGAACTCAATCTAGAAATGCCTTTGATGGTGGTGGGTATGGGCAAACTGGGTGGGCGTGAGCTAAATCTGTCATCGGATATTGATTTAATTTTTCTGTACGAACACGAGGGAGAGACGCAGGGCGGACCCAAAAGTCTCTCTCACCATGAGTGGTTTACTCGTATGGGGAAACGCTTAATTAAGTTGCTGGCAGAGCATGATACGAATGGCTTTGTATTTAGAGTAGATATGCGTTTGCGTCCTAATGGCGACTCTGGTCCTCTAGTCTGCAGTTTAGATATGCTCGAGGAGTATTTGCTGGTGCAGGGTCGCGAGTGGGAGCGCTATGCTTGGATCAAGGGTAGATTGCTTGCCCCATTATCAACATCAAATGCGTTTATGCATTGTGAAAAAAAATTAGAGCAACTGATTCGACCATTTGTGTATCGACGGCATTTGGACTATGGCGTTATCTCTGCGATTCGGGAGCTTCATAGACAAATTCAGCAAGAGGCTGAGCGCCGTTCACTAAAGCACGAGGGGCGGTCCCGAGATATCAAGCTGGGCCGCGGCGGTATTCGTGAAATTGAATTCCTAGCACAAATGTTTCAGTTGATGCGCGGTGGTACTGATCCACAACTCCGAACTCGGGCGACTTTAGAGGTACTGACTTTATTGGCGCAAAAAGGAATCTTGCCAAGGCAAGAGGTAGGCCAATTGAGCGAGGCCTATATCTATCTGCGTCGCTTGGAGCATCGGCTTCAGATTTGGGAGGATCAGCAGACCCATTACTTACCAGATGATCCAAGCTCCAGAATGCGTTTGGCGAAGAGTATGGATCTCACAACAGCTCCCGAAAATGAACATACTTTCATGGCTGGTGTAGATGGGCACCAAAGTGCGGTAGCTCGATACTTTGAAAAAGCCTTTGTCTTAGATGCGAGCGCCAGTCTCGAGCAAGAGCCTATCGAGGTGGATTGGCAGCTTCAATCCTCATGCTTCCCATCATCCTCAAAGCGTTGGCAGATATGGATAGAAAGTCATAAGCAAAAACTGCTACCAGAAAAAAGTCAAGCAATTGTCAGAAAGTTGGTGCGTAAGGCAGCAGATTTTCTGGAGGCAGGCAAGGGATCATCACCTGACGCCGATAAAGTGCTCTTACGATTTTTTGATCTCTTGGAAGCAGTGGCCGGACGTACCGCCTATCTAGCGATATTAGCCGAGTACCCACAAGCCCTCCAGAATGTTTTGCGTTTATTAACCGCTTCCCAGTGGGGAGCTCAATATCTGACGCGGCATCCTCATCTTCTGGATCACTTATTAAATCCACGCGCTGAAGTTGCGCTGACTAAAGAGCCTATCGAATATTGGAAAGAAGTTCAGGCGAATCTCAATTTACGTTTAGATGACGTTTTAACTCATGTCGATGGCGCTGAGCAGGCAATGGATGTTTTACGAGTCACCCACCACACTGAAACTTTTATTACACTCCTGGCCGATTTAGGTATTGGGGTAGAAAAAGCATTAACCGTAGAAAAGGTCAGCGATCATTTATCTACCTTAGCTGACCTCATTGTGCAAACCACGTTAGAGCGGGTGTGGCCTGGTGTTGCCAAGAAGTTTGACCAGTCTGTAGCGCTGCCTCCTTTCGCTGTGATTGCCTATGGGAAATTGGGTGGTAAGGAATTAGGTTATGCCTCTGATTTAGACCTGGTCTTTTTATTTGAAGCGCAGGAACAGAACTATGCAGCCCAAGAGATGTATGGACTACTTGCTAAACGAATGATTAATTGGTTAACAGCCTACACCTCTGCAGGTAGCCTTTTTGAAATTGATACGCGACTACGCCCCAATGGCTCTGCTGGATTCTTGGTCACTAATGCAGAAGCTTTCAAAAAATATCAATTGCGGGAAGGTGACAACAGCGCTTGGGTTTGGGAGCATCAGGCTTTAACGAGGGCTCGCTCTTGCGCCGGAAGTGAGCAAGTTGGCAGCTTCTTTGATGACGTTCGTGCTGAGGTCCTGAGTCAAGTGCGCGATATTGATCTCTTGCGCCGAGAAATTTCAGAGATGCGTCAGAAAGTCCACGCAGGACACCCCAATACTTCTGACAAGTTTGATTTAAAGCACGACGCAGGTGGGATGGTCGATATTGAATTTACTGTTCAGTTTCTAATCTTAGCCTATGCTTCTCAGTATCCCCGGCTGATTCAGAATCTCGGAAATATCGCTTTACTGGGTATTGCAGCAGAGGTGGGCTTAATCGATAAAGATCTAGCTCAAGCAGTTTCGAACGCCTACCGTCTGTTTAGGTCTCGGCAGCACCGATTACGTTTAGATGGCCATGAAAAAACACGAATTGAGATTGCTTTAGAGCCGGAATGTATTGAAGCGAGATCTGCTGTATTGAGGCTTTGGGAAAATGTTTTTAAGAGCTCAGCTCTGCTCTAGTAATTCTCGTGCATGTCGACGAGTGGTATCGGTAATCGTTGCACCACCAAGCATGCGCGCAATTTCTTCAACCCTTTCATTTCTACTTAAGACATTTAGCTGAGACAGTGTCTTATCACCCGATTGGGATTTGCTGACTTTGAAGTGCTGATTCCCTTGGGCGGCTACTTGTGGCAAGTGCGTGACACATAAGATTTGATGCGATTCACCAAGTTGCCTGAGCAGTTTTCCAACGGTTTCCGCGACAGCGCCGCCAATACCAGCATCGACTTCGTCAAATATCAGCGTTGGTGTGAAGGAAGCTTTGCTGGTGATTACGCTAATCGCCAAGCTAATACGTGCCAGCTCTCCACCAGAGGCAACCTTAGCCAGAGGGCGCGGGGTACTACCTGCATGACCAGCAACTAAGAACTCGGCTTGTTCGAGTCCAAATGAAGCACCTTCATCTAAAGGCTTGAGGGCAATTTCTAGTTGTCCGCCAGCCATAGATAAATTTTGCATTGCCGCCGTCACGAGCTGACTTAATTCAGTGGCAGCTTTACTTCTTTTCTGAGAAAGGAGTTTTGCCGCTTTGAGATAGATGCCTTCTTGCTCTTTTACTTTACTGCGTAGAGCTTCAATATTTTGTGAAGCGCTGAGTGCATCCAATCTTTCAGAGGCTTCAATCAAGAGCTGAGGCAATTGATTGGTATCTGTACGATATTTTCTGGCAGCAGCATGTAGCGCTTGCATGCGCTCCTCTAGTTGATCGAGACGCTCAGGATCTAGATCTATTTTTTGTAGGTAGCGGTTTAAGCCATGTACAGCTTCATCGACCTGAATTTGAGCAGACTCGAGTGCTTGGCTGATTTCACTGAGGGCGGGATCATGCTCTGCGAGATCACTGATACTCAGACTGGCTTTAGACAAAATAGACTCAGCAGAGTTCTCAGATTCACTTAAGCCATCAATCGCTTCTTGGCAACCCGTAATAATTTTTGCTGCATTAGCTAGGCGAGCATGATCTACTTGAATAGAATCCCATTCACCTTCCAGCGGTGAAAGCGCTTTGAGTTCTTCATATTGCCACTCCAAGCGCTCGCGTTCACGCTCAATATCCTGCCCTGCATTTTCTGCTTGGCTTAATAGTTTGCGCGAGTCATGCCATTGTTTATAAAGTTCGCCCAGCTCATTGACCTGAGGTAGAAGACCAGCGTGCCGATCTAGCAGTTCACGCTGCGCTCCGCTTTTTAATAGGAGTTGATGAGCGTGTTGACCATGAATGTCGACCAACTGATCGCCGGCCTCTCTCAGCTGTGCAAGCGTTGCGACGCTACCATTGATAAAGGCGCGGCTACGACCATTAGCCTCAATTGTTCGTTTTAGAAGTAGGGCACGACCTTCATCATCGATGGGAAATCCTTGATCATCGAGCCATTGATTGCAGTGTGCAATTTGCTCATCAGCTATTTCAAAGAGGGCGCTGATCTCTGCCCGTTGAGCGCCTTCACGAATCTGACTGCTATCGGCGCGTTCACCTAAAACCAAACCCAGCGCATCTAAGAGAATCGATTTACCTGCCCCCGTCTCACCAGTCAGAACAGTAAACCCCGAGGCGAGATCGAGCTCTAACTGATCAACAATCACAAAGTCGCGGAGGGCGAGATTTTGAAGCATGGTCTAGCGTACTGATAAATGCGACATCAGAATGTCGAGGGATACTCATTCCAATGCAGCTTCTCACGCAAGGTTTTGTAGTCACTATGACCACGAGGATGCAAGAGGCTGATGGTTTTTTTAGATTGACTCACTTCGATGGTGTCACCAGATTGCAGATTGGTTAGGGACTGCATATCAAAATTGACAATCACTTCATGCCCTTCAACAACCTTAATGCTAATCATGACATCCTCGGGTAAGACTATAGGGCGATTCGATAAGGAGTGCGGTGCAATTGGAACAAGGAGGATGCCGGCAACACGAGGATGCAGGATGGGACCACCTGCAGACAAAGCATAAGCAGTAGAGCCAGTAGGAGTAGAAACAATCAAACCATCAGAGCGTTGGTTATACATAAAGGAACCATTTACGCTCACTGCAAGTTCAACCATCCCAGAGATTCCGGAGCGATTCACTACAACATCGTTGAGCGCAAGGGCGCGGTTAATTTCTTTTTGATTGCGGAGTACAACTGCATCCAAGAGTGTTCTGGTATCTGCTTCATAATCGCCCGCAATGATTTTGGGTAATACGGTTGCAACATCTTGAATGGGAATATCGGTCATGTAACCTAGTCGCCCCATATTGATACCTACTAAGGGAACATTGCTGCCAGCTAATTGTCGACCAATCGCCAGCATGGTACCGTCGCCTCCAAGGACCACGGTTAAATCAATCGATCCGGAAAATTCAGCGACCTGTTTGCTCTGAAAGTCCTTAAGCCCCAAGTGGCTTGCAGTCCCGGCTTCGATGAAGACCTCGCAGCCAAGGCTTTTAATCAGCTTTGCCAAGTCTTGCAGATGGGCCAGGATCCCTTCGGCCTGGTATTTGCCAACCAAGGCAATCCGCTTGAAGGCCTTTTTGGGAGAATTTGCAGATGGGCTTAACATATAACGATTAAACCATAGGCACCCAATCCCTTCCACCATGGATGACCGTTCTCGCACCCTCCTTAAAACCCTCATCGAGCGCTATATCGAAGAGGGACAGCCGATTGGCTCCCGGACGCTTTCCCGGTTCTCGGGCTTAGACCTTTCTGCTGCCACCATTCGTAATGTGATGGCTGATTTAGAGGATTTGGGTTTGGTTACCAGCCCCCATACCTCAGCTGGGCGAATACCGACCCCAAGAGGTTATCGGCTCTTTGTGGACACCATGGTTACCGTCAGGCCTTTGGAAGAGATTGCAGCTCGTGAGATGGAAAAAGGGCTTTTGCCAGACTCTCCCCAGCGGGTGATGAATTCAGCGGCACAAATTTTGTCTAATTTGACTCATTTTGCCGGGGTAGTCATGACACCCAAAAGAGCGCAGGTCTTCAAACATATTGAATTCTTGCGTTTGGGCGAAGGCAAGATTTTGTTGATCGTAGTTACTCCTGAAGGTGATGTGCAAAATCGGATTCTGCCAACGACCCAGGACTACACCCCAAGTCAACTCATTGAGGCCAGCAATTACATTAACAGTCAGTTTGCCGGCAAGAGTTTTATTGAAGTCAGAAATCACCTCAAATCTGATCTTGATAATTTACGGAGTGACATTTCTGGTTTAATGGCCCTCGCTCTTCAAAGCGGTGTTACCGATTACGGTATGGGACAAAGTGATGTAGTCATGTCTGGAGAGCGCCGCTTACTCAATGTCGGTGATCTCAGTTCTAATTTAGATAAGCTACGTAAGATGTTTGATTTGCTAGAGCAGAAGTCTGTTTTGCTACAACTCTTAGATGTCTCTAGCCACGCTGACGGTATTCAGATTTTCATTGGCGGTGAGAGCGATCTCTTGCCCTATGAAGATCTCGCGGTGATCAGTGCCCCCTATAGTGTGGATGGCCAGATCGTTGGTACCTTAGGTGTCATAGGTCCGACCCGCATGGCTTATGACAGAGTGATTCCGATTGTCGACATCACTTCTAAATTATTATCTGGGGCACTAAGCTCCTAATGACACTCTTTTGATGAGATAAAGCCTTGAATACTAATCCCCATTTACGTGCTTCTAAGACTGCAGTGTTATTGCTCAACTTAGGCACACCCAGCGCCCCCACAGCAAAAGCTGTAAGAGCGTATCTCAAAGAATTTTTATCTGATCCTCGGGTTGTGGAAATTCCCCGCGTGATTTGGTGGTTCATTTTGAATGGCATTATTCTGCCGATTCGCAGCGGAGCCTCTGCAAAAAAATATGCTTCGATTTGGTTGCCCAAGCTAGGCTCCCCTTTGATGCACTATTCGCGACTGCAGGCAAAAGAGTTAGCAGAAGTATTCGCTGATCAAGGGCATACGGTGTTGGTAGATCTAGCTATGCGTTATGGCGAGCCTTCTACAGAGCAAGCCCTCGTGAGTCTAAAAGAGCAAGGTATGGAGCGCCTGTTATTGCTGCCTCTCTACCCACAGTATTCGGCTACGACTAGTGCATCGAGTTTTGACGAGGTATTTCGGGTATTGAAAACCTGGCGAGATCAGCCTGAACTGCGCTTAGTCAAGCACTATCACGATCATCCAGCCTATATTCAAGCTCTGCGTAATCAAGTCCTCAGCGCTTGGGAAAAAGATGGCCGCCCTGATTTTGCTGCAGGCGATCGTTTTGTCATGTCCTTTCATGGCCTGCCTAAACGTAACCTCATGAAGGGCGATCCCTATCATTGCGAATGTTTAAAAACAGGTCGTCTTTTGGGTGAATCGCTGGGTTTAGAGCCTGGTGAATATCTAGTTACCTTCCAATCGCGTTTTGGTAGAGCAGAGTGGTTAAAGCCTTACACGGCACCAACGATTGAGAAATTAGCTAAAGAGGGATGTAAGAGGATTGATATTTTTTGCCCTGGCTTTCCTGCCGACTGTCTTGAAACGTTAGAGGAGATTGCAATGGAAGCGCGAGAAATTTTCCTAGAGCACGGTGGCAGAGACTATCGCTATATTCCTTGTCTAAATAGCAATCCAGAATGGATTGATGCGCTTGCCGATATTGCTGAACAGCACCTCCTGGGTTGGTCTTTGGGAACGGAATCTGCTGATGAGCTTACATTGCGTAATCAGCGTGCGGAGGCAGCCAAAATCCATGCTGTTTAAACGCATCCTTGAAATGGGCAAACTTGCCCCCATATTGCTTTAATGGCACCGATTTAATCAAACAATCACCCACTATGACAACTGAAAATCCAAATCCTTCTACTGAATCTGATCAACCAGCACAGACTCCAAGCGAGCCAGAAATTGCTGTGCAGACTCCCGAGCAAATCATCGAGGAGCTCAATCAAAAATTGCTTGAAGCACAAGATCATTTTTTGAGAGCTAAGGCCGAAGGTGAAAACATTCGCCGTCGTGCAGTAGAAGATATTGCTAAAGCCCACAAGTTTGCGATAGAGAACTTTGCAGAGCATCTGGTTCCTGTAACCGATAGCCTCTATGCCGCTCTCAGTGCTGAAGCGGTTGATGCCAAGGCATTTAAAGAGGGTCTAGAAATTACCTTGAAGCAGCTTTTGAGCGCCTTTGAAAAGGGTAAGATGAGCGAGATCAATCCTGCTGTGGGGGATAAATTTGACCCCCACCACCACCAGGCAATTGCTTCAGTGCCATCAGAGCAGGAAGCCAATACCGTGGTTTCCGTATTGCAACGTGGATATTCGATTGCCGACCGGGTTTTGCGACCTGCTTTAGTGACGGTCAGCGCCCCAAAATAGCGGTTTTTCACTCGAAATACCCAGAAAAAGGCAGATTTCTGCCTTTTTTGCATTTTTGCCCCTTGAATTCCTGTCTTTGGACCCCATTTAATCGATATCAATTTATCGCAAGTAGTAATTAAGACAAATTACCTAACCATTTCATTATTGGAGCAATTATGGGAAAGATTATCGGAATCGACTTAGGAACCACGAACTCGTGCGTTTCTGTTGTAGAAAACAATGCACCTAAAGTGATCGAGAATGCAGAAGGTGCTCGAACCACTCCTTCAATCATCGCCTACCTTGAGGATGGCGAAGTATTGGTCGGCGCTCCTGCAAAACGTCAGTCAGTTACTAACCCTAAGAACACTGTTTACGCTGTCAAGCGTCTGATGGGTCGTAAGTTTGAGGATGCTGAAGTTCAAAAAGACATCGGCTTGATGCCTTACGCCATTATCAAAGCGGAAAACGGAGATGCCTGGGTATCTGCTCGCGATAAAAAAATGGCGCCACAACAAGTCTCCGCAGAGATTCTGCGTAAGATGAAAAAGACTGCTGAAGATTATCTCGGCGAGGAAGTCACTGAAGCAGTGATTACGGTTCCCGCTTACTTCAATGACAGTCAACGTCAAGCAACGAAAGATGCTGGTCGTATCGCTGGCTTAGATGTCAAGCGCATTATTAATGAGCCAACTGCAGCTGCTTTGGCATTCGGCTTAGACAAGCAAGATAAAGTGGATCGTAAGATCGCTGTGTATGACTTAGGCGGCGGTACCTTTGACGTCTCCATTATTGAGATTGCTAACGTCGATGGCGAGAAGCAATTTGAGGTGATGTCCACTAATGGTGATACCTTCTTAGGTGGTGAAGACTTTGACCAGCGCATTATTGATTGGATCATTGCCGAGTTCAAAAAAGAGCAGGGTGTTGATTTAAGTAAAGACGTATTGGCATTACAACGCTTGAAAGATGCCGCTGAAAAAGCCAAGATCGAATTGTCATCAGCCCAGCAAACCGAAATCAATTTGCCTTATGTCACTGCAGATGCGGGTGGCCCAAAGCATTTGAACTTGAAGTTAACCCGCGCTAAGCTCGAATCCTTAGTTGAAGAGCTTATCAACCGTACTGCAGGCCCTTGCTTAACAGCAATCAAGGACGCTGGTGTCAACGTAAGCGACATTGATGACGTCATCTTGGTTGGCGGTCAAACCCGTATGCCAGCAGTTCAAGACAAAGTGAAATCCATCTTTGGTAAAGAGCCACGTAAAGACGTCAACCCCGATGAAGCAGTAGCAGTTGGTGCAGCGATTCAGGGTTCCGTATTGTCCGGCGATCGCAAAGACGTGTTGCTGCTTGACGTTACCCCATTGTCTTTAGGTATCGAAACCTTGGGCGGCGTAATGACCAAGATGATTCCAAAGAACACCACGATTCCTACCAAGCATTCACAGGTTTACTCCACTGCTGAAGATAATCAGCCAGCGGTAACCATTAAGTGCTTCCAGGGTGAGCGTGAAATGGCAGCCGCCAATAAGCTCTTAGGTGAATTTAATCTCGAAGGTATTGGCGCTGCACCTCGTGGTCAGCCTCAAATTGAAGTAACCTTTGATATCGATGCCAATGGTATTTTGCATGTCACTGCAAAAGACAAAAATACTGGTAAAGAAAATAAGATCACGATCAAGGCGAATTCTGGTTTAACCGAAGAAGAAATTCAGCGCATGGTGAAGGATGCTGAGGCCAATGCTGAGGAAGATAAGAAAGCCTTGGAATTAGTCACCGTTCGAAATACTGCTGACGCTTTGGCTCACAGTACCAAGAAAGCTTTAGAGGAGCATGGTGCTGGTCTAGAAGCTGCTGAAAAAGAAGCCATTGAGGCTGCTTTAAAAGAGCTTGATGAAGCAATTAAAGGTAGTGATAAAGCAATCATTGAAGCCAAGACAGAAGCATTAGGCAAGGCTAGCCAGAAGCTAGGCGAAAAGGTGATGGCCGCAGAACAAGCTAAAGCTAGCGGCGCTGCTCCTGGAGCAAACCCTGGTGCACAAGCGACAGCTCCTGATGCTGATGTGGTCGACGCTGACTTTAAAGAGGTTGATGACAAAAAGTAATAGAAAATTGCTAAGTCATTTTGTAGTGAAATAACACCAAGTCGGCCTCGTGCCGACTTGTGTCTTTCGGCTTGTTAAAGGGAATGGTTTGTGTCTAAAAGTAAACGTGATTATTACGAAGTTCTTGGGGTCTCCAGAAGCGCTACGGATGAAGAGTTAAAAAAAGCTTATCGCAAGTTAGCGATGAAGCATCATCCCGATCGCAATCCCGATAGCAAGAGTGCTGAAGCTGACTTCAAAGAAGTGAAAGAAGCTTATGAGACTTTGAGTGACTCTAATAAACGCGCTGCTTATGATCAATATGGCCATGCTGGAGTTGACCCCTCGATGGGTGGTTTTGGTGGTGGCTTTGGCGGAGGTGGATTTGCTGATGCCTTTGGAGACATCTTTGGCGACATCTTTGGACAGGCTGGCGGTCGTCATGCCGGCCCTCAAGTCTATAAGGGCGCTGACTTGCGCTACAACATGGATATCACTCTTGAGCAGGCTGCTGAGGGCTACACCACACAAATTCGGGTGCCTAGCTGGAGTAATTGCAAGACTTGTCATGGCAGTGGCGCAGAGCCCGGTAGTAAGCCAGAAAAATGCCCTACTTGTGATGGCCATGGTCAAGTCCGCATTCAGCAGGGCTTTTTCTCAATGCAGCAAACATGCCCTAAGTGTCGCGGTACTGGTGAATATATTCCGAAGCCTTGCAAGACCTGCCATGGTAGCGGCAAGTTAAAAGAACAAAAGACTTTAGAAATCAAAATTCCAGCAGGAATTGATGATGGTATGCGCGTGCGCTCGGTTGGTAATGGTGAGCCTGGTATTAACGGTGGCCCATCGGGTGATTTATATGTGGAAGTACGCGTTAGATCGCATCCAGTCTTTGAACGAGATGGTAGTGATCTGCATGTGCAGATGCCAATCTCCTTTGCGACTGCCACGATGGGCGGAGAAATTGAAGTGCCAACTTTATCTGGCCGAGTAGAGTTTCCAATTCCAGAAGGCACGCAGACTGGCAAAACTTTCCGACTACGTCACAAAGGCATGAAGGGTCTGCGTTCTTCATTGATCGGCGATCTTTTTGTTCACGTTGTTGTAGAAACTCCCGTGAAGCTCTCTGAGGAGCAAAAGAAATTACTCCAAAAATTTGACGACAGCCTCAAGTCAGGCGGTGATAAACATAACCCGAACCAAAAAGGTTGGTTCGAGAGCGTGAAAAGCTTTTTTAACTGATGGGCTTTAGCCGGAGTAGCCGTGCTCAGGGCCAGGAAACTTGCCTGATTTCACTTCTCTGACGTAGGTTTTGATCGCAGCTTCGATTGAAGGGTGGCCTTCAACAAAGTTTTTCACAAACTTCGGTTGGTGTCCTGTGCTAATACCCAGCATATCCTGAAGGACCAATACCTGGCCAGAGCAGTCTGGGCCTGCGCCAATCCCAATCGTAGGAATCGATACTGAGTCAGTGATTTGCCTGCCAAGCGAAGAAGGAATGGCTTCAAGCACAACCATCTGCGCCCCAACTTGTTCACAAGCCAGAGCTTGTTCATGCATCACTTGTGCTGCTGTCTTGGTTTTACCTTGTACTTTAAATGAGCCAAGTAGATGAATCGATTGTGGCAATAACCCAAGATGTGCACAAACGGGTACGCTGCGTTCAACCAAGTATTGAATGATTTCGAGTTGCCAATCGCCGCCGCCTTCGAGTTTGACCATATCGGCACCAGCACGCATGAGTTGCGCAGCAGAATCTAGTGCTTGAATGGGATCGCCATAGCTTGCAAAAGGAAGATCGGCAATCAGAAAAGCATGCGTATTGGCGCGAACGACACACTGGGTGTGATAGACCATCTGCTCTACAGTGACTGGAGTAGTAGAACTTTGACCTTGAATCACATTGCCTAAAGAGTCGCCAATCAAAATACTTTCGACACCGCAGCGATTGAGAAGTGCTGACATGGTGGAGTCGTATGCCGTCAGCATAGCGATTTTTTCTCGCTCGGCATGCATCGAGAGAAGCCTAGAGATATTGATTGGCTTGTCGCCCTGTAAGTAACCCATGGCGAGAGTTTAATGAATTACTGCACTGATTGGCTATAAACCGTGTTTTCGCCACAATTACAGTTGCGGCAGGAGAGTTTTTCGATCCGTTGGTGAGCAACTTTGGGTAAATGGGCCTTCAGTTCTCCAAATTGGGGGTCAAAGAAATCAGGGGCAATTTCTAAGAGGGGAAGCAAAACAAAGGAACGTTCAATAATTCGTGGGTGGGGCAGGATTAGGTTGGTCTCATTTTGAGTAACACCCTCAAAAAAGAGAATATCCAGATCTAGAGTCCGAGGAGCATTAGCATAGGGGCGCTCACGACCAAACTGTTGCTCTATCGCTTGGCAGACATGCAGCAATCCATAAGGACTCAGTTCAGTATCAATTTCTACAACGGCATTAATGTAGTCACCGCCCAAGGCATCTACAGGTGCGCTTTGATAAAAGCAGCTCTTGGCAGTGATCGTAAGCTCACAGCGTAAGGCCAAGCAAACGATGGCATCAGTGATGATCTGACGTGTATCACCGACATTCCCACCAAATCCGATAAAAGCTTGAGCCATGTTAGTTCCAAATTTGCAATGAAACTACTTTACTGAAGTTTTTATATTTCTGCTGAGCCTGCTCCACTATCTGTCGGTAGAGTGCTTTTGGGTTTTCTGCGACGGCGTCTTTTGGCTCCGGAAGTCCCTCCAGCCGGGTTGCCAACCTCGTTTTTTGCGGAGGCCATTAACCCGTCTTGTCCGGCGGGATCGGCACTGATAAAGCTGGTCCACCACTCTCCCAAGGAGGCTTTTTGCTCGCCGGTAGCGCAACGGAGCAACATAAAGTCATATCCTGCCCTAAAGCGGGGGGATTCGATTAAGCGATAGGGATAACGACCCACGCGCTTTTCAAAGCGGGGTTGCATGGACCAAATCTCGCGCATATCACTCTCAAAGCGACGCTGAATTGTCATGCCGCTGCTTTGCGTGGCAATTGTGTCATCCATAGCGGCATGTAGCGCGGGAATATTCGACATCCCACTAGCAATATTATTTTGCCAATTCTTCAAAAGCTCGGGCCATAGCAATGTGGCAAAGAGAAATCCTGCCGAAATACTTTTGCCCGACTGAATTCGTTGATCGGTATTAGCTAAAGCCAGCTTGACGAAATCATTGGCGGTCTTAGAGCTCTCTTTACTATCGAGAATATGATCAAGTAGCGGTAGCAAGCCATGATGTAGTCCTGCTTCGCGCAGACCTTGAATCGCAGCCCAGGAATAGCCTGACATTAAGAGTTTGAGAATTTCATCAAACAGACGTGCCGCAGGTACATCATGAATTAATGCGCTCAATTCAGAAATGGGCGCTGCGGTTGCAGAATCTAAAGTAAAACCCGTTTTTGCTGCAAACCGAATCGCTCGCAACATCCGAATAGGGTCTTCGCGATAGCGTTTGGCCGGATCCCCGATTATACGCAAAGTTTTCTTCTGCATATCGGACATGCCGCCGTGATAATCGAGTACGGTTTCGGTAGAAGGGTCGTAATACATGGCATTGATTGTGAAATCGCGGCGTGCTGCGTCTTCACCTTGAGAGCCCCAAACGTTGTCTCGCAAAATACGGCCGCTCTCAGCAACATGATCGCCAGCGTTATCTAGCAAGGCACGAAAGGTCGAGACCTCAATAATTTCTGGATGAGCCTTACCAAAGAAGGTCACGTGAACAATCTGAAAACGCCTACCAATTAAACGTGCCTTACGAAACAATCGCTGCACTTGATCCGGGGTGGCATTGGTTGCTACATCAAAATCTTTGGGGCCAATGCCTAAAACTAGATCACGGACTGCACCGCCAACAATAAATGCCTCATAGCCTGCTTGTTGCAAAGTATGAGTGACCTTGACAGCATTCTTTGAGAGCAAATGGGGATCGATGCGATGGGTTTTTTTCGGAATCCTTTTTGGTGCGTGAGCAGGACCTATGTGCGTACCGCGCTCCATTGGATCACGACGCATGATCCGTTTAATAAATTTAGTGATCATGAATTCATTGTTCAGCAAATAAATCGAGGATGGGCCAATTCCGTTTATTGGCTTCTTGACGCAAACGTTCATCGGGATTGGTTGCTACTGGATGGGTCACTTTTTCTAAGAGTGGCAAATCGTTTATTGAATCTGAATAAAAATAACTTTTCTTGATCTGATCTAAAGAAAGTTGCTGGCTCTCAAGCCACTCATTGACTTTCAGTATTTTGCCTTCCCGAAAACTAGGGATGCCAAAGACCTCGCCTGTAAATCCCGCATCGACTTGATTGCCAGCGGTTGCTGGCTCGGTAGCCACGAGATGTTTGATGCCAAAACGCTCGACGATTGGTCGCGTTACAAAGCTATTGGTAGCGGTCACAACACAACAGATATCACCTGCATCTTGATGGCGTTTAACTAGATCTACCGCTGCCCGGCGCAGCTTGCCAGTGATGACTTCATCCATGAAGGCATCATGCCACTCTTTAAGTTGAGCTCTAGAATGTTCTGCCAAAGGTTTGAGGGCAAAGCGCAAGAAGCGATCGATATCTAACTTACCCTCTTTGTAGTCCTGATAAAACTGTTCATTTTGTTCGGCATAGTATTGGCCATCAACCACTCCAATACGAGCTAAAAATTGTCCCCACTCATAATCGCTATCGCAGGGTAATAGTGTGTGATCAAGATCAAAAAGCGCTAATTGGGTCATGCAGTACTTTGTCCTGACTGTAAAAGCTCTCGCACTAGCGGCAGCGTTACAGCCCGTTTTGTTTCAAGAGAATAGGCATCTAAAGCATCCAAGAGGGCCATTAAGTTTGGCATATCTCGATAAAACCGATTTAATAACCAAGGCAAGACTTCAGCGGAAAGAACTAAGCCTCGATCACGCGCTGCAGTCTCAAGTGCTTGTATTTTCTCATCATCATTGAGTAATTGGGTTTGAAAGATCAAACCCCAGCCCAGCCGGGTTCGCAGGTCTTCACGTAAATGCAAGTGATTTGGAGCAGCATTACCAGCCATAAATATGTATATCCCTTGGCTTGCTTGGACCTTATTCAAAATTCTGAACAGGGCGGCAACTTGTCGATCATTGAGTTGATCTACATCATCTACGGTGATGACAGAGGATTGAATGCTTTGGCTCAGAGTCGGTATTCTTTCTTCCAGATTAACCCATGTGATCGGCTCATCGGGGGTGAGCGAAAAATGCTCAAGTCCCAAATCTGCTGCGGCTGTACCCATCGCTTTTAATAAATGCGTGCGCCCTGAGCCTTGTGGTCCCCACCAGTAGATCCACCGTTGATCAAGGGCATTAGTGTCTACGCTGTGCTCACGCTCCTGCCAGCGATAGATCGACTGGCGCAGCGCATCGACCAAGGCTAAGTCTTTGCCAGGTAAGAAGTTATCAAGGCTGACTGGAGGAGTGTGACTGAGATCGAGAGCAAATTGTCTCGGCAGAGAAGTGTTCATCATTACTGCAATCTATTGTTGGTACCAGGTGCTCTGTTGATAGCGTTGCCATGCAAACTTGACGAGGACCAAAGTAACGGCGCTAATTGGCAGTGCCAGCAATACACCAAAGAAACCAAATAATTGGCCAAAAAACAATAAGGCAAACAATACCGCTACTGGATGAAGTCCAATACGCTCGCCGACCAAACGGGGTGTAAGAAAAAATCCCTCGATCATTTGACCGCCACCATAAACTGCTAGTACGCCGATCATGTGGATGTCTATTCCGAATTGCAACAATGTGGTGAGCACTGCCAAGCTAAAACCCAAGGCAATACCAATGTACGGAATCACAATCATTAGCGCAGTAAATACGCCTAAAGGAATTGCGCCATTCAAGCCCACAAGAGAGAGCCCGCAGCCATAGTAGGTAGCCATGATCGCAATGACAATAAACATGCCTCTTAGGTATTGTGATAACAGAGCATCCGCCTGCATTGCTAATTGTTGAACGGTTGCCTGGGCTCTCACGGGAATCATCTTTTTGAGTAGCTGAAAGAAATGATGCCAGTCAAGTAATAAGTAAAACATCACAAAGAGAATGAGTACTGAATTGACAAAAGCAGTCACGATAGAACTGCCAGACATCAAAACCGTATCAAAAGTCGAGCTCACCAAGGCATCAGCATTGTCGTTGAGGTGTTGCGCCACTTTTTCAGTGGCTGAAGTTTTTAAGCCGACCCAATCGAGCTGGATATGAAACTGGACGAGCTTGGGCTCGAGCCATGCTTGGATATCCTGGATCCAATGCGGTGCTTGGGCACGGATCATGGGAATTTCTTGTTTTAAGAGGGTGCCAAAGAGGACCAAAATCAAAAACAGAATTGTTAAGCCCGTAACCATGGAGATTAAGGCCGCAATCGGATGGGGCACGCGGTGACGCCCAAGCCATGTACAAACCGGTCTTAGAATGTAAGCCAGAATAAATGCTGCTAAAAAAGGGGTCAAAATTTCAGCCATTACGCGCGATCCTCTAGAATGCAATGATTCTACCGACCAAGTGCTGCTTTTTACTAATCTTCCAGATCTGACATGACTTCATCTAGTTCCCAATCCTCTAAAGGCCTTTCTTATCGTGATGCAGGCGTTGATATTGACGCTGGAGATGATCTGGTTGATCGGATTAAGCCTCTAGCCAAGAAAACCATGCGAGAAGGTGTTTTGGCGGGAATTGGGGGTTTTGGAGCCCTATTTGAGCTACCAAAGCGCTATAAAGAGCCGGTACTTGTCTCTGGTACCGATGGGGTAGGGACTAAGCTTCGCTTGGCTTTTGAGTGGAATCGCCATGACACTATTGGACAAGACTTAGTGGCAATGAGTGTTAATGACATTTTGGTGCAGGGGGCAGAACCCCTCTTTTTCTTGGATTACTTTGCCTGTGGCAAATTGACTGTGGACACTGCCGCAACGGTAGTGGGCGGGATTGCTAAGGGATGTGAATTAGCTGGTTGCGCGTTAATCGGCGGTGAAACTGCTGAAATGCCTGGCATGTATCCCCCCGGTGAATATGACCTCGCAGGATTTGCGGTGGGCGCAGTTGAAAAATCCAAAATTATTAATGGCTCAACGATTGTCCCTGGCGATGTCGTTCTTGCGATCGCTTCCAGTGGCGCGCACTCTAATGGTTACTCATTGGTTCGCAAAATTATTGAGCGTGCTGGTGCTAAGCCAACTGATGATCTTGAGGGCTTACCACTGGGTGATGTGGTGATGGCCCCAACAGAAATTTACGTTAAACCCTTGCTGAAATTAATTGATGAGTTGAACGTTAAAGGTATGGCCCATATTACTGGTGGCGGTTTAGTGGATAACGTGCCCCGTGTACTTCCAGAAAATATACAGGCAGTTTTACATCGCGACAGCTGGCAAATGCCTGCGCTCTTCCGTTGGTTGCAAATGAAGGGCGGTGTAGCCGATGCCGAAATGGTTCGCGTCTTTAACTGCGGTATCGGTATGGTTGTAATCATCTCGCCTGAGCAAGCGGATGCTGCAATTCAGTCATTAGCAAAACAAGGCTTGAAAGCGTGGGTCGTCGGTGAAGTGCGCGAACTTCCTAAAGGCGATCCACAAACGATTGTGATCTAAATTTTTAGAGTTTCTTGGCAGTACGCTAAAGCAGCTTCGAGTTCTTTTGGATTAAACGAATCAAACACTTTGCGTCCTGCAATGGCTCTGAGCCAAGTCAGCTGACGTTTACCGAGTTGTCTAGTAGCTGCTAAAGATTTATAGCGCATCTCGTCCCAAGTAATTTTCCCGTCCAAATGCTCCCATGCCTGTCGGTAGCCTACCGAGCGAATCGCTGGTAAGTCGGCATGTAGTGCAGAATTCTTTCGCAAACCTTCAACCTCCTGCATAAATCCTTGCTCAAGCATGTGATCAAAACGCTTTTCAAGCAAGGCGTGAAGTTTTGCACGATCACCAGGCTCTAAAGAAACTAATGTGATCCACGACGGAATGCTAGAGCCCTCTCGACCATCTTCGCTTGGGGCATCAGCCAACCATGCCGACATGCTTTTGCCAGTCGCTTCGTAAACTTCCAATGCGCGTTGCACCCGTTGTGAATCGTTTGGCTCAAGACGTTGTGCCGTGATTGGATCAATCAAGGCAAGTTTTTGATGCATTGTGGGCCAACCGAATTGTTTTCCTTCTTCATCCAGTCGGGCTCGAATTTCTGGATTAGCAGGAGGGAGGCTTGAAAGGCCAAAGGCCCATGCTCGCCAATAGAGCATAGTGCCGCCGACAATAATCGGAATATTGCCTCGCTCTCGAATAGCAAAACTGAGTTTTTTTGCATCGTTTGCAAAGCGTGCAGCCGAATACGATTCAGTTGGATCCAAAATATCAATCAGATGATGAGTTACTGCAGTACGCTCTGTGAGTGTGGGCTTAGCGCTACCGATATCAAGACCTCGATAGACCAAGGCAGAATCCATGCTGATGATTTCAATACCTTTTCCCTGGGATTTGGCTTGCTCGGCAAGTCTCATCGCTAGATGGGTTTTGCCAGAGCCAGTCGGGCCAACAATACATAGGACCGGTGCATGCTCTGGCTGAATGTGTAGTTCAGTTTGCATACCAAATTATAGGGTCAATGCAGCGATGACAGAGCCTGTTAATATCACTTTCAAGTAAATAAGTGGAGCAAACATTGATTGATACCCTGATGCAATTGGGCGACCTGTTTTTACATATTGATCGCCATCTAGATGTAGTCATTGCGCAATACGGTTATTGGGCGTATGGATTTTTGTTTGCAATTGTCTTTGCCGAGACAGGCTTAGTGGTTGCCCCCTTTCTGCCGGGTGACTCTTTGCTTTTCATTGCAGGAGCCTATTGTGCGACTGGACACTTCAATATCGTTACGCTGTCGATTGGATTGGTGCTAGCTGCAGTATTAGGCAATACCGTGAACTATGTGATTGGTCGCTGGATAGGTCATCGGGTCTTTAGCAGTCAATCGCGTTGGATCGATCAAAAGGCTTTGCGTAAGACGCATGGCTTCTATGAAAAGCACGGTGGTAAGACAATTGTCCTGGCTCGATTTTTGCCGATTATTCGGACTTTTGCGCCATTTGTTGCCGGTGTTTCACAGATGAACTTTGCACGTTTTCAATTATTTAATATTACGGGCGCCTTATTGTGGGTCGTCATCTTAGTGGTGGCGGGATATTTTTTCGGAAATATCCCCGTCATTCGTCAGAATCTGAACATCATCGTTTTAATTGGCGTTGGTGCTGCTGCGCTGCCAATTATTCTGGCTGGCCTCTATAAAATGTTCAAGCCCAAATCCTAAGTCGCTTTAATGCAGCTTGGTTTGGCCTTCGAGGGTCGCAATATGATCCCGAATTTCAGTTGCATCTTCTGCCTCAGGCGACTCGCGTAAATAACGCTGCATATCCGCCAAAGCGGGACGCAAATATTCCAGTTGCGCAAAGATCAAACCGCGATCCCGAATTTCTTCTAGAGAATCGGGTAGCAAAATCACTAGACGCTCTTGAACGCCTAGCAGTCGCTCCCAACGCTCATGCTCAGAGTAAATCATTTTGAGATTTCTTAAAAAGCGCGACAGAATTTCTCTGGGACTCGATGCACGCAAGAAGATATTCAAAGGCAAACTCAGTTCACCGCGGTAACCCTTAGCATCCAAATAGGGGTCGAGCATCTCTTGTAATTCATTTTTTGAGAGGGATGCACCCGTGAGTGGGTCCATGATGATCTCGCCTTGCTGCAAAGAGATGCGCATCATGAAGTGATTTGGAAAAGATACCCCTCGAATCTTCAAGCCAATTTGATTGCCTAACTCCATCATCAGAATTGCAAGAGAAATGGGAATGCCACGACGGTTATCAATAATCTGATGCAGATACGAATTTTCAGGCGCGTAGAAATCGTTTGGATTCGGACCAAAGCCGAGTTCGGTATAAAAATAATGCTTCAGAATTTGTAGCCGTTGAATGGCAGAAGTCTCTGGCGTAATGCGCGTCTTTAGTTTCTCAGCCATTTGATCAATGTGATCTAGAACGCCTTGCACATCAAGATCGGGGTAGGCGTGCTGCGCAACTGCGATTGCCGCTTCAGTTAAGGGAAGGTGTTCGTCCTCAGCAACTAAGGAGGCAAAGTAGTCGAGTTGTTGAGTTGGCATAGCTCCTATTTTGCATGACGCAGAAATTTTTGCCAGCGAATTCCGACTAAAGCTAGGGCCGCAAAATAAACCACGCTTGCAGCCATTAACCAGGCAGCCAATAGGCCAATTCGGGTCCAGGGTGCTGAGCGTAGCTCAATCCAGTCATGGGCTCCAGCGGCGTAATACAGCAGCAAAGAAAAGGGAATGAGTGCAAAAAACAACTGGCTTAAGTATTTTCCCCAAGGATGCGATGGCAAAGCGCCGCGCTTGCTGAGCCCTATCCACAGGAGGGTTGCATTGAGGCAAGCGCCCACTCCCACGGAAAGTGCCAAGCCAGCATGACCCAGCCAGGGCACAAAGATTAAATTGGCTAGCTGAGTGCAGACCAAGACGATGAGTCCAATTTTGACGGGCGTACGGATGTCCTGGCGAGAATAAAAACCGGGTGCCAAAATTTTCACCAAGATCAGGCCGATGAGGCCAACACCATATGCTGACAGCGCATGCTGGGTCATCACCACATCAACGGCATTAAATTTGCCGTAGTTATAAAGTGCTGCTGCAAGCGGTTGCCCAAATAAAAAGAGGGCGATAGCACACGGCGCTGCTAACAGGAAAGTTAACTGCAATCCCCAGATCAGCAGTTCTCCAGCGTGCTCTACATCATTTTGTGCATTGGCTTTGCTCAAACTGGGAAGTAAAACTGTGCCAAGAGCAACACCCAGCAATGCTGTTGGAAATTCCATTAGACGATCCGCATACGAGAGCCAGGATACGCTCCCCGTCTGAAGTCGTGAAGCAATATTGGTATTGATGATGAGGGAAATTTGCGCTACCGATACTGCAAAGACAGCGGGGCCCATCAGGCGCAGGACTCGTCTGGCTTCTGGATTCCGAAATGCGCTCGCAATGGCGCCAGGCAGTAACGCAATGCGAGGCAAGAGTCCTAAGCGCGAAAGAGCGGGAATCTGAATCGCCAATTGCAGAACACCGCCCAACAGAACGCCAAAAGCAAGACCATAAATGGGTTGCGCTAAATGGGGCGATAGAAAAATTGCTCCTGCGATCAAAGATAGATTGAGTAGGACGGGGGTAAAGGCGGGAATAGCGAAACGCTGGAAGGTATTAAGGATGCCCGCTGAGAGCGAGACCATCGATATCAAGCCGATATAGGGAAACATGATGCGGGTCATGACTACGCTTGCCTCGTAAGCTGGACCGCCATCAAAGCCAGTGGCAATGACCATGATCAAAATGGGAGCGCCTAGAACACCCAGGATGACTGTCAGCAATAAAGCCCAAAACAAGAGGGTTGCCACCGCATTAATGAGAATTTGGGACTGTTTGACATCCCCCTGACTAGAGACCTCCCCCAAAATCGGTACAAATGCCTGGGAAAAAGCCCCTTCAGCGAATAGGCGCCGCAGAAGATTCGGGA
This sequence comes from Polynucleobacter paneuropaeus, assembly GCF_003261235.1. Lineage (NCBI taxonomy): Bacteria > Pseudomonadati > Pseudomonadota > Betaproteobacteria > Burkholderiales > Burkholderiaceae > Polynucleobacter > Polynucleobacter paneuropaeus. Next base: position 1,501,090 of record NZ_CP030085.1, on the reverse strand, counting down.
GGCGAAAAGCCACATTAAAGGCGTCTGTCCACTCTGAGGCCCCAAAGCTACGGGCAATCAGGGTCTCTCTGAGGAGCCCCGTAATACGGGAAATCATGGTCAGAGAACTGACTTTGGCAGCAGCAGAAAGCAGGTTCATGGAGGGATTTTCCCCTATTTATCATGCAACTGGGCTTTTTTGAGCCTTTCGGGTAAAATCTTGGGTTTTGGTGGGCTTCTTCCTTCAAGGAAGTCAGACGGTAGCAGCCCAAAAGAATTTTTTAACGAATCGTAGTTTGTAATTTTTTAGGCAAGGTTTAAAGAGATGGCCAATACCGCACAAGCGCGTAAACGCGCACGGCAGGCAGTAAAACAGAATGAGCACAATTCCAGCTTGCGTTCTAAGCTGCGTACTTCTATTAAGACAGTACGTAAGGCAATTGAAGCTGGTGATAAGGCAACTGCTGCAAAAGTTTTTGCAGCAACCCAAGCTACTATCGACAAGATTGCCGACAAGAAGATTGCGCATAAAAATACTGCAGCACGTCAGAAGTCCCGTTTGTCTGCAGCTATCAAGGCAATGGCAGCGTAAGTTTTTTAGATTTACTGGCTGGCAAGGGAGTGTTCTTGCCCGAGCCCGCTCCTTATCCGAGCGGGTTTTTGTTTTTAAGACTAGGTGCGTGTTTGGGGTTCGAACTCACAAGCCTCTTCAATCGGTAGTCCATTGTCTTTGGCAAAGTTCATGACAAAGTCGAGTGCACGAGGATCGAGGTCTCCTAGTCGGGTATCGATCACAACGCATTTGACTTGCGCGATGAGAACAGGCGTTACATAGGGTGAGTAGGTAAAGCGAGGGTCTCCAGAATTACCCGGGGGTCTAAAAGATGCCATTACACCGCAAAGGCGTTCAGCCCAATCGCTGGGTCTAAACGGCTTGCCAGAGCTTGTAATACCTTGAATGAAAAGCTTTTTGTGGTTCAAGTTTGCGTCAGCGTTAGAGTAAAGAATCAAAGTAGTTAAGACCGCTAGCTTAACAGCGCCAAGCGGCCTTAAGATGACTTTAGTAATTATTTTATGTAGATGAATGTTGGTATAAAAAATGCAAGCTAAAAATGCAGTAGCTAGCTCCACCAAAACCTCTCTGGCAAAACCCCAGGTCCCAGGGCAGGTAAAACACTACTTACAGTTTGCCGATTTGACTCGCGAAGAGTACGACTACCTATTGTCGAGGGCTGCCTACCTTAAGGCCAAATTCAAAAGCTATGAGACTTGGCATCCATTGCACGATCGCACACTTGCCATGATCTTCGAGAAGCACTCTACTCGTACCCGTCTCTCTTTTGAGGCAGGCATTCATCAACTGGGTGGACATGCGGTTTACCTGAACACCCGTGATACTCAGCTAGGTCGTGGCGAGCCTGTAGAAGATGCGGCTCAAGTGATTTCTCGGATGACAGACATCATCATGATTCGGACTTTCGGCCAGGACATCATTGAGCGTTTTGCTGCTAACTCGCGCGTGCCTGTGATCAACGGTTTGACCAATGAATATCATCCTTGCCAAGTCTTGGCGGACATCTTTACCTTTGTAGAAACGCGTGGCTCGATTCAGGGCAAGACAGTTGCTTGGGTAGGTGATGCCAACAATATGGCCTATACCTGGTTACAAGCAGCCGAGAAATTGGATTTTCAATTGCGCTTCTCTGCCCCAGCTGGTTACCAGCTAGATATGTCTCGTATCAGCAGTAATACTCTTAAACATCTGACGGTCTGTGCTGATCCTAAAGAAGCCTGTAAGGGTGCTGATTTAGTCACCACGGATGTTTGGACCAGTATGGGTTACGAAGAGGAAAATACCTCTCGTATGACTGCATTCAAAGACTGGATTGTTTCTCAAGAGTTGATGTCCTTAGCAAAACCCAACGCAGTATTTATGCATTGTTTGCCTGCGCATCGTGGTGAAGAAGTTACCGCTGAAGTCATTGATGGCCCCCAAAGCGTTGTTTGGGAAGAAGCAGAAAATCGTTTGCATGTTCAAAAAGCCTTGATGGAGTATTTGCTCTGTGGTCGTTTGGATTAAATATTTTTTGGATTGAATGGAACTATGTCTGATATTAAAAAAGCCGTATTAGCCTACTCGGGTGGTTTAGATACCAGTGTAATTCTGAAGTGGCTACAAGATACCTATCAATGTGAAATCGTTACCTTTACGGCTGACTTAGGCCAGGGTGAAGAGCTTGAGCCAGCGCGTACCAAAGCTTTGCAGTTTGGTATCAAGCCTGAGAATATTTTTATCGATGATCTGCGCGAAGAGTTTGTGCGCGATTTTGTATTCCCCATGTTCCGCGCTAATACTGTTTATGAAGGCGAGTATTTACTCGGCACTTCAATAGCAAGACCACTAATTGCTAAGCGTCAAATTGAGATCGCTCGTAAGACCGGTGCTGATGCGGTATCACATGGTGCTACTGGTAAGGGTAATGATCAAGTCCGTTTCGAATTAGGCTATTACGCTCTTGAGCCTGGTATCAAAGTGATTGCACCTTGGCGTGAGTGGGATTTACTATCCCGTGAAAAATTGATGGCCTATGCCGAGAAGCATGGCATTCCGGTCGAGATGAAACATAAGCAGGGTGGCTCACCGTATTCAATGGATGCCAATCTCTTGCATATCAGTTATGAAGGTCGCCATCTCGAGAATCCCAATGCTGAGGCTGAAGAGTCAATGTGGCGTTGGACAGTTTCTCCTGAGAGGGCTCCTGATGCAGCCCAAATCATTGAGATTGAATTCCGCGCTGGTGATCCTATTGCCGTCGATGGCAAGGCCTATAAGCCCCATGAATTATTGGCTGAGCTCAATCGATTAGGTGGCATGCATGGCATTGGCCGCCTGGATCTGGTAGAAAACCGTTTTGTTGGCATGAAGAGTCGGGGTTGCTATGAAACCCCTGGCGGCACTATTTTGCTCAAGGCCCATCGCGGAATCGAAAGTATCACACTAGATCGTGAAGTGGCGCACTTGAAAGACGACTTGATGCCTCGCTATGCCAGTTTGATCTACAACGGTCTCTGGTGGTCTCCTGAGCGGCTGGCATTGCAGACCCTTATTGACCATACTCAGCAACAAGTAAATGGCGTAGTGCGTCTCAAGCTCTACAAAGGTTCTGTTTCGGTAATTTCGAGAGACTCTGCTAACACGCTGTTTGATCAGAACATTGCCACTTTCGATGATGATGGGGGCGCTTATAACCAAGCAGATGCTGGCGGTTTCATTAAGCTCAATGCTTTACGGATGCGAATAGCTGAAATTGCCAAGCGTAAACGCTCTGGCAAGTAATTAGTTAACTTATTAGAAAGAATTCAGATGCAATTTGATCAAGTTTCAGTTGGCAAAAAAGCCAATGTCTTTTTTGACGGTAAGTGTGTTTCTCATACTGTGACACTACCTAATGGCGTTCGAAAGTCAGTCGGCGTTGTTCTACCTAGTACTCTGCGATTCGACCTTAGCACCAAAGAGGTAATGGAGGTGGTTGATGGCCATGCGTTTGTGAGTATTAATGGTGCTCCAGAGCAAGAGTTCAAAGCAGGTCAGAGCTGGACCGTTGAGAAGGGTGGTTACTTCATTATTCGCGCAGAAGCACCCGTTCACTATGTTTGCCACTTTGAGTAAATAGATTGACCTACTAAAGAAAAGGCAGACTAAGGTCTGCTTTTTTATTGCCTGAAATTAATCACTATCTCTTTGGCAGGCCCTGGATCGTGTTACCAGGAACGATGACTCTTTCAGAGAACCATCCTTTGTTCATTTCTAGAGCGTAACGAATGGGCGCCTTAGGGCAATGGTTATTGGTTGTATCTGCTTGCATCTCTTCGATATTGACGATCTTGCCATCATCGGCAATGAAAGCAATAGATAAGGGTAGTTTTGTATTCTTCATCCAAAAGCAATTGCCTGCCTTTTGTTCGAAGATAAAGAGCATGCCAGAGTTGGTTGGTAGGCTGGTTCGATTCATAAGGCCGACTTCTCTCAGATCCGGGCTATCAGCAACTTCGGCTTGAATGGAATAAATGCCCACTTTCATTTGGATCGTACGTAAGCCAATGTTCAATTGCGCATTTGCGGATGAAGCGATCGCAGCAAATGCGACTATGCAAAAGAGTCGAGGGATTGTATTCATAGCGCAGCTAATGACCTAGAAAGAAAGTATTTTATGGCAAGAAAATTACGGACGAAAAAAAACCCAGGAACAAGTCCTGGGTTTTCCGTAGTGATCTATGGTCTATCAAGCACCTTGAATATTGGTAGCTTGTTTTCCTTTAGGACCTTGGGTAATGTCAAACGTTACCTTTTGGCCTTCTTTGAGGGTTTTGAAACCCGCCATAGTAATCGCGCTGAAGTGCGCGAACAACTCTTCTTCACCATCATCAGGTTTGATAAAGCCAAAACCTTTTGCATCATTGAACCACTTAACAATTCCGGTCGCCATGCGAACTCCATTACATAAACTTAAAACAACCGTGAAGAGGGTGAATACTTTTTAATCAGTCTCGCTCCACAACACGCCTAAATAGAACTTCTTTTTGAAGCCTACCCCCGATTGTTTGCCCTTTTCCTAAGTGTGTCAAGGAGTTATGTGCATATAAAGGCATGAAAACACCCCTTTTTTTATCAAAAAATGCCCCAATATAGGGTTATCGGCTAGATATTGAAGAATTTTCTTCCCAAAGCCCCAGTAAATTGAAGTTTGCTGATCTGTGTTTAGAATGGTTCTCATGAGTCCTGCACCCAAAAATCCCGTTTCCGGAAATCCTGTTAATCCTCATGTAGAGGACACCATTCTTCTTGAAAAACAAGCCGAGAAGGTGAAGGCCCCATCAATGTTTAAGGTCTTGTTGTTGAATGACGATTACACCCCAATGGAGTTTGTCGTTATGGTGATTCAGGAATACTTCAACAAAGATCATGAGACAGCGACCCGCATTATGTTGCAAGTTCATTTAGTCGGCAAAGGTGTGTGCGGTATTTTCACGCGCGATGTTGCCGCTACCAAGGTTCATCAAGTTGTCGAACTCTCCCGCGAAGCGGGTCACCCATTACAGTGCACCATGGAGGAAATATGATTGCCCAGGAATTAGAAGTCAGTTTGCACATGGCCTTTGTTGACGCGAGGGCAGCTCGACATGAATTCATTACAGTTGAGCACTTGCTTGCTGCGCTGCTGGATAACGCCACCGCAGTGGAAGTACTGAAAGCTTGCGCAGTCAACATTGCCGAGTTGCGTGCACAGCTCAAGAATTTCATTAACGACAACACGCCGATTGTGCCGGGCAATGATGAAGTCGATACGCAGCCTACCTTGGGATTCCAGCGTGTGATTCAGCGTGCAATCATGCACGTTCAATCTACCTCGAGTGGGAAAAAAGAAGTGACTGGCGCTAATGTGCTGGTCGCCATCTTCGGTGAAAAAGACTCGCATGCAGTGTATTTCTTGCAGCAGCAAGGTGTGACCCGTTTGGATGTGGTCAATTTCATTAGCCATGGTGTGCGCAAGGATCAAACTGAGCATGCTAAGCCTGCTGATCCTGCTCAAGAATCTGAGGAAGCTACTTCCGGTGGTAAAGAAAGCCCGCTCGATCAGTACACCCAGAACCTCAATACCTTAGCGCGCCAGGGCAAGATTGATCCCCTGATTGGGCGCGAGGGTGAAGTTGAGCGCGTGATTCAAGTACTATGCCGTCGTCGTAAAAATAACCCATTACTCGTTGGTGAGGCTGGGGTTGGTAAAACCGCCATTGCTGAAGGCTTAGCTTGGAGAATTGTGAAAGGTGATGTGCCTGAGATCTTGGCTGATGCAACGGTCTACTCGCTCGATATGGGTGCACTACTCGCTGGAACAAAATACCGCGGTGACTTTGAGCAACGCCTCAAGGGCGTCCTTAAATCCCTAAAAGACAGCGCACACGGCATCCTTTTTATTGATGAGATCCATACTTTGATTGGGGCAGGTGCCGCATCTGGTGGAACCTTAGACGCGAGCAATTTGCTTAAACCTGCTTTATCAAACGGTCAACTTAAATGTATTGGTGCAACCACCTTTACTGAGTATCGCGGTATTTTTGAAAAAGATGCAGCACTCTCGCGCCGCTTTCAAAAGGTGGATGTCGTTGAGCCCACCGTGGATCAAACTGTACAAATTTTGCGTGGCCTTAAATCCCGTTTTGAAGAGCATCACAGTGTGAAGTACGCTGCCGCTGCTCTGGTAGCTGCTGCAGAGCTATCGTCTCGCTATATCAACGATCGTCATTTACCCGATAAGGCGATTGATGTGATTGATGAGGCCGGTGCTGCTCAGCGCATTTTGCCAAAGTCTAAGCAGAAGAAAACGATCGGCCGTCCAGAGATTGAGGAGATTGTGGCAAAGATTGCCCGCATACCGCCCCAATCAGTCACAGTGGATGACCGTAGTAAGTTACAAACCTTAGATCGCGATATCAAAAGTGTGGTGTTTGGACAAGATCCTGCTATTGAGGCTTTGGCTAGCGCAATCAAGATGACTCGTGCCGGCTTGGGCAAGATCGATCGCCCAATTGGTTCATTCTTATTCTCTGGCCCAACTGGCGTGGGTAAGACTGAGGTAGCGAAACAACTGGCCTATATCTTGGGTATTGAATTACTACGCTTTGATATGTCTGAGTACATGGAGCGCCATGCAGTGAGCCGTTTGATTGGAGCGCCCCCTGGTTATGTTGGTTTCGATCAAGGCGGCTTGCTGACTGAGGCTGTCAATAAGAAGCCCCATTGTGTCTTGTTATTAGATGAGATTGAGAAGGCCCACCCAGACATCTTCAACATCCTATTGCAGGTGATGGATCACGGTACCCTAACTGACAATAATGGCCGCAAGACCGACTTCAGAAATGTCATCATTATCATGACAACCAATGCTGGTGCTGAAGCCATGCAGAAGTCGACCATTGGCTTTACCAATGCGCGTGAGTCTGGCGACGAGATGGCTGATATTAAGAAGTTCTTCACCCCAGAGTTCCGCAACCGCTTGGATGCAATTGTTTCCTTTAAGGCCTTGGATGAATCCATCATCATGCGCGTGGTTGATAAGTTCTTAATGCAGCTAGAAGAGCAGTTGCATGAGAAAAAAGTTGATGCGACTTTCAGCCCTGCACTACGTAGTCATTTGGCGAAGCATGGCTTCGATCCTCTCATGGGTGCGCGTCCAATGCAGCGGATTATTCAAGATACAGTTCGCAAGGCCCTTGCCGATGAATTGCTCTTTGGTAAATTGGCTCAGGGTGGTCATGTGGCTGTAGATATCGATGCGGATGGCAAAGTACTACTTGAGTTCGATGCTCCAAGCATTCCAAAAGCACCGACTAAGGCAGATGTCGCTCCTGCTGAAGAGATTTAAATTCACAATCTAAAAATAAAAGGAAAATATGTCTCATCACGATAAATTACTCAGCGCCTTAGAGACCTACAAGGCTGAAAACGAAAAGTTTATGGGTAATGGCATCAAAGCCTCCGCTGCTCGCGCACGTAAAGCTTTGCAAGAAATTGCTGGATCTTGCAAAGAGCGTCGCAAAGAAATTACTGCTGAAAAAGAATCTCGCGAAGGTAAGGGCGCTGGTATGTCGCAAGACGCTGCTCGCCATGCGCATATTCGCAAGTAATTTGATTTGATGATCATTAAAAAACCACCCTCGGGTGGTTTTTTATTTGGGGCTGAACTTATGCTCTGCCAGTGCTACCAAAACCACCTGCTCCACGACTGCTCTGCGCAAACTCTTCAACTACTTTGAGCTCAACTTGCTGGACAGGTACGATCACGAGCTGCGCCAGACGCTCCATTGGCTCGAGCTTGAATGGGGTTGATCCTCTATTCCAGGTGCTTACCATCAACTGCCCTTGGTAATCTGAATCAATCAATCCTACGAGGTTGCCTAGAACAATCCCGTGCTTGTGACCCAAGCCTGAACGGGGCAGTATCAATGCAGCATAGCCAGGATCTTCGACAAAGATTGCCAGACCCGTTGGAACGAGCACCGTCTGACCGGGAGCAATCTCAATGGTTTCATCAATACAGGCCCGTAGATCAAGACCAGCGCTACCGGGCGTGCCATAAGTGGGTAATTGAGAACGCATCCGTTCATCGAGAATTTTGACTTGTAAAGCTTGCATGGGATTTCCTAAAACGATGGGGTGTGATTTAAATCTTTTTGGCGACGAGTTGCACAAGCTGGCGGGCCAGCTGTAATTTATCAGCCTTATTCAGTGTTTTACTACCAGCAGCATCAATGACGAGTAATTGATTGAGATCGCTACCAAAGGTATCTGGCCCTATGTTGCCAACAATCATGGGAATTCCCTTGCGTTTGCGTTTCTCAGCTGCATGTTCGGCAAGTGCAGAAGATTCTGCTGCAAAGCCGACGCAGTAGGGGTGGGGTTTGCCTGCTTTGGTTTTTACTGTACTGGCGATATCCAACAAAATATCTGGGTTCGCAACAAAATCCAATGCAGGAATTTTTCCACCTTGGCGCTTAATCTTTTCTTTTGAGGGTTTAGCAATACCCCAGTCTGCAACTGCAGCAACCGCAAAGAAAATATCGCAGTCACTCGACTGTATTGCTGCAGCATGCATTACTTTTGCGCTGGTTACGTTAGTCCGGGTAATTTTTCCACTGCTGAGTAGGGGGGTCGGTAGTTCGCAGGGACCAGCTATGAGATGTACTTCTGCACCTGCTTCAACAGCTGCACGAGCAATCGCAAAACCCATCTTGCCAGAGCTTAAATTAGTAATGCCACGAACAGGGTCGATTGCTTCGAAAGTTGGTCCAGCAGTAATTAAGACGCGCTTACCTTTTAGCGGCTTAGGCTGAAAGAAAGCAATGAGTTGTTCGGTAATTTCAGCAGGCTCGAGCATTCTGCCCATACCAGTTTCACCACATGCTTGACTACCGCTGGCAGGGCCGAGAATATCAACCCCATCAGACTCTAAACGTTTCACGCTGCGTTGTGTTGCAGGGTGATCCCACATCTGACGATTCATAGCAGGCGCTAGGAGTAGAGGACATTCTCTCGCAAGGCAAAGGGTGCTTAATAAGTCGTCAGCCAAACCAAGCGAGAGTTTTGCCATGAGATCTGCACTGGTAGGCGCAATGAGAATCGCATCCGCACCACGAGAGAGCTCGATATGTGCCATGTTGTTAGCAATGCTGTGATCCCACTGGGAGGTGAAGACCGGATTGCCACTTAAAGCCTGCATCGTTACAGGCGTAATAAATTGCTGGGCAGCATTAGTCATCACTACTTGAACCTGGGCGCCTTCCTGAATCAGTTGACGTACTAATTCAGCGGACTTATAGGCAGCGATTCCTCCGGAGATGCCGAGGACAATTTTTTTGTTCAAGAGTGATTGCATGGTGCAAGCTTAAAGGGGTTGGGCAGATTTGCCAAATGCCCGATGTAATTCAGCCAAAATAATGAGGGCTGCACCAATGGAGATGGCACTATCAGCAATATTGAAGGCTGGCCAATGCCAGTTCCCGTAGTGGCAATCTATAAAGTCGACCACAAAGCCAAGCATCAGTCGATCTAAAACATTACCTAAGGCCCCTCCTAGAATGAGGCTTAATGCCCAAGCCATCGTTTTATTAAGTTGTGTGCGTGCCAGTAAGTAAACGATATAAGCGCAAGCAGCCAAACCCAAAAGAGTAAAGAACCAGCGCTGCCAGCCGCTTCCTTGCGCCAGAAAAGAAAATGCTGCACCTGGGTTGAAAAGCAACAGCCAGTTTAGAAAAGGCAAAACAGGCTGAGGAATGCCTAATTGCAAATGCGTTAAGGCTAGCCATTTAGTGACTTGATCTATCAGCAGCACTAAGGTGGCGATGGTAAGGGAAGAATAGAGCGGCATATTCTCAAATCAATCTTAAGCAAACAAGCGATGCTCACCGCTCGCAAAAAGATTGCTGATACAACGGCCACATAAATCTGGATGCTCAGCGTTACTGCCAACATCAGCAGTATGGTGCCAGCAACGACCACATTTTTTATATTGACTAGCCCGGACCGCAATCTCAAGAGGCTCTTGATGGAGCTCAACCGAAGCACTCGAGGTAATCGTGACAAAGCGTAAGTCATTGCCTAGGCTATTGAGGATGGCAAAATCAGGTTGAGGTAATTTAATCACCAATTCAGCTTGTAGTGATGAACCAACGTGACCTGCTTCACGTTCGATTTCAATCGCCTTAGTTACCTCAGAACGAATCTCACGAATGCGATTCCATTTAGCCAGTAAGTCTTTCGCATTGTTAATTTCAGGAAAGTTACCAAACTCTTCCATGAAGATTGAAGTCTTGGTTTTTTCATTTGCAGCATGTGGCAGAACCTGCCAGGCTTCTTCTGCCGTAAAGGAAAGGAAGGGTGCAATCCACTTGAGCAGATTCTTTGTAATATGAAAGAGCGCATTCTGGGCTGCACGGCGATCAGGAGAATCAGGAGCACTGGTATAGAGTCGATCTTTCAGGATATCGAGATAAAAGCCCCCGAGATCTTCTGAGCAGAAGGTGAGCATCCGGATAACCGCTGGCTGGAATTCATAAGCTTGATAGGAAGCTTTCACCTCATTTTGCAGTTGGGATGCTAAAGCCACTGTATAGCGATCAATCTCTAACCATTGGTCTGCCGGCATGGCATGCTTGCTAGGGTCAAAGTCAGCTAAGTTCGCCAATAAGAATCGCAGGGTGTTACGAATGCGACGATAACTCTCTACTACTCGTTTGAGAATCTCATCGGAGATAGTCATCTCTCCAGAGTAATCCGTGGAGGCTACCCACAGGCGAATGATTTCAGCGCCTAACTTATCGGCTACCTGTTGAGGGGCAATCACATTGCCAATCGACTTACTCATCTTGCGACCTTGACCGTCTACAGTAAAGCCATGTGTGAGCAGTGCCTTATAGGGCGGTTTGCCATCAAGCATGGAGCCGGTTAATAGTGAGGAGTGGAACCAGCCGCGATGTTGATCTGAGCCTTCGAGATACAGGTCAGCTAGGCGGCCTTTTGCTGTCTCAGCTTCTAGACGATAGAGCTGATCACGATGCGAGCCACGAATCACATGCCAATGTGTAGTGCCTGAGTCAAACCAAACATCTAATGTGTCTCGATTCTTCTCGTATTGACTTGCTTCATCGCCAATGAGTTCGCTCAATTCTAATTTTTGCCAAGCTTCAATACCACCTTGCTCTACTCGCTTTGCTACTTCTTCTAATAACTCTAGGGTTCTTGGATGTGGCTCGCCACTTTCTTTATGAACTAAGAAAGCCATCGGCACACCCCATTGGCGTTGGCGTGACAAAGTCCAGTCAGGACGATTGGCAATCATGCTATGTAAGCGTTGCTTACCCCATGCAGGGAAAAATTCGGTGTTCTCAATGCCGGCCAAGGCAGTTTCTCGTAAGCTGGCTTTGCCATCGCTAGGCTTCTTATCCATGCTCGCAAACCATTGTGAGGTCGCACGATAAATGATGGGTGACTTATGACGCCAGCAGTGCATGTAGGAGTGCGTATAAGTTTTATCTTTTAGCAAGCTTCCTGCTTCACGCAAGGCTTCCACAATCTTCGGATTGGCTTTCCAGATAAATTCATTAGCAAAGAGGGGTAACCATGAGGCATAGACGCCGTTACCCATCACTGGATTCAAAATCTCTTTGTCAGACAAGCCATGGGCTTTGCAAGACTTAAAGTCTTCCTCACCATATGCTGGCGATGAATGAACAATTCCGGTACCTGTATCGAGTGTGACGTACTCGGCAGGGTAAATTGGCGATAAGCGACGGTAGCCCTCGTCTAGTTTCGCCAAGGGATGCCAAAAAGAAATGTTTTCTAATTGACTGCCTAGACAGGTAGCGATGACTTTACCTTCGAGACCGTACTCATTTAAGCAAGTCTCGACACGATCTTTAGCCAGAATCAATAATTTATCGCCTGCATCCACTAATGCATAACTCACTTCTGGGTGAACGTTCAAGGCTTGATTAGCAGGCAAGGTCCAGGGCGTGGTAGTCCAAATCACGGTGAAGCCGGGCTTATCTGGCAATGCATTTAAGCCAAAGGCTTTTGCAAGTGCAGGTAGCTGTGCATCATCAAATGCAAATGCGACGTCAACAGTTGTGTCGGTCTTGTCTTGGTATTCAACCTCGGCTTCAGCCAATGCAGAGCCACAGTCAAAGCACCAGTTCACAGGCTTGAGGCCGCGAAAGACATAGCCTTTTTCCCAGATCTTGCCCAAGGCCCGAATTTCATCAGCCTCATTTCGATAGTTCATGGTGAGGTAGGGATTGTTCCAGTCACCCAGCACTCCTAGGCGCTCGAAATCTTTCTTCTGTTTATCAATTTGCGCCTGCGCATAGGCACGTGCTTTGGATTGCACTTCGGCAGTCGGTAGATTTTTGCCAAACTGTTTTTCAATCTGGATCTCAATCGGCATGCCATGACAATCCCAGCCTGGCACATAAACAGAATCAAAGCCCATCAGCCAACGGGATTTAACAATCATGTCTTTCAGAATCTTATTTACTGCATGTCCAATATGAATCTCACCATTGGCATAGGGGGGGCCATCGTGCAGAATAAATTTAGGCTGATGAGCGTGCGCCTCACGAATCTTTTCGTAGAGCTTATTTTTCTGCCACTGCTCAACCCATTGTGGTTCACGCTTGGCTAGATCTCCCCGCATTGGGAATGCAGTATCTAGAAGGTTGACTGGATAAGCGTTTTCTTTTTCAGACATAAGTTTTTTTCTGGAAATAATTTCTGGCGTGCTGTGCATCTGCCGCAATGGCATGGGTAAGGGTATTGAGGTTGGAGTATTTTTCCTCGTCCCGAATTTTTTCTAGGAGCTCTACTGTAACAACTTTGCCATAAGCATCTTGATCGTAATCAAACACGTGTGTTTCTAAAAGAACGCGTCCTTCATCTTCTACGGTAGGCCTGACACCCAGACTGGACACAGCTGGTAAAGGCTTGTCAGACAGGCCGTGAACCTGCGCCACAAAGATTCCGCTGGTTGCAGGTTTGCGATGATGGAGATGATTGGCTACAGCAAGATTGAGTGTCGGAAAGCCAAGCTCTCGGCCTAACTTTTGACCATGAATGACGTGCCCAGAAATTCCATAAGGACGGCCCAGTAACTTGGCGACAAGTTGCATATCACCACTCGCTAATGCATCACGCAGTGCTGAACTCGAGATACGTTCACCATCCTCAAGGACGGTAGCAATGCTAGATACTTCAAAACCCAGTCGATCGCCTGCAGCTTTCAGGCTTGCAAAATTTCCGGCACGCTTAGCTCCGTAGCAAAAGTCATCACCAATCAAAATCCATTTGGCGTTCAAGCGCTTCACTAGAATCTCCGAAACAAATTCTTCTGGTGTGAGTTTGGCAAAGGCGTTATCAAAATGCTCTACCACTACGCGGTCAACTCCAACCTCTGAAAATGCACAGAGCTTGTCGCGTAAATTCAGAATGCGGGGTGGTGCCTGCTCAGGGGAAAAGAATTCTTTGGGGTGAGGCTCAAAAGTCATCACACAGCTGACCAAATCTTTTTCCTTGGCGCCATCCTTGAGTTGTTTTAGTAGGGCGCGATGACCCCTGTGCACGCCATCGAAATTACCGATGGTTAAGGCACAAGCCGGTCCTGCAGAAAACTGGGTGGGGCCACGGAATACGTTCACAAATCGCTTTCAGGGTAGCCATCAATTATATTGTGGGCATGCTTTCAATCGTTACCTTAATCTCTGGCCGCGGATCGAACTTCGAGGCCATTGTCAAAACTGCTCAAAAAGAGGCCTGGCCAGTCATTTTTTCAGGGGTGATTGCCAATCATTCTGCTGCCAAAGGCCTTGATTTTGCTCGCTCAGAGGGTATTCCAGCTTTTACAGTTGAACATCGTGCCCATGCCACTCGGGAGTCTTTTGATGAAGTGCTGATCCACAAAATCGACCAATTAGGAGCTGATTTAGTGGTTTTGGCAGGCTTTATGAGAATTCTGACTCCCCAATTTATTCGGCATTTTGAGGGGCGCCTGATCAATATTCATCCAGCCCTATTGCCTCAGTTCCCTGGTTTGCATACCCATGAGCGGGCCTTGGAGGCTGGTGTGAAAACGCATGGAGCAACAGTGCATTTTGTGACTGAGGGAGTTGATGAAGGCCCCATCATTTGCCAGGCCTCGGTTCCAGTCTTGGCTGACGATAGTGCAGACACTCTAGCTGCCCGTGTTTTATCGGCTGAGCATCAGATTTACCCGCGGGCCGTAAAATGGTTTCTTGATGGACGATTGCGCATTGAAGGTAATCAAGTGAAGTTATCCCCTCCGGAGCCGCAATTTTTTAAATATGAGTAAAGAACGTTCATCGCGTGGGTCTGGCCCACGTAGTAGTAATACCAAAAGCTACGCAGCTAAAAACCGAGACACTTCAAAACGTCCAGAGCGACGCAATGCCAGTGGTAACTTAATTGCGCCTGTAGGTCAAAAGAATTTTTCGAATGCAAAAGCCCTACCTCAACACGCAATTCACTTAGAACGTTTATTGCCAGAGCTCTTAAGCTTTGAGCAGCCAGCTGATCGTGTAGTGAGTCGTTATTTTCGTGCAGAGCCACAGCTAGGCAATCGAGATCGTGCTTTGATTGCAGAGAGTGCCTTTGCTATTCTGCGAAGAAAAAATGAGTTTGCTCAATTTGCTGAAAGTGGCGCTGGTTCACAAGCTAGACGTCTAGCCCTCTTGGGCTTGGTATCCGCTCTTTCTGAAGGCGGCTTAGGCTCTGCTAATCGTGCTGAAAGTGCCATTGCAGATCTTGCGCATGTGCTGCAGCCTGGTGAGTATGAGTGGTTGCAACGTTTCTCGACAGTCGACCCGCAAGCCTTAAATCCATTGGTCCGCAACAACTTACCTGAATGGTTGTGGGACGCTTTTGGAGCATATCCCGGAGAAGATACGCGCGAAGATTTAGCAAAGGCTTTGATGCATCCAGCGTTACTAGATTTAAGAGCAAACACCATGAAAATCAATCGCGAGCAATTGCTTGCGGATATGAATGCACTGGGTGGTCGCTATCAAGCGATTCCCACTCCCTATGCTCCGGATGGGGTGCGCATCATGGGTAAGCCTGCTCTACAAAATACAGCAGCTTTTAAGGCGGGCGCATTTGAAGTGCAAGACGAAGGCAGTCAATTGTTGGCTTATTTGCTTGCTCCGAAACGCGGTGAGATGGTAGTCGACTTTTGCGCTGGCGCAGGTGGTAAAACTTTAGCCATTGGAGCGCTCATGCGCTCGACAGGACGCTTGTATGCTTTTGACACCTCAGAGCGTCGACTTGCAAATTTAAAGCCTCGACAAGCCCGCAGCGGCCTTTCTAATGTGCATCCGGTGTGGATTGATAGTGAGAACGATGCCAAGATCAAACGCTTGGCTGGAAAGATTGATCGTGTGCTCGTAGATGCCCCTTGCAGTGGCATGGGAACTTTACGCCGCAACCCAGATCTGAAATGGCGCCAAACTCCACAGGGAGTTTTAGAGCTCAATCAAAAGCAGGCCAACATTCTGCATTCCGCTAGCCGCTTGCTTAAACCGGGCGGTCGCTTGGTATATGCCACCTGCAGCCTTTTGCCCCAAGAAAACCAACAGATTGCCGAAGATTTTCTGGCGAATCATCCTGATTTTGAAATTATTCCTGCTGCAGAAGCTCTTAAGCCATTGTTCCCTAAAGATATTTTACCTATTGGTTGCAGCAAAGATAACCCTTGGTGGCAGCTATGGCCTCACATTCACGGGACTGATGGCTTCTTTGGAGCTATTTTCCAAAGAAAAGCCAGCACTACGCCTCTAAAAGAGGTCTCCAAGAAGCCAAAAGAAGAGCCTGATCAATAACCCTCGTGGTTAGAAGGTTCTAAAATAGAGTTTTAGTAGATCTATGAGGACATTTCCTTTTGAATACCGCTTTCAGGTTTGATCAGGTTTTACATTGGCTAGCAAATGGTTACCTCAATTGGGCTTGGTGGCAAATTCTGATTTTTACTTTGATCGTGACGCACATCACGATCGCTGGAGTGACGATTTTTTTGCATCGTTGCCAAGCTCACCGCGCACTAGATTTACACCCAATTGCTTCCCACTTTTTCCGTTTTTGGCTTTGGCTCACAACCGGCATGGTGACTAAAGAGTGGGCCTCGGTCCATCGTAAGCACCACGCTAAATGTGAAACCATTGATGACCCTCATAGTCCGCAAGTTCTCGGCATTCAAACCTTGTTGACACGTGGTGCTGAACTTTACAAAAAAGAAGCAGCAAATTCAGAGACATTAGAAAAATTTGGCCACGGCACTCCCGATGACTGGATTGAGCACAACATCTACTCCAAGTTTTCTTGGCAGGGCGTTGCTTTGATGCTCATCATCGATATATTTTTGTTTGGCGCAATCGGGTTAACCGTTTGGGCCGTTCAGATGTTATGGATTCCAGTGACTGCGGCTGGAGTCATTAATGGCATTGGACACTTTTGGGGCTACCGTAACTACGATTGTGAAGATGCATCGCGCAACATCATGCCTTGGGGCATTTTGATAGGTGGTGAAGAGTTGCACAATAATCATCACACCTTTGCAACCAGCGCAAAGCTCTCCAGCAAGTGGTATGAATTTGATATTGGTTGGTTGTATATCCAGATGATGAGCGCGGTAGGTTTAGCAACCGTCAAGAAAACCTCGCCTAAGCCCGTCATGAGTGATTTGCGTCCAGCCGATCAAGGAACTCTAGAGGCTATTATTGCCAATCGTTACGAGATCATGGCTCGTTACAGTAAAACCTTGCGCCGCTTCTTTAGTAATGAAGTTCAGCATATGCAAGTCTTGGCGGGGCACTTAAGTGATGCGCGTTCATGGTTATGTAAGGATGAGACTCGCCTCAGCGAGGAAGAAAAGCTTAAGCTGGAAGAGTTGATTTCGGCAAATACGCAGTTACGCAAGATGATTGAGATGCGTCGTGAGTTACAGATGCTGTGGGGTCGCTCTAATGCGACTCGTGAGCAATTGGTGTCGCAGCTGCATGCCTGGTGTCAACGTGCTGAAGACAGTGGTCTTACGAGCTTACGCGATTTCTCATTGAGATTGCGTCGCTACGCTTGATCTGTTTCAGAATTGTCGGCAATAAAAAACCCGCACGCAGCGGGTTTTTTATTGACTGAAGAATATCAATTACTTCAGCTTGGATTCTTTATAAGCAACGTGCTTGCGAATAGTAGGATCAAACTTCATGATCTCCATTTTCTCAGGCTTAGTACGCTTGTTTTTTGTGGTTGTGTAGAAGTGACCAGTACCAGCTGATGACTCTAATTTAATTTTTTCTCTGCCGCCCTTAGCCATTTGTGCGCTCCTTAAATTTCGCCACGTGCACGAAGATCAGACAACACGGCATCAATACCGTTTTTGTCGATTACGCGCAAACCAGCGTTGGTTAAGCGCAAGCTAACCCAACGGTTTTCAGATTCAACCCAGAAGCGACGATTTTGCAAATTGGGCAAAAAGCGACGCTTTGTTTTATTGTTTGCATGGGAAACATTGTTGCCAACCATCGGCTTTTTCCCAGTGACTTGGCAAACTTTTGCCATGACAGACTCCATAATTGCGAAAAAAAGAGATTGTATCAGGCTAGGGCCTATTTGAGCTAGTCCTAAATTGCTTTTGACTAAGCACTCGAAGGCTGATTTTGGGTGCTAAGCCTAAAAAATCCTAATAAGTTAGTGTTTACTATCATTTTTGGGTATTTTGGATAAGCCCTGCATCTGAAAAGGAGAAAAAACCGCTGCTACTGACAATGCAATGGTCAAGCAAGGGAATATCTACCAACTGGAGTGCTTTTTCAAGGGTTTTGGTCAGATCCTGATCAGCCTGGCTTGGCAATGGGTTGCCGCTGGGATGGTTATGCGCAACGATGAGGGCGCTGGCATTTCTTTCAAGGGCTTCTTTCAGGATCTCGCGAGGGTAAACCGCCGTATGGGTAATCGAGCCTCTAAAGAGCTCGTGGCACTCAATCAGACGGCAGCGGGCGTCGAGGTATAGGCAGAGGAAAACTTCGTGAGGAAGGCGCCCAATCTTGGCTTGCAAGAACTCCCTGACATGGTTTGGCGATGCAAAGATCGAATCTTGAGCTAGTTTCTCCTCAAGACTGCGTTTCACTAGTTCATAAGCCGCCTGAATTTGTGACCATTTAGACCAGCCCATCCCATGAATAGCAGTGAGCTCCTCAGGACTGTTGTTGAGGAGCTTTGGCAGACTGCCGAATTGAGATAAAAGATCTTCTGCTAACTCAACGGCAGTTTTTCCTTTTACCCCAACCCGAAGAAAAATTGCCAAAAGTTCCGCATTGCTTAAGGTGCTTGCCCCCAGTGAACGTAATTTTTCGCGGGGTTGCTCCGGTTTGGGCCATTTAGAGATGGGGGAATCAACGCATTGTGAGGGTCTCGCTACAATTGGAGAATGTCCAAGCTTACTGTTTTGCCCAATTCCTATTTGACCTTGAACTACCGGCTCACCTTGCCCAATGGGGCTGATTACATCAATACTTTTGTGGATCGGCCTGCTACGGTTTTGATGGGGTCTGGACAATTTGCACCTTGCTTTGAAAAAGTATTGCTGGGTTTGAAAGTGGGGGAAAAAAGAAGTGCCTTGTTATCTCCCGAAGAGAGTTTTGGTGATCGAAAAGAGGAGCTAGTGCAGTGGGTTTCCCTGCAAGCTCTTAAAGAGGGACGCGATGAGGATGTGGAATTTAATCCAGGTGATGTAATTGAGTTCAATGCACCAAGTGGCGCACAGTATGCTGGTGTATTGCAGTCGATTAATGAAGAGGGTGCTTGGTTTGATTTCAACCACCCTCTGGCTGGAGTGGCAGTCAATTTCGAAGCGCAAATTGTGGCAATTATGTGAGAGTGATGCATGAGTGAGTCGAACCCTCCCGAAATTCTGATGGCTCAACCCCGTGGCTTTTGTGCGGGCGTGGACCGGGCAATCAATATCGTCAATGAAGCTCTCAATCGTTTTGGTGCTCCGATTTATGTGCGCCATGAAATCGTGCATAACGCTTATGTCGTGAATGAGCTGCGTGACAAGGGCGCAGTATTTGTAGAAGAGCTGCATGAAGTACCTAAGGGTGGAATTGTGGTGTTTAGTGCTCATGGTGTTTCTCAAGAAGTGAGAAAAGATGCGCAGGAGCGTGGCTTACAGGTGTACGACGCAACTTGCCCCTTAGTGACTAAGGTCCATCTTGAAGTGATTAAGCTATGCAAAGAGGGCTTCACAGTATTGATGATTGGACATGCAGGACACCCGGAGGTAGAAGGCACTATGGGCCAGGTTAAGGAGGGCGTATTCCTCATTGAAAATTTGGCCGATGTAGCGAAAATGTCTTTCCCAGTAGGCACCAAAATCGCTTTCGTTACCCAGACTACTTTGTCGATTGATGAGACCAAAGAAATTGTTATAGCACTGACAGAAAAATTTCCCAATATCGTTCAACCCCGCAAGCAAGATATTTGTTATGCAACCCAAAATCGACAAGATGCGGTGAAGTTCATGGCGCCACAAGTCGAAGTGGTGATTGTGGTGGGCAGTCAGGCAAGCTCAAACTCGAATCGATTGCGTGAACTTTCTGAAAAGTTGGGCGTACCTTCTTACATGGTCGAT
Source organism: Polynucleobacter paneuropaeus (assembly GCF_003261235.1). Lineage (NCBI taxonomy): Bacteria > Pseudomonadati > Pseudomonadota > Betaproteobacteria > Burkholderiales > Burkholderiaceae > Polynucleobacter > Polynucleobacter paneuropaeus. The sequence continues at coordinate 1,481,363 of NZ_CP030085.1, read as the reverse complement.
GCACCAGATCAACTCAAGCCAGAGTGGTTCGAAGGCAAGCTGCGAGTGGGCTTAACTGCTGGTGCTTCAGCCCCAGAGAGTCTGGCTCAGTCGATTGTTGCGCGTATTCAGGAGTTTGGACCGCGCACTGTCAGACCGCTGTCTGGCGTAGTCGAGGATGTGACTTTTTCACTACCTAAAAATCTAGTAGACTAGACCTGCTTTAAGAGCTCGCGCAGCATATTACACATCTGCACGATTTCTTCATCAGCGATATTGAGTGCTGGCATAAAACGCAGCAAGTTTGGTCTTGGAGAGTTAATTAATAATCCCTCTGGAGCGCGATCACGGGCAAGTTCAACCAATTTAGGGCCGACATCTTTGCCAAGCATCAATGCTCTGAGCAGGCCTTCACCGCGTTCACCTTCGAGTCCAAACTCATTGGCCAATTTGAGTAGCTCGGCACGTAAGAGGGCGCCTTTGGCTTTGACTGCATCCAAAAATCCAGGAGCAAGTAGCTGCTCGATAACGCTCATACCCACAGCGGTCATGAGTGGGTTGCCGTTATAAGTGCCGCCCTGATCACCGGGCACAAAACACGCAACAGCATCGGTCGCAAGGACGGCAGCAAGGGGGACGCCACCACCAATCCCTTTGCCTAAACTCATGATGTCGGGTTCAATGTCGTACAGCTGGTGTGCAAAGAGTTTGCCTGTTCGTCCACATCCTGCTTGCACTTCATCCACAATCAAAAGAATGTTGTGCTCTTTGGTGAACTTGCGCAAGCTCTTCATAAACTCATGATCTGCGGGTATGACGCCACCTTCACCTTGGACAGGTTCGAGCATCACCGCAACCGTATTGTTAGTAACTAATTTTTTAACTGATTCCAGATCATTCAAATCTGCTTTGGGAAAACCAGGAACTTGAGGCGCAAATAAAGTATCCCAACCAGGTTTACCAGAGGCGCTCATGGTGGCTAGGGTGCGACCATGAAAGCTGTGATCAAACGTAATGATCTCGAAAGCGCCACCTTTATGGAGTTGGCCCCATTTGCGCGCTAATTTAATTGCACCTTCATTGGCTTCGGCTCCGCTGTTGGCAAAAAATACTTTATCAAAACAACTATTACTCGTTAGCAGGTTTGACAAACCAATCATCGGTTCGTTATAGAAAGCTGGGCTAGGATTAATTAACTTTTTAGCCTGCGCATTGAGCGCCGAGATCATACCTGGGTTACCGTGACCCAAGCAGTTGACTGCCCAACCCTGCAGAAAATCTAAGTAGCGTTTGCCGTTATTGTCTGTTAACCAAGACCCCTCACCTTCAACCATGATCACGTCAGGCCGCTGGGTGATAAACATCACTGAGTGGGTATCAATAGAGGTTGGTACTTTGCTCATGTCTTTGGATAGTTAAGGGATTTGGTTGAGACCCCATTATTACGCAGAAGCCAAATCCGCGGCGCTAGTGAAAGAGTCTGCAAAAAATTCTTCTTCAGGTAAATGACATTTTGATGAAAAGTCTTGCCGAGCTGCGTTCACCATCACTGGAGCTCCACAGGCATATACCTGGAAGGCTGACATATTTGGGTGATCTTGCATCACAGATGCATGCACAAAGCCAGTGCGACCGGTCCAAGCATCTTCAGGTAGACCATCGGAAATGACTGGGGTATAAATAAATTGAGGAATATCTTTTGCCCAGACCTGACATAGTTCATGAAGATATAGATCGCTAGGACGACGACCGCCCCAATAAAGGTGAATTGGGCGCGTGATCTTTTTGGCCTGCATCTGCTCGATGATCGATTTAATCGGTGCGAAGCCAGTGCCGGCTGCAACAAAAATGATGGGCTTTTGAGAATCTTCTCTCAAGAAAAAGCTCCCCAGAGGGCCTTCAAAACGCAGAATATCTTTTTCTTTTAAAGCAGGCGTAGCTGCGCCAAAGACAAAGTCGGTAAAGAGGCCGCCAGGCAGATGACGGATATGCAACTCAAGTGGACCCTCATTTACAGGGGCAGTAGCGATCGAGTAAGCACGTCTTTGCCCATCCTTTAAGAGAAACTCAATATATTGACCAGCTAAATACTGGAACCGATCTGTAGCGGGCAGCTGGAGTTTAAGAATGGCAACATCAGTACTTGGCATAGATAGAGAGGCTACTCGGCAAGGTACCTTGCGCACCGGAATATCTCCACCGCCCTGAATCTCTCGAGCTTCAATTAAAAGATCTGACTGAGGATGGCAGCAGCAAAATAAAGCAGAGCCAGCAGCTTCTTCAGCGGGCGGGAGGGCGCTAGCACTATGTTGCCCGTGGCTTACTTTACCTTCGAGAACCTTCCCTTTACAGGAGGCACAGGCACCATTTTTACAACCATAAGGTAGCTGAATATTTTGGCGTAGGGCTGCCTCAAGTAGGGTTTCATCCGCGCTAACCTCAAATTGTTTACCGCTCGCTTTGAGGGTAACTTGGTAAGACATACTCATTCCTTTAATAAATCGTTACGATGTCAGTTATGCAACCGTTTGGTAAACCTCGAATTTTGATTATTGGCTGCGGCGACATTGGTCTGCGCGTAGCCAAACAACTCGTTCGCCACTACAAAGTCTTTGCTTTAACTTCTCAAGCAAGCCGGTTTGCTGAGCTTAGAGCAGTTGGAGCCACGCCACTTTTAGGTAATCTGGATGAACCCAATAGCTTATGGCGTTTAAGTGCGATCGCTGAAACGGTAATTCATTTAGCACCCCCACAAAATATGGGCCGTTTGGACCAGCGCACTCGCAATCTCATTCGAATTTTATCCCAAAGACCCAATCAAGTCCGACGCCTGATTTATGTAAGTACTACAGGTGTCTACGGCAATCATTCTGGAGCCCAAGTCTGTGAAACAACCCCAGTCCACCCTGAAAGTGAAAGGGCGTGGCGGCGGGTCAATGCTGAGCGAGCCTTGAGACTGTGGGCGCCAGCGCATGGGGCCTCATTGACCATCTTGAGGGTTCCAGGAATTTATGCTCAGGATCGTTTGCCGCTCGAGCGTATAGAGGCTAAGACGCCGGCACTCATACCCGAGGAAGATGCCTATTCCAATCATATTCATAGCGAAGATCTGGCTAGGTTAGTGTGCGCTGCTGTTTATTACGGTAAACCGCAAAGAGTGATTAATGCCTGTGATGGTGGCGAGACTAAGATGGGCGATTACTTTGATCAAGTTGCTGATGCATTTGCTTTAGCAAGACCGCCGCGTTTGCCCGCACAAGAATTGCAGGCTTTAGTAAGTCCTATGCTTTGGTCTTTTATGAGAGAGTCTCGACGCGTCATGAATACGCGCCTCGGTGAATTAAAAACCGCTTTACGCTATCCGAGCGTAGCAGCATTCTTGAAAACTATTTCCAAGAATCCTTAAGTCCAACCGCACGATTGAAAACAGGTTTGCCAGGTTTGGAGTCGAGTTGATCGGCAACAAAATAACCATGGCGCTCAAACTGAAAGCGCTCTTCTGGCTTTGCTTCTTTCATGCAGGGCTCCAAGTAAGCAGTGATTGTTTGTTTGGAGTGAGAATTGATTGCATCTAGGAAGTTCTTATCCCCACTATCTGGGTGAGGATCATTAAAGAGGTGGTCATAAAGACGTACTTCGGCAGGTACCGCCTCTTTAGCGCTGATCCAATGAATATTCCCTTTAACTTTGTAGTTATTCGATCCTGCCGTACCGCTTTTACTATCGGGGAAGTAATTCGCATTGACCTGAATCACATCACCCGCTGCGTCTTGCTCAAAGCCAGTACATTCAATCACAAAGCCATGGCGTAAGCGAACTTTGCTACCAGCTTGCTCACCTATGGGTGGGTAAAGTCTGAAGAAGCCTTTGATCGGCTCTTTCATAAAGTCGTCTGCTTCAATCCACAACTCGCGTGTGAAATGAAAATCGCGATTACCCCATTCTGGATGTTGAGGGTGACGGGGCGCTGAGCAGGACTCGCTAGCTTGTGCATCAAAGTTTTGTATTACGAGCTTGAGAGGCTTTAAGACTGCGGTTGCACGTGGTGCTCTAATTTCAAGATCATCTCGCAACGCTTGCTCAAGTGTACTCATATCAATCCAGCTATCCGCCTTAGAGACACCAATTCGCTCGCAAAATAAACGAATACTTTCTGGGGTATAGCCACGCCGACGAATACCGACAATGGTAGGCATGCGAGGGTCATCCCAAGCGTCAACATGTTTTTCTTCTACCAATTGAAGCAATTTTCTTTTACTGGTAATCGTGTAAGTCAGATTCAGACGAGCGAATTCGTATTGATGGGGTAGCGGCCCTTTGAAAACGCCCGCTTCTTTTAAGGCATTCAGAATCCAGTCATAGAGTGGGCGATTATTTTCAAACTCCAGAGTGCAGATCGAGTGAGAAACATTTTCAAGCGCATCAGAAATGCAATGCGTGAAGTCATACAGCGGATAGATACACCACTTATTACCAGTGCGATGGTGGTCGGTATGGCGAATGCGATATACCACAGGGTCTCGCATCACAATATTAGGATGCGCCATATCAATCTTTAAGCGTAATACGTGTTCACCATCTTTGAACTTGCCGTCACGCATGTCCCGAAAGAGTTGTAAATTTTCTTCAGAAGTGCGTTCGCGATAGGGGCTATTTTTTCCCGCTTGACCAAAGTTGCCGCGATTGGTGTGAATATCATCCGCACTTTGACTATCAACATAGGCTTTGCCATGCTGAATCAGAATTTCAGCAAATTCATAGAGGCGATCAAAATAATCGCTTGCATGATAAAGACGTGTCCCCCAATCAAAACCAAGCCATTTCACTGCATCCAAAATACTGTCCGCATATTCCACATCTTCTTTGACGGGGTTGGTGTCATCTAAACGCATATTGCAACGAGCACCCCCCGGCAGCTGGTTGTAATCCTCGGCTAAGCCGAAATTGAGGCAGATACTTTTGGCATGACCAATGTGCAGATAGCCATTGGGTTCAGGCGGGAAGCGCGTAATGATGGCAGGTAATCTTTGTCCCTCGCGATCGCTACGATCAGCATATGCACCGTTTGCTAAGTCATGATCAATGATTTGGCGTAGAAAATTAGATGGCTCTATTAAAGGGTTAGAGCTGGGTTTAGGGGATTTACTATCTTGAGACATTCCAGCATTGTAAGGAAATCCTCGCGCCTAAAGAAAAAGCCCGCAAACTGCAGCGGGCTTATTTCTGAGAAGTTTCCGGTCTACTCTTCGACGAAGGCTTCTTCCCGGGTTTTCTTAACCGCTGGCAAGGCCACGATCACAACTAAAAGAGCTGCTGCGATTAGCAAGCCCAAAGAGAGGGGGCGGGTAAAGAAGGTCGAGAAATCACCGCGGGACAGTAGGAGTGCGCGGCGGAAGTTTTCTTCCATCATGGGCCCCAAGATGAAGCCCAGCAGCAGTGGAGGCGGCTCGCAACCTAGCTTATTGAATAAATAACCAACTAGACCAAAAATTGCTGTGATGTAAACATCAAACACAGTGTTATTAACGGTGTAGACGCCAATACAGCAGAAGACCAGGATTGCTGGATACATAAAGCGATACGGAATCTTGAGCAGTTGTACCCACATGCCAATCAATGGCAGGTTCAAAATGATCAGCATCATATTGCCGATCCACATCGAAGCAATCAGACCCCAGAAGAGGGCTGGATTGCTGGTCATGACTTGTGGCCCTGGTTGAATGTTATGAATCGTCATTGCACCAACCATCAAAGCCATAACGGCGTTGGGCGGAATACCTAAGGTCAGCAGTGGTATGAAGGAGGTTTGTGCGGCTGCGTTATTAGCAGACTCAGGACCAGCAACACCCTCAATCGCACCTTTGCCAAACTCATGGCTGTACTTAGATGATTTCTTTTCAACTGAGTAGGCACCAAAAGAAGCTAATGCAGCGCCGCCGCCGGGCAAGATTCCCAAAATAGAACCAATGGTTGTACCGCGCAAGATTGCAGGAATCATGCGCTTAATATCTTGCTTGGTTGGGATCATGGTGGTGACCTTGTTCAGGAAACCTTCATCTTCACCTTTTTTCTCGAGGTTAGTCATGATCTCTGCGAAACCAAACACACCCATCGCTACCGCGACAAAGCCAATACCGTCACTTAATTGGGGAATATCAAAAGCGTAGCGAGAAACACCGGAGTTCACATCAGTGCCTACTAGACCCATAAGAAGCCCAAGCACAATCATGCCAATCGCTTTGATCAAAGATCCGGAAGCCAGCACAACAGCGCCAATAAGTCCAAGAACCATCAAAGAGAAATACTCTGCTGGACCAAACTTGAAGGCCAATTGAGATAGGGGCGCAGCAAAGGCCGCTAACACTAAAGTAGCAACGCAACCAGCGAAGAATGAGCCCATGCCGGCTGTAAAGAGGGCTACACCCGCTCGCCCGTTGCGGGCCATCTGGTAACCATCAATTGCCGTGACTACCGAGGACGTTTCTCCCGGAATATTGAGCAAAATAGCTGTAGTTGAACCACCGTACTGTGAACCGTAATAGATACCGGCCAACATGATCAGAGCTGCTGTGGGTGGCAGCGCATAGGTTGCAGGCAAAAGCATTGCAATGGTGGCAATCGGACCCAGGCCTGGCAATACGCCAATCAGTGTTCCCAAAATACAACCGATAAAGCAATAAAGAAGGTTTTGAAGCGTGAAGGCGGTATCGAAACCGAGCGCTAAGTTACTGAATAAATCCATTTTTAGTGTCCCGGTAAATTATTGTAAGAAGAAGGGGAGAAGCGGAAATTGCAATTTCAATCCCTGCACAAATACTAAATAGGTCGCGCTAGCTAGCACTACCGCATTAACCAGTGTGCCCTTCCAATGGAATTCATGACTAGCATAGGCCGAGGTGAAGACCAGGACCAGAATGGAGAAGGCAAAACCCATAATCGGGAGCAAGATTCCATATAGAAATACAGACCCAGTGATTAAGAAGATGATTTTCCAATTAAAGGACGGAAGCTTTTCAATGCTTGCCTTGGCGCTAAGTGATTTGATTAAAACGAGCAAGCCAATTGCAGCCAAGAGTACGCCAATCCAGAAGGGAAAGTAGCCAGGGCCCATTTTGGCAGGCGTGCCCATTTGATATTGGCTAGCCAAATAGGCAAAAAAGATGCCGACAACCATGTACATCAGGCCAGCACCGAAATCTTTTTGATTACGAATTTCCACAAAATCTCCTTGTGTATCGGCGTTTGAGCCGATTTATTTATATCAAAGCTGATGAATTGTAAGGCAGACCTAGACACCCCTCCCTAGGGTTTGCCCTAGATTTGGGCCAATGCGATAATTATTGACATGAAAGTCTCCCAAATTCGCCAAGCCTACCTGGATTTCTTTGCCAGCAAAGGTCATCAAATTGTCCCATCTAGCCCCGTAGTACCTGGAGATGATCCTACCTTGCTGTTTACTAACGCAGGCATGAATCAATTCAAAGATGTTTTTCTGGGATTTGATAAACGTCCTTATAGCCGCGCAACGACTGCTCAGAAATGTATTCGGGCAGGTGGTAAGCACAATGATTTAGATAATGTGGGTTACACCGCACGTCATCACACTTTCTTTGAAATGCTGGGCAACTTCTCTTTCGGGGATTACTTTAAGAAAGAGGCGATTCAGTTTGCATGGGATCTATTGACGCAAGTCTTCAAGCTGCCTAAAGAGAAACTCCTTGTTACTGTGTACGCCGAGGATGATGAAGCGTATGCGATTTGGAAAGATCAGATTGGCGTCCCTGCTGATCGGATCATTCGGATTGGTGATAACAAAGGCTCACGCTATGCCTCCGATAATTTTTGGATGATGGGCGACACGGGACCATGTGGTCCTTGTACTGAAATTTTCTATGATCACGGAGAACATATTCCAGGTGGGCCTCCCGGTAGTTCTGATGAGGACGGCGATCGTTTCATTGAGATCTGGAATAACGTCTTCATGCAATTTAATCGTGATGAGGCTGGCAATATGCACCCGTTACCCAAGCCCAGTGTTGATACAGGCATGGGCCTTGAGCGCATTGCAGCAGTTCTGCAGCACGTGCATTCCAATTATGAAATTGACTTATTCGTTAACCTATTAAAAACTGCAAAAGAAGCTGTCGATGCTGCAGGTGGTGGCAATTGCGATGCTAATAGCCCATCACTCAAGGTGATTGCAGATCATATTCGTGCCTGTAGCTTTGTGGTGGTTGATGGTGTGATCCCCGGTAATGCTGGGCGCGGTTATGTTCTGCGCCGCATTGCACGTCGAGCTATCCGACATGGTTACAAGCTTGGCGCGCGTAAACCTTTCTTCTATCAATTGGTTCCTGCACTAGTCAAAGAGATGGGTGATGCTTACCCAGAGTTACGTGCAGCACAAGACAAGGTCAGTGAAGTTCTAAAGCAAGAAGAAGAGCGTTTCTTTCAGACTATTTCCAACGGGATGGAGATTCTGGAGAATGCTTTGGCCGGTGGTGCAAAAGTCATTGATGGCGAGACCGCCTTCCGCTTGCACGACACTTTTGGTTTCCCGCTAGATTTGACTGCTGACGTTTGTCGTGAGCGCAGCGTTACAGTCGATGCAGAGGGCTTTGAGCAGGCAATGCAAAAGCAACGCGATCAGGCTAGGGCTGCAGGTAAATTCAAAGTAGCCCAAGGTTTAGAGTACTCAGGCAAGCCCACTCGGTTTCATGGATATGAAAATTTCAAACATGAGGGCGCCAAAATTGTTGCCTTATATCTGGACGGCGCTTCTGTGCAAAACATTAAGGCGGGCGATGCAGCCGTCGTTGTTTTGGATAACACTCCTTTCTACGCTGAGTCTGGCGGTCAGGTTGGCGACCAAGGCGAATTACGTAATGAGTCTGCCCGCTTTGGTGTACAAGATACTTTCAAAATTCAAACTGATGTCTTTGGCCATCAAGGTGAATTGCTCGAAGGTGAGTTGAAGTTAGGTGATACGCTCAATGCCATTGTCGACACTAAACTTCGTTTAGAGACCATGCGTAACCATAGCGCTACCCATATTTTGCATAAGGCTTTGCGTGAAGTGCTCGGTGATCATGTTCAGCAAAAAGGTTCTTTAGTGGATGCCACTAAAACCCGTTTTGACTTTACGCATAATGCGCCAATTTCTGCAGCAGAGATCCGTCGGATTGAAGATATCGTGAATGCGGAAATCCTAGCCAACGCTGCCACCTCTGCCAAAGTCATGTCACTGGACGATGCCCAGAAAACGGGTGCAATGATGCTCTTCGGCGAGAAGTATGGCGAAGAAGTACGCGTATTGGAAATTGGTAGCTCAAAAGAATTGTGTGGTGGCACTCATGTCCAGCGGACTGGTGATATCGGTAGCTTAAAGATTGTTTCTGAAAGTGGTGTTGCGGCTGGTATTCGCCGGGTAGAAGCAGTGACAGGAAGCAATGCTCTACATTTCTTGCAAGGCCTAGAGGATCGTGTCAATGAGGCCGCAGCAATTCTGAAAACGCACCCTGGTGATTTAGTGAATCGTGTGACGCAACTACAAGACAGCTTACGTCAAGCTGAACGTGAGCTTGAGAAAGTGAACTCTAAATTCGCTGCAAGCCAAGGCGATGAATTGGCCAGTCAAGCCATCGATGTCAATGGAATAAAGGTGTTAGCAGCTCGTTTGGATGGGGCAGACGCCCAAGTCTTGCGCGAGACGATGGATGCCCTTAAAGCGAAGCTCAAAACTGCTGCGATTGTTTTAGCCTCTGTCCAAGGCGATAAAGTCAGTCTGATTGCAGGCGTAACAGCCGATACGATTGCTAAAGTAAAGGCGGGAGACCTAGTTAACTTTGTTGCCCTGCAAGTCGGCGGTAAGGGCGGAGGTAAGCCTGAGATGGCAATGGCAGGTGGCACGAATCCAGCCGCTCTACCAGCCGCATTAGCTGGAGTTAAAGATTGGGTGGCGAGCAAGTGAGCGGCGATCTTAATATGCCCTTCAACGCAGAAGTCGATGCGATCGGTATGAATTGTCCGCTCCCAATTTTGCGCACCAAAAAAGCTTTGGCTAATATGCAATCAGGCGAAGTGTTGAAGATCAAAGCAACCGATGCAGGCGCAGTCCATGACTTTCCTGCCTTTGCCAAACAAACTGGTAACGAACTCTTGGGATCCGGTAAAGAAGGCGAAGTCTTAATCTTCTTTATGAAAAGAAGATAAGCGCCTCAGTAACTCAGCTCAGTGAGCGACTCTTAAGGTAGGCAGCAAAATCATCGCCGACTTCTGGATGGCGCAAAGCAAATTCAATCGAAGCTTTTAGGTAGCCTAATTTACTGCCACAGTCATACCGAACTCCGCTGTACTCATAACCGAATACCGGCTCCTCCTTAAGCAGCGAAGCAATCGCATCGGTAAGTTGAATTTCACCACCGGCGCCGGGTTTGAGGTTGCGGATGTGTTGAAAAATGTTTGATGACAGTACATAGCGACCTACTACAGCTAGGTTAGATGGTGCATCTTTAGGTTGGGGTTTTTCAACAATGCCATCGAGACGATATATCCCCTTGCTCACTTCTGGCCCCGAAATAATTCCATAAGAACTACTCTTAGCGGGATCAATTTTTTCTACTGCTAGTACTGAACCTTTTTGAGCATCATGCACTGCGAGCATTTGCTTGAGCACAGCAGGCTGACCGTCTAATAAGTCATCCGCTAGGATGATGGCAAAGGGTTCATCGCGCACGAGCTTCTCGGCGCACAAGACAGCATGACCCAATCCGAGGGCCTCGGGCTGACGAACATAAACACAATCGACATGACTGGGTTTTACGTTACGTACGATTTTTAACAGCGCTTGTTTATTCTTGGCTTCTAACTCAGCCTCTAATTCGTAGGCTTTATCAAAGTGATCTTCAATGGCGCGCTTGCTGCGACCGGTTACGAAGATCATCTCGGTGATGCCAGCTGCAATAGCTTCCTCAACCGCATATTGAATTAAGGGCTTATCAACCACATTGAGCATTTCCTTAGGACTAGCCTTAGTAGCCGGCAAGAAGCGGGTACCTAAACCCGCAACCGGGAAAACAGCTTTAGTAACGGATTTATTCGTAGTGGTCATAGCGCAGTAGTCATTAATGAGTGAGTTATTTCAGACGCTCTAATTGTGCAACAAGCTTCTCATGGTTTTGCTCAAATCCTGTAAGACGTTGTTTTTCCTGGGCTACCACCTCCTCAGGGGCCCGTGCCACAAAGCTTTCATTGGAAAGTTTGCTGCGCGCTTTCTGGATTTCATTGGCCAGACGATCGATTTCCTTGCCCAGACGAATGCGCTCGGCGCCGACATCAACCTCAATTTTCAAGAGGAGTTTGAGCTCGCCTACTAAGGCCATGGGTGCTCCAGCAGCATCTTTTTCCATAGATGCCTCGTCTTGGTAGATCTTCACTTCAGATAATTTAGCTAAGGCAAGCAGGTAAGGGGTGGCTTGTTTAAGGAAGGCCTCAGGCCCACAAATCCAAAGAGGTACTTTCTGAGCGGGTGAGACTTGCATTTCTCCACACAGATTACGACAGGCATCCACAATCGCCTTAATTTGATTAAGCCATGCCTCACTTAGAGCATCGATTTTTTCAGGCTGAGCAATTGGGTAGGCTTGTAAAGCGATCGTTTGTTTGGCTTGCTGTTCTAAGGCTTTGCCCGTCATAGGTGCAACGGTTTGCCATAAGGTCTCTGTAATAAAAGGAATGAGAGGATGGGCTAAACGCAAAATCGTTTCCAGAACGCGCAGTAAAGTTCTTCGGGTAGCGCGTTGTTGTGCTGGCGTGCCATTTTGGAGTTGAACTTTGGCTAACTCTAGGTACCAGTCGCAATACTCATCCCAAACAAATTGGTAGATGCTGTTAGCAATATTGTCAAAGCGATAGTTCTGGAATCCTTTTTCAACTTCAGCTTCGGTTCTCTGTAATAAAGAAACAATCCATTTATCTGCTGGTGAAAAATCGAGATAGCCATCTGGGCCGCACTGATCATCACAAGGAGCAAAGCCATTCTCCTCTAGATTACCAGGACAGTTCATTAAGACAAAGCGAGTAGCGTTCCAAAGCTTGTTGCAGAAGTTGCGATAACCTTCGCAGCGCTTTTGATCAAAGTTGATATTTCGACCTAGGGATGCCAATGAAGCAAAGGTAAAACGTAAAGCGTCAGTACCAAATGCAGAAATGCCCTCAGGAAACTCTTTGCGAGTGCGCTTGCTAATACTCTCGGCTTGTTTGGGATTCATCAAACCAGTCGTTCTTTTACTCACTAATGCATCAAGTTCAATGCCGTCGATGAGATCGATTGGATCCAAGGTATTGCCCTTCGACTTGCTCATCTTCTGGCCTTCAGCATCACGCACTAAGCCATGAACATACACTGTATGAAAAGGTACTTTGCCCGTGAAATGACAGGTCATCATGACCATGCGGGCTACCCAAAAGAAGATGATGTCAAAGCCAGTGACTAAAACAGAGGAGGGCAAAAAGTGTTCAAGCGCTGGCGTTTTTTCTGGCCAACCAAGTGAACTAAAAGGAACGAGGGCAGAGCTGAACCAGGTATCCAATACGTCAGCATCACGACTTAATGCTCCGGAATAGCCTGCAGCAACTGCCTGCACTTTAGCTTCTGATTCAGAGCGGGCTACAAAGATTTGACCATTGTCGCCATACCAGGCAGGGATTTGATGGCCCCACCAGAGCTGACGGGAGATGCACCAGTCTTGAATATTCTCTAACCACTGGGTGTAGGTGCTAATCCAGTTTTCAGGTACAAGTTTGATATCACCATTAGTGACGGCTGCTAACGCAGCTCCAGCAATTGAGGATCCAGGTTGATATTGATTGTCTGGACTGGGTTTAGAGACTGCAACGAACCATTGGTCAGTCAACATGGGCTCAATGATGGTTTGGGTTCGGTCACCGCGTGGCACCATCAATTTATGAGGCTGCACTTTTTCTAATAGTCCAGCTTGATCGAGATCAGCAACAATTTGTTTGCGCGCAGCAAAGCGATCTAAGCCTTGGTATTCCGCTGGCGCATTCTCATTGATCTTCGCATCCAGCGTGAGAATATTAATGAGAGGTAATTGATGGCGTTGACCAACGGCATAGTCATTAAAGTCATGTGCAGGCGTGACTTTGACAACACCAGTACCAAAGTTCAAATCTACATAGTCATCGGCAATGATTGGAATATCGCGAGCACATAGTGGTAGCGAAACCCATTTACCGATGAGGTGTTGATAGCGTTCATCACTGGGATTCACCATCACTGCGACGTCGCCTAGCAGAGTCTCTGGGCGGGTAGTAGCAACGATCAGCTGACCAGAGCCGTCAGACAGTGGATAGCGGATATGCCACATCGAACCGTCTTCTTCTTCACTGACTACTTCAAGGTCAGAGACGGCAGTACCTAAAACGGGATCCCAATTGACTAAGCGTTTGCCACGATAAATCAGACCCTGTTCATAAAGACGCACAAAGACTTCAACCACTGCTTTGGACATTTTACTGTCCATCGTGAAATATTCTTTAGCCCAATCGATTGATGCGCCTAGGCGACGAATTTGGCGAGTGATGGTTGAGCCCGAGCTTTCTTTCCACTCCCAAACTTTTTCCAAGAACTTCTCACGACCTAAATCATGGCGAGAAACTTTCTGGGCATCGAGTTGGCGCTCGACCACAATCTGCGTAGCGATACCAGCATGATCAGTCCCAGGAACCCAAAGGGTATTTTTGCCAGACATTCGAGCATGCCGGACCAAACCATCCATGATGGTTTGATTAAAGGCGTGTCCCATGTGAAGGGTACCAGTCACATTGGGCGGTGGTAACTGAATACTGAAGTCACCTTTATCTTCATCTAGGGTGGCATCAGCAATACCCCGCTTTTCCCACTCGGGACCCCAATAGGCTTCAATGGGTGCTGGCTCATAGGATTTGGCTAGCTCATCCACAGGAGATTTATTAGGGGTATTCGAAGCATTTGGCATAAGAGGCAAATTATAATTGGGCTGATGTACTCCGACTTACTCGCCAACCTCAATCCAGAACAGGGCGAGGCAGTTACCCTCCCTCCTGTTGATCAAAATGGCCATGCCCAATCCGCTCTCATTCTCGCGGGAGCAGGCAGTGGCAAGACCCGTGTGCTTACGACCCGGATTGCTTGGTTAATCCAAACTGGGCAGGTTTCCCCAATTGGGGTCTTGGCAGTCACATTCACCAATAAAGCTGCCAAAGAGATGCTCATTCGTTTAGGCGCCATGTTGCCGATTAATACCCGCGGCATGTGGATCGGCACTTTTCATGGTCTGTGCAATCGTCTGCTACGAGCCCACCATAAAGATGCCGGTTTACCTTCAACCTTTCAAATTCTCGATACCCAAGATCAGCTATCTGCGATTAAGCGTCTATTGAAAGGCTTAAAAGTAGATGATGAAAAGTATCCACCTAAGCAATTGCAATACTTTATTGCTCATGCAAAAGAGCGAGGTTTGCGTGCAAAAGATATAGAAAGTGGCGATGATTTCCAGGCCAAGATGGCGCAACTCTATCAAGCCTATGATGAGCAATGTCAGCGTGAAGGGGTAGTAGATTTTGCAGAGCTTCTGCTGCGTAGTTATGAATTACTCAAGCACTCTGAACCGATTCGAACGCACTATCAAGAACGCTTTCGTCATATTTTGATTGATGAGTTTCAGGATACAAATGCTTTGCAATATGCCTGGCTCAAATTACTTTCTGGTCATGATGGTAGTCGTCCATCCACTCAGCGAAGTGCCGTATTTGCGGTCGGTGATGATGATCAAAGTATTTATGCTTTCCGTGGTGCCGATGTTGAGAACATGCGTCTATATGAGAAGCAGTTCCATCCCATGATGGTTAAGCTGGAGCAAAATTATCGATCGCATGGCCACATCTTAGATACAGCAAACCACCTGATTTCGAATAACACTGAACGATTAGGTAAAAATCTGCGCACCGATGCTGGGCATGGCGAGCCAGTTCGTATCTATGAAGCAGCAAGCGATAGCTTAGAGGCCTCCTGGCTCGTAGATGAAATTAAAGCTTTGATCAATAGCGGCATTCAGCGCACGGAGATTGCGCTGCTCTATCGGAGTAATGCCCAGTCACGAATTATTGAGCATGCTTTGTTTTCTGCCGGCTTACCTTATCGTGTGTATGGTGGCTTGCGCTTCTTCGAGCGGGCTGAGATTAAGCATGCTCTCGCATATCTGCGTTTGCTTGAAAATCCCAACGATGACACCTCCTTCTCGCGGGTAGTGAACTTTCCAACGCGTGGTATTGGGGCTCGATCGATTGAAGCCTTACAAGACGCTGCGCGTGCTCAACAATGTTCGCTCTATTTGGCTGCTTCTAGCTTGGAAGGTAAAGCAGGTGCAGCATTAGGTGGCTTTGTGCGTTTAATTGATCACATGCGTGAAGCAACTCGTCACAATACCTTGCCTGAAACGGTGGAGTTTGTGATTCAGCATAGCGGCTTGATTCAACATTATCTGGGTGAGCGCGAAGGGCAGGATCGCGTAGAGAACTTACAAGAATTGATTAACGCTGCCACTGCATTTATTGCAGAAGAGGGTTATGGTCAAGATGCTAAAGCAGCGACCTTACCCGGCGAGAATGCACCAGGTGATGTTGAAGTTTCTCCCTTGGCTTCCTTCTTGTCACATGCTTCACTAGAGGCTGGCGATAACCAAGCGCAAGCTGGGCAAGACGCTGTCCAATTGATGACGGTGCACTCCGCCAAAGGGCTTGAGTTCACCTCAGTATTTATCACAGGCCTTGAGGAAGGTCTATTTCCTCACGAAAATAGCGTAAATGAGCTCAACGGCTTGGAAGAAGAGCGGCGCTTAATGTACGTTGCGATTACGCGGGCTAAAGAACGTTTGTATCTCTCTCATACCCAATCTCGTATGTTGCATGGCCAAGTCCGCTACAACATGCCTTCGCGCTTTCTTGAAGAGTTACCATCCGACTCACTCAAATGGCTAACACCCAAAGCAAAGGATGCGCGTTGGGGTGGTAGAAGTTCAGGCTCTACCTGGAATGATGGCTACACACGACAAAGAGAGTACGAGTCGAATGATTTCTTTGACTCAGGTAGCGATCGTCCAGTAACGAGAGCGCATAGCACTCTATCAAATAATGTCAAAAGAATGGCTGCTCCCCCACGGGATACTTATCCATTTAAGATTGGACAAAATGTGTTCCACACTAAGTTTGGTGAAGGGCGCGTTACTGCTTTAGAGGGTTTAGATAAGGATGCACGAGCGCAAATTCATTTCAAGCGTCACGGCATTAAGTGGCTACAGCTTAGTATCGCCAAGTTGGCTGCGATTGATTAATCGCCCAATACCATTGCTTCATCGGCAATGAAGCAACCCTTCCAGCTTGCATAAAAAGAGCAATGCATGATGGTTAGGCCGCCCATCGAAATGGGTGCGATGATAAAAGAAGCAGCTTGACCTAAGTTGACAGTATCTAAAGATGCGCCTACCAATAGGGGAATGGCTGCCAAAATGGCGGCCCAGATCAGGATGTAATACAAAAATGCACCACGGTTTTTCCAACAGCCTATCCAGCTTGAGAACAGGGCCTGTGGGATTGACATATTTTCCCAAGCAATGAGTACAGGAGAGAACCACATCAATACTGCAATGGGGAAGTACAGCAAACCGCCAATCAGTAAAGCCCAGTAGAGCTGATGGATTGCTTCAGGCGTAATGGCTTGATCATTACTAATCAACGGGATGATGGCTTGAACGTTGATAAATAAACCCAGAATCAAACTGAGTCCAAAAATCATGATGGCGTAGAGCAAGCCCAATTGCAGAATGCGCTTACGAATGAGTGGTGTTGATCGTAGCGCACAAAAATAAACCTGCGGAACAATACGTTCTTTCTGGATTGCTTGGCGACAGGCAGTCATAAAGCCGACCGATAGGGTAGGGGTCAAGACCAGTACAGTTATGACACCAATAATTGGGATCAGAATCGCCAGTTGCGCAACTAAAACATAGATGAAGACTAGCATCAGAAAAGCAATAGGATTTTGCTTGAACAACCAAAAGCCTTGGCGAATCCAGTGATAGCCTTCTTGAATTCCAACTGAGTTGAGTTTCATACAGTACGCCGGCTAATTAGAATCTTCTCGAAATGCTTCGGATCATGCGGTGTGAGCATTTGGGCATTGCGGGGTAAATAAAAATCCCAGAGACGGGATATCCAAAAACGCAGTGCAGCTGCACGTAACATCATGGGCCAATATTTTTTCTCAACAGTGCTTAATGGACGAATCGCCTCATAGGCGGCTAACATGGCTTTGAGTAGTTCCGGATCTAAATCTTTTTTATTGTCGGCAAGACACCAATCATTTGCGGTCACTGCTAGATCAAATAACCACTTATCAGTTCCAGCGAAGTAGAAATCAAAGAAACCGCCCAAGCGATCTGCGGCTTGATTCCCATTACCTTGTGGATCGAATAGCACGTTGTCTCTAAATAAATCGCAATGACTCGCTCCGAATGGGAGCTCAGCATATTCGCTGGAGCCAAAGAATTCTTCTTGGGCCTTAAGCTCGGTTTGAAGTAATTGTCGTTGGTCGACATCCAAGTGTGGGAGTAAATCGGGCACAGTTTTTTTCCACCACACTAAGCTGCGTAGATTATCTTGAGTGAGATTGAAGTCTTTGCCTGCTAAATGCATCTTGGCGAGCATTTCACCTACTAGAGCGCAGTGATGACTATCGGGACTGAGTCTAGAGAGACCAGGAAGCTTACTCACAATAGCAGC
This sequence comes from Polynucleobacter paneuropaeus, assembly GCF_003261235.1. NCBI lineage: Bacteria > Pseudomonadati > Pseudomonadota > Betaproteobacteria > Burkholderiales > Burkholderiaceae > Polynucleobacter > Polynucleobacter paneuropaeus. The sequence goes on along the minus strand of NZ_CP030085.1, from coordinate 1,463,546 downwards.
GGGCTTACCTTTGAGTTCAAACAGAATTTGCCCATTTCGATTTTCGATCGGCTTGGGTACTGAAATACCTCGATTGGCTAAGTGCCGCATCAACTCCAAATAGTAGGGGAGCTGCTCGGCTGTCAGTCTTTCGAAGATGGTGAGAACATATTCTTGCGGCTTACCATCTGCCGAAGTATCTAAGAAGAAATTAGAGTTCTCGATCCCGCCATGAATACCGCGAATGGCAGTTGCAGTACCAATCTGAAAGTTCTGTGCGATCCACTCTGAGATATCGCTCAGTTCAAGCGGGGTGAAAACAGCCATGAATTAGCGTAGTGGAATACTAATACTGGGTACGCTGAGTAAACCACTATCTCCTGAGGGAGGGCCGGGCATGACGGAGTCTGGTGGTGACATGTCATAGGTAGTTAAACGGGTTTTTACCTGAACCTGAGTAGGGCTATTCGCATCTTTATATTCTGTGATTTGGGTGCCATTCTTATCGGTATATTGATAGCTTGGTTTGCGTTGGACAGAGGTATTTGTGCTCTCTGAAGCGCTCGATGACTTAGCAATCGGCTGATTATTAATCATTTCGAGTTCCGAAGGGCTGAGCGCTTGACTTGTCGATTGCGCCAAGCTGGAGCTGATCCCAAAAGTAGCAAAGACTACAAAAAAGCTCAATAAAGTAAGGGCATAGCTCAAAGTATGGCTAAATAAGTAACTAATAGCGTGCATGATTTTCACCTTTTTAAGCCTACCGCCTAGTATTCGATTCACCAGACTTGTAGGTAGTTCACCACTAGATTGTACGATTGCGGTATGACTAAACATAGACTCTTATTGATAGACGGCTCAAGCTACCTCTATCGTGCCTTCCATGCCATGCCAGACCTCAGAAATGGTGCTGGCGACCCTACTGGGGCGATATACGGCATGGTCAATATGATGCGCCGGGCTCGCTCAGAGATCCAGGCGGACCATATTGCCTGTATTTTTGATGCCAAAGGCAAGACCTTCCGAGACGAGATGTACTCCGAGTACAAGGCGCATCGTTCTCCTATGCCCGAAGATTTAGTGAAACAAATCGAGCCTATTCATGCGCTGGTCAAGGCTTTGGGTTGGCCAGTTTTGGTGGTTTCAGGGGTAGAGGCTGATGACGTGATTGGCACCTTGGCTTGCCAGGCCAGTCAGGCGGGTTGGAAAACCATCATCTCGACTGGAGATAAAGATTTGGCTCAGCTCGTCAATTCCTCTGTCAGCTTAATCAACACTATGACTGATGAGCGTTTGGACATTGATGGAGTAATTGCCAAGTTTGGCGTGCCACCTGAACGCATCGTAGATTATTTAAGCATCATCGGCGATACAGTGGATAACGTCCCTGGTGTTCCTAAAGCAGGGCCAAAGACGGCGAATAAATGGTTAGCCGAATTTGGCGACCTCGACAACTTGATGGCCAATGCAGATCAAGTTAAAGGTGTCGTGGGTGAAAATTTACGTGCTGCCCTCAATTGGTTGCCTCAAGCACGCCAACTGATTACAGTAAAGACCGATTGCGATTTATCGTCTCATGTGCCGAGCTTGGATGAGCTTCATGCCAAACCAGAAGATAGTCAGCTACTGCGTGAATTATTTGAGCGCTATGCATTTAAAACTTGGTTACGCGAAGTCGAACAAGGCAGTAGTCAAGCTCAAGCAGCTTCAACAAATTTTGCAGTCTTACAGGCGACCACTTCGCCATCGGCAGAAGCGGGTGCAATGCAGAGCGCTGTCGAAAAAAACTATGAGTGCATTTTGGATGAAGCTAGCCTGGATAAATGGATTCAGAAAATTCAGGAGGCTAGCCTCACCGCTGTAGATACAGAGACCACCAGTTTAGATGCGCTTGCTGCCCAGTTGGTGGGGATTTCCTTGTCAGTCACTTCAGGTGAGGCCTGCTACATTCCGGTTGGACACCTTAATGCACCCGAGCAATTAAAACGCGATGATGTCTTGGATCGACTCAAGCCATGGTTGGAAAGTAAAACGCACTATAAGGTGGGTCAGAACTTAAAGTATGACGCCCATATTTTTGCAAACTATGGCATCACTCTGCAGGGTGTAGAGTTCGATACCTTGCTCGAATCTTATGTGCTCGAGTCTCATATGCCACACAATATGGACAGCTTAGCTGATCGTCATCTAGGCATGAAAACGATTAAGTACGAAGAAGTGTGCGGCAAAGGTGTTCATCAAATTGGCTTTGATCAGGTTGATTTACAAACCGCCACTGAGTACGCCGCTGAAGATGCGGATATCACCCTGCGATTGCATTTGGCTTTATGGCCCCAAATTCAGGCTAACCCCGGCTTGTTGTATATCTATGAAAAGATTGAGATGCCAGCAATGCGCGTCCTCGGCATCATGGAGCGTAATGGTATTCGGATAGATTCAGCCTTGCTTGCGAAGCAGGGCCAAGAGATTGGTAAACGCTTACTAGCTTTAGAAGGTGAGATTCATCAGTTGGCTGGTCAGCCTTTTAATATTCAGTCACCAAAACAAATTGCAGAAATCTTATTTGGGCAACTAGAGTTGCCAGTCATCAAAAAGACTCCATCCGGGAGCCCCTCAACCGATGAGGAAGTTCTACAAAAACTAGCAGAAGACTATCCATTACCTGCTCGTATTTTGGATTACCGCAGTCTCGCCAAATTGATGTCGACTTATATCGAGAAGTTACCCAGGATGGCTGATCCTCAAACAGGACGAGTACATACCAATTTTTCTCAAGCAGTCGCAGTCACTGGCCGCTTGGCATCGAGCGAGCCCAATTTACAAAATATTCCGGTGCGAACTGAAGAGGGACGACGGATTCGGGAGGCTTTTATTCCTGCACCCGGATGCAAATTGCTTTCAGCGGACTATTCACAAATTGAGTTACGCATCATGGCGCATATTGCTGAAGATGCCAATCTACTTGAAGCATTTGCTGCGGGTAAGGATGTCCACCAAGCAACTGCTGCTGAGATCTTTGGGATTCCCTTGGCAGAGGTGAGTTCTGAGCAGCGTCGTTATGCCAAAGTCATTAATTTTGGCTTGATCTACGGCATGAGCGCATTTGGTCTGGCAGGTAATCTAGGAATTGAAAGAGGGGCAGCCCAGAATTACATCGCTAAGTATTTTGAGCGCTACCCTGGTGTGGCTCAATACATGGAGAGAACTCGTCTAGAGGCTCGCGATAGGGGTTATGTCGAAACCGTTTTTGGTAGACGCCTTTGGTTACCAGAGATTAAATCTACTGGCCCTCGTCGGCAGGGTGCGGAGCGAGCTGCGATTAATGCTCCGATGCAAGGAACCGCAGCAGATTTAATTAAGTTGGCAATGATTGCAGTCGAGAATTGGATAGAAAAAGAACAGTTGAAAACGAAGATGCTCTTACAAGTCCATGATGAATTGGTATTTGATGTTCCCCTAGATGAGATTGAGCTCTTGCAAGCGAAGTTGCCCGGTCTGATGTGTCAGGTTGCACAGCTTAAAGTCCCATTAGTGGTTAGTATTGGGGTTGGTGATAACTGGGAGGAGGCGCATTAATGAAATCAAATACACCCTTAAATCGAAGAACTTTCTTGAAAACTTCAGCACTGACTGCGGGTGCTATGGGCGTCGGCTTTGCCCCAGCATCTATGCCAGTGATGGCTGCCGCAATCAAAACCGATTTTGTTGGGCTTGAGGCTGGTGAGCAAAATATTCAGATGGGTGACTATCAGCTGCCAATCTATGTTGCGCGTCCACAAAATACTAAAATATCCCTACCAGTCATTATTGTAGTAAGTGAAATCTTTGGCGTTCACGAGCACATTGCTGATGTTGCTAGACGTTTCGCAAAGCTCGGTTATCTTGCCATCGCGCCAGATTTCTTTACGCGTGCCGGAGATCCCAATAACTATGGCAGCATTGCCGAGATTTTTACCAACATCATTTCTAAAACGCCTGATGATCAGGTGATTGCTGATCTCAAGGCCACAATTGCTTGGGCTGGCAAAAATGGTGGCGACCTGAAACGGGTTGGGGTGACTGGATTCTGCTGGGGTGGTCGTATTACCTGGTTGGCTGCGACCTTGCCACAAGTCAGAGCCGGCGTAGCTTGGTACGGACGCTTGATTGGTGACAAAACCCCAGGCAATCCATTGCACCCTGTAGATATTGCTGCGCAATTACATGCCCCTGTGCTCGGCTTGTACGGCGGAGCTGATACCGGAATTTCATTGGAGAGTGTCGAGCAAATGCGAGCGGCATTAGCAAAAGCAGCGCCTACCAATCTGGCGGCTAAAGAATCTGTGATCGTGGTTTATCCTGATACACCCCATGCATTTCACGCAGACTACCGCGAATCGTATCGTGAAGGCCCTGCTAAAGATGGTTGGGCTAAATGTCTAGCTTGGTTCAAGAAAAACGGAGTCATTTAGGTAGTGTCAATACTTCAAAACATTCTGCTAGTCACCATTCTTGCTGGAGTGGTGAGTGTCTTGATTGCCGCGAGTTTTTCTTTGGGACTGCTCTCGAAGATGGTCGACAACATGGTCAGCGTCTCGGTTGGTATTTTGTTAGCAACCGCCTTACTCCACTCTCTTCCAGAGGCCTTTAGCTTTCCGGATACCAAACCACAAATTTTATTTGGTACTTTGTTAGCCGGGTTGTTGGGATTTTTCTTATTAGAAAAAATTGCTCTGCTACGCCACAGTCACCATCATGAAGGTGATGGACATGAACATCATCATGGTCACGATGCAGAAGTAGCTGGTCGAAGCGGTTGGATGATTTTAGTTGGCGATGGCTTACATAATTTTGTAGATGGCGTGTTAATAGCTGCCGCCTTTATGGCTAACTATGAGGTAGGCATCTTTACTGCAATTGCCATCATTGCTCACGAAATCCCTCAAGAGATTGGCGATTTTATGGTGCTACTCAATGCAGGATTTTCTAAAGGGCGCGCCTTACTCTATAACTTGCTCTGCGGATTATCAGCTGTACTTGGCGGTGTGTTGGCGTATTTCTTTTTAGAAAAAGCGCATGCAATGATGCCTTACTTATTGGTGATTGCATCAAGTAGCTTTATTTATATTGCGGTAAGTGACCTCATTCCGCAAATGCACCGTCGCCCACATTGGGCTGAGTCATTACGCCAAACTGTATTGATTGCTTGCGGGGTTGGTTTTGTCCTGCTCTTGTCGCAAGCGTCTTAGTTACGATTAACGCTCTACAGGGCGGCTTGGATCGGCACACCATTCGCTCCAGCTGCCTGCATATAAGCGAGCACCCTTTAAACCAGCAACCTCCATCGCTAGTAGATTGTGGCAGGCAGTTACACCAGATCCACATTGATGAATCACTTCTGCGGTTTTGGTAGTACCAAGTAAATTCACAAACTCTTGATAGAGCTGTTCACGAGTTTTAAAAAGTTTTCCGGAAAGATTTTCTTTATAGCAATGATTGAGGGCCCCAGGAATATGGCCGCCGATGGGATCAAGCGTTTCATTCTCACCATGAAAGCGATCGTTTGCTCTTGCATCCACTATTTTGTTTTGATGGGTTTGAAGATTTTCAAGCACTTCTTCAAGCAATACGAGTCCAACATATGGCATCGGATCGAGTAGACGAGAGCAGGCAATTGGTTGACGTGGGGTTTTACCAATCGGACCGCTCCAGGCATCGAGTCCGCCATCAAGCACCCTGACATTGGCATGGCCTGTTGCTTTTAGCATCCACCACAGGCGACTCGCAAAGATGGAGCCCTGATTGTCATAGGCAACAACCAAGGTATTGTTATCCATCCCTAAGCGTGTTTTAGTTTTAGCCCAATCTTCTGGCAAGGGCAGAGGGTGTCGACCATTTTTGCCGCTTTTCTGGCCAGATAAATCATGGTCGAGATCGACATAGATGGCCCCAGGAATGTGGTTTTCTAAATAAGCTGCTTTGCCTGCTTCTGGCTTAGCTAAATCAAAGCGGCAGTCACAGATCAAAACATCTTCGCCACTATTGATAATTTCTTCTAGCTGATTAGCGGTGATGAGTGGATTCATTGGTAAGCCTGTCTTTAAGAGAGATTTCCAATTAAAGCATTGTTAGATGTCAGAAAACTGCATGACCCGTCGATACCACTCATGGAAGTGCTGCATACCATCTTCCATTGGGCTCTGGTAAGGGCCGACCTGATTGATACCCCGAGCTAACAGGGCTGCGCGACCTGCATCCATGCGCTCAGCAATTTCATCATCTTCTATGCAGGTTTCCATATAAGCAGCGCGCTCAGCTTCAACAAACTCACGTTCGAACAAAGCAATTTCTTCGGGGTAATAAAACTCCACAATATTGCGCGTTTTATGAGGACCCATAGGATGGAGAGTGGAAACGCAGAGCACGCCTGGATACCACTCAACCATGACATTGGGGTAGTAGGTTAGCCAAATGGCGCCATGTCGAGGGGTTTTGCCATTAAATTGACGTAAGACCGCATCATGCCAATGTTGGTAAGTGCTTGAACCGGGTTTTTCTAGGTTCTTATGAATGCCCACAGTTTGTACGCTATGCCAGTCACCAAATTCCCAATGCAAGTCTTCGCAAGAAACAAACTTGCCTAAACCTGGGTGGAATGGCTCGACATGGTAGTCCTCTAGATAGACTTCGATAAATGTCTTCCAGTTGTAATTGCAGTCATGCACTTCAACATGATCTAAAACGTAACCATCAAATTTAAGATCATCAGCAACACCAAGAGTGGCGAGATCTTTACAAACATCACGAGGACCTTCAAACAGAAGTCCCTGCCAGTTTTGTAATGGAGACTTACCTAGATTAAGGCAGGGCTTATCTTCAAAGTGAGGAGCGCCCAAGAGCTGACCATTTAAGTCATAGGTCCAACGATGTAATGGGCAAACAATGTTCTCGACTTGTCCGCTGCCATTGAGCATAAGTGCTTGACGATGACGGCATACGTTAGAAAGTAATTCGACACCAGATTCATTGCGCACCAAAAGACGACCTTCGTTCTCAGCGGCAAGTGTGCGATAGGATCCTTTTTCAGGAACCATGAGTTCGTGACCGACATAACTCGGCCCCTGCTTAAACAGCAGTTCAATTTCGCGTTGGTATAAATCAACGTCAAAATATGCCGAAACCGGCAGTTGTAGATTGGACGGTGCAAGCTTCTGCACGGTAGCCAGATTAGTCATTCTCCCCACCCCCGAAAACGTCAGCCGAAGCTAAGCGGAATAACCAATCCAACCATCGACGTATCGATATTGGAAAGGAAGGGAATGATTATACCCATCTAGACCCCATATCGCTTTAATATATAGGGCTATTCGTATGAAAATCCAGAGAAAGTCAGCATATGGCATCTAAAAAACCCGAGAGCTCAGGCACTGGCCTAGAGGTTCAAATTGACCCAAATTTGCGATATGAGCAAGCCGTTAAAGAGCTTGAGAAGCTGATTTCTGACATGGAATCGGGTAAGTTTTCATTGGAAGAGACCTTGTTGGCTTATCAACGGGGTGCTGCTTTGCTCAAACATTGCCAAGCGGTATTGGCCCAGGTTGAACAACAAGTGAGAGTCTTCGAGGCTTAGCTTGCACTCTAAGTAGTTCACCATGAGCGAATTTATTTCATTTCCAGAATGGCTAGCCAGTCATACACAGCGCAGTGAGCAAGCATTAGATGCTTTGCTTGATGCAGAGGCGACTATTCCTACACGTTTACATCAAGCAATGCGTTATGCCGCCCAAGGTGGAGGTAAACGTATTCGTCCACTTTTGGTTTATGCCGCTGGTGAATTGGGTGATGCGAGTCCTGCAACATTAGATGCAGCTGCCACCGCAATTGAATGTATTCATGCATATTCATTGGTGCATGATGATTTGCCTTGCATGGATGATGATGATTTGCGACGTGGTCGACCCACTGTGCATAAAGCATTTGATGAAGCAACTGCACTCTTAGTTGGCGACGCTCTTCAAACCCGTGCTTTTGAAATCCTAGCGCTTGCTGATTGTTCTGCTGAAGTGCGTCTCTCAATGATTAGCGTACTTGCTGCAGCATCTGGTTCAAGAGGAATGGCTGGTGGTCAGGCGATTGATTTAGAGAATGTTGGTAAGAAATTAGACTTGTCGGGTTTGCAGCAAATGCACGCCATGAAAACCGGTGCATTGTTATCGTGTGCAGTCCAAATGGGCGGAATTGCATCCCATCTCAGTCAGGCACAAATGATGCATTTACAAAATTACTCTCAAAAGCTGGGCTTAGCCTTTCAGATCATCGATGATGTCTTGGATGTGACTAGTGATAGCCAGACCCTCGGGAAAACGGCTGGCAAAGACGCTGCCCAAGACAAACCAACCTATGTGAGCTTGATGGGTTTAGACTACGCACGTAAACAGGCTCAAGAGCTTCAGGTCGAGGCAATCGCGAGCCTAGCTAGTTTTGGCAGTAAAGCGTTGGCATTAAAAGAGTTAGCGCTTTTGATGGTCAATCGAGGCAAGTAAAGAACCATCATCTATTTATGACCCAATGACTTTAGATTCCATTCACAGCCCCGCAGACTTAAAAAAACTTTCCCGCGACGAGTTACCGGCATTGGCAGATGAGTTGCGTCAGTTTGTATTGGATTCCGTCTCTCAAACCGGCGGGCATCTTTCATCCAACTTGGGAACGGTGGAATTGTCCATCGCTTTGCATTACGTATTTGACACACCGGCAGATCGGATTGTGTGGGATGTGGGGCATCAAAGTTATCCCCATAAGATTTTGACAGGTCGTCGCGAGCAGATGAAAACCTTGCGTCAATTCGATGGCTTGGCAGGTTTTCCACGTCGCTCTGAAAGTGAATACGATGCTTTTGGTACTGGCCATTCATCAACGAGCATCTCTGCAGCGATGGGTATGGCCCGTGCTTTTCAAACGCTTGGCGAGCATCAAGTAGCAGTAGCAGTGATTGGTGATAGTGCAATGACCGGTGGTATGGCTTTCGAAGCAATGAATAACGCAGGCGTCTATGACGATTTGCCGTTAGTGGTGATTCTGAATGACAACGACATGTCGATCTCACCAGCAGTAGGTGCTCTCAATCGTCACTTGGCAAGACTGCTTAGTGGCAATATTTACTCTGCTACTAAAAAAGGAATTGATAGCGTACTTTCGATTGCACCACCACTGCGAGAGTTTGCCAAGCGTTTAGAGGATCATGCCAAGGGTATGGTTTCACCCTCAACCATTTTTCAAGAATTTGGTTTCAACTATTTTGGCCCTATCGATGGACATGATCTCGACGCCTTGGTGCCTATGCTACAGAACGTGCGACGCTTGGCTATCGAAGGGCGTGGCCCACAGTTCTTACATGTGGTTACTCGCAAAGGGCAGGGCTATGAATTAGCAGAAGCGGACCCGGTCTTGTATCACGGCCCGAGCAAATTTAATCCGGATGAGGGTGTTAAAAAGCCAACTGCCCCAGCTAACAAAACGTTTACTCAGGTCTTTGGTGAGTGGCTATGTGATATGGCAAATGCCGATCCCTTGCTGATTGGTATTACGCCGGCAATGCGAGAGGGCTCTGGCTTAGTTGAGTTTGAAAAACAATTTCCAAATCGTTATTACGACGTTGGAATTGCTGAACAACATGCAGTCACGTTTGCAGCAGGCATGGCTTGCGAAGGTATGAAGCCGGTTGTTGCGATTTACTCGACTTTCTTACAGCGTGCCTACGATCAATTGATCCACGATGTGGCTATTCAGGATCTGCCAATTCTATTTGCTTTGGATCGCGCCGGTTTAGTTGGGGCAGATGGCGCAACCCATGCCGGCTCATACGATATTGCCTTCTTACGCTGTATTCCCAATATGTTGATCATGACGCCAAGTGATGAGGCTGAGTGTCGTGATCTATTAACTACGGCTTATCACCAGAATCATCCTAGCGCAGTGCGTTATCCGCGAGGTGCAGGTGTTGGTGCAACTCCCTCAAAAGAATTGCGCACAGTCCCTTTCGGTAAAGCAGAGCTTCGTCGTAAATCTTCTGCAGCATCAGGTCAACGGATAGCCATCTTGGCTTTTGGCACCTTGCTTTATCCTGCGCTTGAGGTAGGTGAACAGCTTAATGCCACTGTTGCAAATATGCGTTTTGTGAAACCGCTCGATGTCGAGTTGTTAAAAACCTTGGCTCAAGATCACGATTACTTTGTCACCATTGAAGATGGCGTAATTCAGGGCGGGGCCGGAAGTTCTTGCTTAGAAGCCCTTGCAGCAATGGGGCTAAATAGACCTCTATTGCAGTTGGGATTGCCAGATAGCTTTATTGAACATGGCGATTACAAGCTCTTAATGGCTAATTGTGGTCTGAATGCTGAGGGTATTCTGAAGTCAATTCATGAGCGCTTTTCTGCGGTCCTGCCTGTGAATTGGGCAGCAATCGGCAAATAATTCGGTTTTATCCGAAAATATCCTTATGAATGATTTAAACGCCGCCTTTTTGAAACCCCAAAGCATGCCCGATGTGCAGTCGACTCGGGATGAGCGGGCTCTGGCTATCGAACAAGTTGGCATCCGCGGAGTGCGCCATCCTTTAACTGTACGCAGTAAGGCCGGTAGCTTTCCATCAGTAGGTACATTTGAGATGAATGTAGCTTTACCGGCGCATGTTAAAGGCACGCATATGTCCCGCTTTATTGCACTCTTGCAAAAGCAAGAGGCTGCAGTCGACAGCACTACTGCAGTGACCCTGGTTCGTGAGATGTTGCCATTGCTTAATGCGACCGAAGGTAGTGTGCAATTTACTTACACACACTTCGTTAAGAAGTCTGCTCCCGTATCAGGAGTTGAGAGTCTGATGGACTATGAAGTGACTTGGACAGCCCAGGCTCGTCAGAATGTAAGTGGCACTCTTGAAGCCCAGTTGCATTTGCGTGCAGTTGTTCCCGTTATGAGTCTGTGCCCTTGTTCAAAAGAGATTTCTGAATTTGGTGCCCATAATCAACGTTCGCACGTTACGATGTCAGTGGTACTGGATCCTCAAACCAAAATGACTGTTGAGGATTTGGTCTCTGCCGCAGAGAGCGAAGCCTCAAGTGAGTTGTGGGGTTTACTCAAGCGCCCTGATGAAAAGTGGGTTACCGAACATTCTTATAGCAATCCAAAGTTTGTCGAAGACTTGGTACGTGATGTGGCTGGACGCTTACAACAAGATCAGCGCATCCAATCTTTAGTGGTTGAGGCTGAGAACTTTGAATCGATTCACAATCACAGTGCCTACGCCAAAATTAGTCTGACGAAGTAAGGCTCTAAGCGTTTACTAAGTCCCAGCGGGGCTTGACATCAAACGATCCGGATTGAGTTGCTGCATTATTTTTTTGCAGCATGCGCAGTGCCCCTGCAAATGCAATCATGACACCGTTATCCGTACACAGTGCTATTGGTGGGTAGTGAACTGAAAAGCCATGCTTGAGTGCACTCGCATTAAGCGCATTTCTGAGTTGCTTGTTTGCAGCAACGCCACCAGCTAAGACTAAATCTTGACAACCCGTTTGCTCAATTGCTTTTTCGGATTTGCGCAGTAGCACAGCAACCAGGGCCTCAACAAAACCTCGTGCAAGATCCGCATGAAATTGTGCAACTTCATCCGCATTAGTGATGTGCTTTGCTTCGAATTGTTTGACTTGATTTAGCACTGCAGTCTTGAGTCCCGAGAAAGAAAAATCAAAATCTCCAGAGTGCAGCATTGGTCTAGGTAAATCAAAGCGACCTGTTTGCCCTTTTTCTGCGAGCGCAGAAAGAGCAGCTCCACCGGGATAATCTAAGCCCAAGAGTTTGGCGGTTTTATCAAATGCTTCGCCCGCAGCGTCATCAACAGTTTCTCCGAGTAGTTCGTATTGCCCAATATCTTTTACCAACATCAGTTGGGTGTGTCCTCCTGAAACCAGTAGGGCAACAAAGGGAAATTGGGGCGCCGATGGGCCCAAGAGCGGGGAAAGGAGATGCCCCTCAAGGTGATGCACTCCGATCGTTGGAATCTTGAGTCCTTGGGCTAAAGATTTTGCAAAGGCGCTACCGACTAAAAGGGCGCCTGCCAAGCCTGGGCCTTGGGTATAGGCAACCGCATCGATATCACCTAACTTGAGGCTAGCCTCGGTTAAGCTTTGGTCTAAAAGGGGTAAAACCCGACGAATATGGTCTCGGGAAGCCAATTCTGGGACAACACCCCCATAATCTCGATGCATAGCGACTTGGGAGTGCAGTCCTTGCCCCAAAATACCTAAGGAGGCAGGTTGGCCGCTTTCCCAGGGGGCAGTGTTGTATAAAGCCACCCCGGTCTCGTCACAAGAGCTTTCTATCCCTAAAACAATCATTTTTGGCCTGGTCGTGCTAGAATCCGTGATTCAGTTAATTTTCGATATTTTTCGAGCATATACGAGTTAAACCAGTATGACTACAGTCCGCCTTCGCGAAAACGAACCATTTGAAGTGGCTTTACGCCGTTTCAAACGCACCATTGAGAAAAACGGCCTCTTGACAGACTTGCGCGCACGCGAGTTTTACGAGAAGCCAACAGCTGAGCGCAAGCGTAAAAAAGCTGCCGCTGCCAAACGCCATTACAAGCGTATTCGCAGCCAAATGTTGCCTAAGAAGCTCTACTAAGCAGCTTTTCAGAATACTAAAGCTCTCTTCACCGAGAGGCTTTGAACCCGCTGACGGTGAAACGCAGCGGGTTTTTGCATTTTTAATACCAGAGCATTTACGATAAGAATTCATTTCCATTTAACGGACTTATTTATGAGCCTCAAAGACCAAATTACCGAAGATATGAAAACCGCCATGCGCGCCAAAGAAGTGACGCGTCTTGGAACCATCCGCTTATTATTGGCAGCTATTAAACAGCGTGAGGTGGATGAGCGTGTGGTGGTGGATGACGCAGGCGTTCTAGCGATTGTTGAGAAACTCATCAAGCAGCGTAAAGACTCCATCGAGCAATTTGCGAAAGCTGGGCGCGATGATCTGGTAGCAGTAGAGCAAGCAGAGATGATCATTTTGCAAGACTACCTACCCGAGCAATTATCTGATGCGGAGATTGGTGCTGCAGTATCGGCGGCAGTGACTGCCAGCGGCGCATCTGGCCCACAAGATATGGGCAAGGTGATTGGGATACTCAAGCCTCAGTTAGCAGGTAAAGCAGATATGGGCAAAGTCTCTGGTTTAGTTAAGGCTGCTCTCGCAAAGTAAGTTTCATGGCGCTCATCCCTCAATCTTTCATTGCCGATCTTTTAAATCGGGTTGACATCATTGATGTGGTTGGACAGCATGTAAAGCTGAAAAAGGCTGGCGCAAACTACCAAGGTTTGTGCCCCTTTCATCAAGAGAAATCCCCTTCATTTTCTGTTTCACCTAATAAACAGTTCTATCACTGCTTTGGTTGCGGAGCGCATGGCTCTGCGATTAGTTTCCTGATGGAATATTCAGGCCTTGGTTATGTAGACGCAATTGAAGACCTAGCACGCTCTGCTGGACTCACAGTCCCGCGTGAGGAACGGACTATGCAAGATGTGGCGCGCCAGCAGCAGGCGATGGCTTTAAGTGAGGTGATGAGTTCTGCAGCGGATTGGTATCGCGCTCAGCTCAAGAATGCTCCTCGCGCCATTGACTATCTCAAAGGCCGTGGTTTGACTGGCGAGATTGCTAAGCGCTATTCATTAGGTTATGCGCCCGATGGTTGGCAAGGATTAGAGGCGGTCTTTGGCCCCTATAGCAATGATGAAGTAGCCAAGACTTTATTAGAAGGGGGCTTGTTAATTCAGAGTGAGGCAAGTGAAGGCAACCAAACAGTGCGTCGCTATGATCGCTTTCGAGATCGCATCATGTTCCCGATTCGCAATCCAAAAGGCCAAGTGATTGGATTTGGAGGGCGCATTCTCGATCAAGGCGAACCCAAATACCTCAACTCGCCAGAGACTCCTTTGTTTTCAAAAGGTAATACGCTCTATGGTTTGTTTGAAGCCCGCCAGGCAATTCGTGCACAAGAGTACGTATTGGTCTGTGAGGGGTATATGGATGTTGTGGCACTTGCACAGCTAGGATTCCCAAATGCGGTAGCAACACTGGGTACGGCGTGTACCGCAAATCACGTTCGTATGTTGCTACGTCAAACCGATCGTGTCGTATTTTCTTTTGATGGAGACTCTGCAGGTCAACGCGCTGCTCAAAGAGCGCTTGAGGCTTGTTTACCTTTGATGTCCGATGATAAAGAGATTCGTTTCTTATTTTTACCAACCGAACATGATCCTGATAGTTATGTACGTGCCTATGGGGCGCCTGCTTTCGAGAAAGTCATTAAAGAGGCTGCATCGCTTTCCACTTTTTTCTTTAGGGTTGTTAGTGAAGATCACAATCTCACTACTCCTGAAGGTAGAGCGCAAACGCATCATGCTGCCAAACCCCTATTACTCTCGATGCCACCAATCGCCTTACGCACACAAATCTTGCGCGAGCTGGCTATTCGGACAAACACTTCACCTGCAGAGTTAGAAGCCTTCTGCGGATTGACAGCCATTTCTGCAGCACCTTCTTCGCAGAGCAGAGTACAACCACGTACCGAGCAAGGTAACTTCCCCAATCGCATGCAAGGTGCGCCATGGCAAGCAGGTAAGGGTGCCTCCAAAAGAGTGGCGCAAAATATTCCTCCACCCCAAGCGCCAACCGATTTAGCCGAACAAATTCTGCGAGTAGTTTTGCAGTTTCCGCATTTAGGCAAAGCATTGGATTCAAGTCAGCGCACTTTAGCAATTGAAGCGGCAGAACAGCGCTCATCGAATGCAATGAGCATGATGCGAGACCTCTTGACTCAATGCGACAGTGTCGAACTGATCCCTAGTGAGAGTGGTGGGACTGGCGAAGTGGGCGCCGGGGCATTCGCGATGTTTCAAGAGCAATTAGCGCAGAGTGAATTGGCACCTCTATATGAGGTATTGCGCAAACGGGTCATGGAGTCCGATTTAGATCTGGCTGGTGCTAGCGCAGATCTTGAGGGTGCTTTTAAAAAGCTGCAGACAAATCAGCTCAAAAAGGAAATGACTGAAATCACCAAAAAGCTATCTGATAGCAGCGCTACAGAGCAGGACCGAGCTCGTTATCGAGAATTGGGCGAAAAACTGAAATTCTCATAAGAATTTTCTGAAATTCCCCCTTTATTTTGCTGAGGAGTGGGGGTAAAAATGTCGTAATCGACTATAATCCTCTATTCCCAGGAAAAAACCGATTTAATTCAGTCACTTGCGCATTATTTTGATGAAATTTGGGGCAAGTGGCAAACGGGGCTGTACTTAATCAGTCGATATCAATCACCAGTAATGTAAGTAAGTACTAACAAATGCCAACTACTAAGACAAAAAAACCCGCTGTGAAAGCCATCGCCAAAAAGCCAGTTGCTAAAAAAGCACCGGTCAAAGCTAAACCTGTAGCCAAAAAGCCAGTTGCTAAAAAAGCACCGGTCAAAGCTAAACCTGCAGCCAAAAAGCCAGTTGCTAAAAAAGCACCGGTCAAAGCCAAGCCAGTAGCTAAGAAACCCGTTGCAAAGAAGGCGCCAGTAAAAACACCGGTCAAAGCTAAACCTGTAGCGAAGAAACCCGTTGCAAAGAAGGTGCCAGCAAAAGCGCCTACTAAAGCAGTTAAGGCAGTTCCAGCCAAGGCAGCAAAAGCTGAGCCAGCGGCTAAGGGTAAAAAAGTAAAAGAAGTAGCGCTTCCTGTGGCAGAGGTGGTTGAAGAAAAGAAAACCCGTGGCCGTAAGCCAAAGGCAAAAACTGCGCCAGTTGAAGGTGGTGAAGTTGTTCTGACTGATCGTCAAAAAGCCCGCGAGCGTAAAGCAAAAGAAAAGGCCCTCTTAAAAGAATTTGCTGCACAGCAGTTGGGTTCTGAGGAGCAGCAAGAACTCCGCCGCGCCCGTTTGAAGACCCTGATCAAGATGGGTAAATCCAAGGGTTACTTAACCCATGGTGAGATGAATGACGTGATGTCTGATGAGTTGTCTGATGCGGATGCGTTAGAGACTTTGATTGGTCTGTTGAACGATATTGGCATTACTGTTTATGAACAAGCGCCTGATGCAGAAACATTGCTTCTGAGTGAGAACACTGCTGCAGCTACTTCTGAGGAAGAAGCTGAGGAAGAGGCTGAAGCTGCTTTATCTACTGTGGATTCAGAATTCGGCCGCACTACCGATCCTGTTCGCATGTACATGCGTGAAATGGGTACGGTTGATCTCTTGACTCGTGAGGGTGAGATTGTCATTGCCAAGAAGATTGAGGCTGGCTTAAAAGACATGGTGATGGCCTTATCTGCCTGCCCAGTCACCATTGCGGAGATTTTAGATAACGCTGCCAAGATTACTTCCGGTGAAATGGAAATTGATCAGTTTGTAGATGGCCTGGTTGATCCTAATGCAGAAGATATCAAGTTGGGACCAGAAGAGCCAGAGATTGATCCTGATGCCGAAGAGGGTGAAGAGGGCGAAGGCGAAGAAGGTGGCGGTGGCGGTGGCGCTGCCACAGCAAATGCCAAGCAATTAGAAGAGCTGAAGCAAATCTCTCTAGAGAAGTTTGCAGTGGTTCGTACTCAGGCTGACAAAATGCGCAGAGCCTTTGATAAGGATGGCTATAACTGCCCAGCCTATATTAAAGCGCAAGAAAATATTCGTAATGAGATGTTAGGTTTCCGTTTGACTGCGAAAAGTGTGGAGAAGTTATGCGACACCATGCGTTCACAAGTTGATCAGGTTTGGAAACTGGAGCGCGGTATTGTGAGCCTCTTAGTGGATAAGGTTGGCGTTAATCGCGGTGAAGTCTTGAAAGAATTCCCTAAGATGTCAATGAACTTAGGCTGGACTACCAAGCTTCTCAAAGAGAACAAGCCTTACTCAGCGCTTTTAGAGCGTAACGTTCCTGCGATTCAAGAGCTACAACAGAAGCTGATTGATATTCAGACGCGCATTGTATTGCCACTTCCTGAGTTAAAGGAAGTAAACAAGCAGATGATCGCTGGTGAGAAGCGCGCTCGTGAAGCTAAGCGTGAAATGACCGTAGCTAACTTACGCTTGGTAATCTCCATTGCTAAGAAATACACTAACCGTGGCTTGCAGTTCTTGGATTTGATCCAAGAGGGTAATATCGGTTTGATGAAGGCGGTAGATAAGTTTGAATACCGCCGTGGCTATAAGTTCTCTACTTATGCGACTTGGTGGATTCGTCAGGCTATTACGCGTTCGATCGCTGATCAAGCCCGAACGATCCGTATCCCTGTTCACATGATTGAGACGATCAACAAGATGAACCGTATCAGCCGTCAGATCTTGCAAGAGACTGGCCATGAGCCAGATGCTGCAACTTTAGCGCTGAAGATGGAAATTCCTGAGGATAAGATTCGTAAGATCATGAAGATTGCCAAAGAGCCTATCTCCATGGAGACTCCAATCGGTGATGATGAAGATTCTCATTTAGGTGACTTCATTGAAGACTCAAATACCTTAGCTCCGGCTGAAGCAGCTTTGCATGACTCGATGCGTGATGTAGTGAAAGATGTCTTGGACTCATTAACGCCGCGTGAGGCAAAAGTATTGCGTATGCGTTTCGGTGTCGAGATGAGCACAGACCACACTCTCGAAGAAGTGGGCAAGCAATTCGATGTCACCAGAGAGCGTATACGTCAGATCGAAGCAAAAGCACTCCGTAAAATGCGTCATCCAAGTCGTAGTGACAAGCTAAAAACTTTCCTAGAGGAAGATTGATCGAAGCATTTACGGGCCTATAGCTCAGTTGGTTAGAGCAGAGGACTCATAAGAAAGAAGCCCTAGGGGTCTAGCAGTAAAGACCTCAATGTATTTAAGAGGTTAGTGGTCGATTAGGTGGTCAAAATTGCTTACACACCGCTTACACACCAGGGCATTTTTCATGGTGTGTAGTAAATGCGGTTTTAGTTTGGTTTTGAAGTAAAAAACACCAGCAGCAAGGTGTGTAGTAAAAACAGTTTTAGGGCCCATAGCTCAGTTGGTTAGAGCAGAGGACTCATAGCGAAAGTTGTGCCTTATGCGTGGAAACTGCATAAGGGATGGTGTCAAATTCGGAGAAAGCTAAATGTAGCCAAAAGCTGCACAAGCTAACGCCGAGCGAAGCTTAGTAGAAATACTTTGAACGTGTAGAGACTAGACGGCACCCATCTAAGTTCAGATGTTAAGTTTGAATATGATGAAGGCATAGTCCAGGGAGTAGTGAAAGCTACACAAACCGGAATCCTTTGGTCCCAGGTTCAAGTCCTGGTGGGCCCACCAGAAAAGCAAACCCTCATCAGCAATGGTGAGGGTTTTGTCATTTGAGCGTTACTTTAAGTAACGGTTTTAGTAAGGTTATCTACTTGCTGCTTTTTTCTTTGCTGGAATTATTGGCTTCTTATAAAGCTTACGGTTGCCTTTAATAATGAATTCTTCATGCTGTTTAGGTCTAATTTCTTTTGGCATAACAGTAAGGGTAAATTTGATAAGGTGAAGAATTGGATCTAATGCCTCAGTACCTATTTCAATTGGGTTTAGTAGGTTGGGGTATCTAAGCAACTTGAATGTATTGATTAGCTTAATTGTGTTTTGAGCTTCTGTTGGCAACTCATCAAATTGAAAATCATTAATCCTATTGCAAATTTTTATCAAATCGTGACCATCTTGAATTTCCTTATCTTGCTCTAGCCACCACCCCTTTAATACACATTCATAACCAATGTGTATTAAATATCCTGCAGAGTCATAGTGCTCAGGACTCCCTTTAAATAAAGTTGCCCCAGCACTTAGATGGTCAAGTCCATAGTTCACCATTTCCTTCGGTGAGATTTCTTCATCAGTTTTATATATTCTTACCATACCAGGTATTGATTTGTTTATTTTCTATCTTTAATCATATGTGCAGTTGCTTCAGCAAGCCAACCTTTTCTATGTGCGATGGCATAAGCGCTTGATTCATTGGCTCGCCATTCAGCCTTCCTTACATATTGTTTGGCACTTTGAATAATGTTCTCTTTAGTCCATTTGCCATGTTCAGTAACAAAGGTCATGTGTCTTGTAGCTATATCGGCTAAGCCATGCGCTAAAGCAAATCTATAGGTTTTTGAAGAGCCTTTCATCCATTCAGAGCGAGTTTTGTATTTCTTCGCTTCCTCTAAAACAGCATCCTCATCAAAAGCTAGCCCACTTTGGACTTTCTTTAACTCTGCCTTTGTAAGCTCTCTTTGCTTTAATTCAAGTGATTGCTTAGTCTTCTTTGCAATGCTCATGAGTGTTTGTGTAATTAGTCTGCCAATTTCATCAGCTTTTTTAACTTCCCACACTCGGATTTCTAGGAAGTTAATTTTTTGATTCTTAGCCCAATCCTTTTTGATCTTGTCGTTAGCTTGAATTTCAACTTTGCTCTTGGCATCGTTTCTCCAGCCATTTTTATGTTGTCTGCCATGGTATTCAATGATTAGATTAAATTTTGGAAGATAAAAATCAAATGGTTTACTGGCGACCTCTGGGTGATCCTTGAACCTTTTCTCTGCCTCATATGCGATATCGTGACTCATTAAGAATTGATGAATGATTGAAGGACCTATTGGCATGGCTAGAGCATGCATATGTGCTGTAGCTTCTTTCATCCAGTTGTTCTTTTTGGCTTTGTTGTACGCAGTAACTTCAGCTGAATTCCAAGCGGCTATTGAAGGAAATTTTCTTGCACTTTCAAGAACCCTTTCCTTGGTCCAATAATGGTTTGGCATTTTTCCTAGGGCCATATGAGCACAGACTTGATCGAGCAAGCATTTAGTCATTGCAGTTTTATAGGCTGCCGGTTGCGCCTCTTTCCATTTGCCTCTAGTGGGGTAGGGTGCTGCATTGGCTTTAAGGGAATCAAGTGTCCAATTAATCTTGACTACCTTCATATGGCTTGCAGCTTCTTCAAGCCATTTTTCTCGTAAAGCGGCTTTATAGGAGCCTAGGGAATTTGATTTCCATTCGCTACGAGTTTGATATTTGCGTGCCTCAGCCAAGACAAGTGATTTTGTCCAATATTTGTTTGGTGCTGATTTAGTGGCCATATTCCTATTCTAAGTCCCAAGCGTTACTTAAAGTAACGCTCAGCTCCCCCTCCAGCATTCCGCCATATCCTCCCACAAACCCTCAAATAATCCCCACTCTTAGCCACACTTTATTTTGGCTAAATTGGCCCCAGTAATTCATCCAATTAGGTTGTCCTAGCCTATTGTCAGAAGCTAAAGTATGTGTATGGCAATTAAAAAAGAAAGTACACATCAACTCATACACCGTAACCTAACCCTCTATCAGCGCGAGCATAGTGCCGTATGGCAATGCCGCTATAAGGTAGATAACAAGTGGATACGGGCTACCACCAAAGAGACTCAACTTGATTTAGCGGTCAATAAAGCCAAAGAGCTATTAGTAGAAGCAGAAATACGCAAGCGCTCTGGCATCCCAGTCGTGACCAAACGATTTAAAGATATCGCCATGTTGGCTATTGATCGCATGGAGCGAGACTTAAAGGGCGGCTTAGGCAAATCAATCTACAAAGACTACATTCGCATCATCAATGAGCATTTCATTCCCAGTCTTGGGCAAAGGCTCATTACCAATATTGACTACGATGCCCTGCAGCACTACTACGATGACCGAGAAGCTAGGTATGGCTTGGCAATATCAAACAGTAATCGCAAAACTCAAAATGCTGCATTTAACAGAGTATTCGATGAGGCTATCGTACGAGGTTACTTAACCGAAAGTAATCGTCCCAAGCTAGATGGTAAAACTAAAGAGAGCGTTCGTCGCCCAGCATTTGAATTGCATGAGTTAAGAGCGCTATTAAAGCTATTGGGACCATACATAGAATCAGGTAGAACTAAGGACGTGCGTGAACGTCGTGAGATCCTTAGAGACTATGTGGAGATGTTGGTTGATACAGGTGCAAGACCCGGTACGGAACTATTAAATATGAAATGGAAACAAATCCGCTTCATGATGAATCCCATTAGTACGGTGACAGATCAATTGGATGAAGATGGTGAAGTCATTGAAGTTCATAGCTTGAATCGTAGTTGTGAGATGACTGTTAAAGGCAAAACTGGGCAAAGACAGATTATTGGACGCTTACCTAGCGTTAGAGTTCTAGAGCGTATTGCCCTTCGAAACTATGGAGTGGCTAGCTCAATTAAAGATCCCCTGGCTGAGTTGATTAAGCCTACCAATGATGACTACATCTTTAGAACCAAAGAAGGTAGGGATTTAAGTGATGTTCTTAATCACATGTTTGATGGGTTCTTAGCTGACCATGGTTTATTGATTGATCCCAAGACCAATCAAAAGCGGGTGTTCTATAGCCTACGACATACCTATGCCACCTTAGCACTTACTCACGATATGGTGCCAATACATACTTTAGCTAAACAGATGGGCACTAGCGTCTTAATGATTGAGCGTCACTATAGCCACTTACAGGTAATACAGGCTATTGAGCAATTGCGTGGGGCTAATACTAGAAAACTGATTGAGGCGGATAACAAGGCTGCGGACAACTATCCAAGTAAGAAGCAGGCTGAACGGGAGCTTCGGGCTGCTTAGTTAGCGGGGATGTAAGCGTTACTTTAAGTAACGGCCAACTTTTGGGAGTCAGTTCAATTCTCTGGTGGGTTTTTATTAAGCCAATTCTATTAATTTAATTTTGACTTCAAGTCATTTATATATAGCTGAATTGATTTTTGAATTATTTCCATCCAATTGCTTTCCGTTGCCACTTGATAGCCATCTGCTGCTTTAACCGATATCTGCTGATTGGTTGTTCCTTTGGATGATTTAATAATTACATCGGTAGAAATTTCACTGCTCAAGGTGATCTGCCAAAATCCAGGGTTCATCCACGCCCAAAATTTTTCAATATTTACATCAACGATGTAGGTGTCTTTTGTAACCCCATCTTTATTAGCGACGATGCTGTAACCTTTATCTTCAAATGCCTGCCTAATTGACTTATCAGTTAGCGACTGAACTGTTTCCCCATCTTTTAGGAGCATATCCCCCAGAGCCTTTCCAAATCCGTTGCGCTTGCGGCCAATAGCTCTCATTTTAATTTGCTCTGTTTGATCTTCCGATGGATCAAGGGAGGGGATATCTGGGTTAGGCGGGCTTACCTGAAATGAGCGCTTATCCACGATAGAGTTTATATACACCTGCTTGCCATTAGATTGGGATGGCTGCCCCTTGGGTAGCTGAATATCGAGCGTGCTTCTACTTGTAGCGCAGCCACCAATTGCTAGTGCACTAATAACGCAAATAATTAGTTTAGATGTGATATTCACAAAAATCTCCCCCCAGGTTTCTTATAAGTATTATAGGTATCTAACTATCTTAGTTTTAAAGTGTGGTTAGGGTATTCCTATATATACCCAGATGAATCCCACTAAGATTTATAATGAGAAAAATAATAATTTCGGGAAAATATGAGCAATATCGCATTAGAAACCATGCAAACCCTTCTTCAAGAGCGCCTTGGCATTGATAGAGATAAGGTCACTCTTGGCGCTTCTTTGGAGGATCTTGGCATTGATTCTTTAATGCAAATTGAGTTGCTGTTCGATTTTGAAGACAAATACAAAGTCAAAATACCCGATCTAACAGAAAAGCCAAAAACCATTGGTGAATTAATTGCCATCATTGAGCCATTTGTTCCAAAGTCTTAAGCCACAGAAATCTCCATCATGAAGAGACGGGTCGCTATTACTGGCGTTGGACTAGTTGATCCGTTAGGCGATTCTATCGGCAGTTTTTTTGATCGCACTATTCGTGGTGAGTCGTCAATTCGCCACTACTCCACAAACGATATTCCTGGATCTATTTCTATCCCCGCCGTTCATTGTGAAAACTTTAACGGCGATGCGATATTGGGTAAGCCAAGAACCATCTCTATGGATAAGTTCTCTCAGATGGGCTTAGTTGCCGCATTTGAAGCATGGACTAACGCGGGGTTTGATATTAACGATAAGTCTCATAAGCCTGATATTGGAGTGTCATGGGGTACAGCTTTAGGTGGTACTCGAATTTATGAGCAGGGTTTGAAGGAGATGTGGCTCAACGGCAGAGAGCGTTTACCACCTTTATCCGTTGTAATGGGAATGAATAACGCTTGCTCCTCTCATATTGCAATTCAATTAGGGCTAGGTAATTCATCGTTAAGTTATACGGTTGCTTGCTCATCGGCATCAGCGGCTATTGGGGAAGCCTACAGAAGGATTCGTGATGGCGAAGCTAACGTAATGGTTGCTGGCGGATCTGATACGCCGTTAATATATGGAGTAATACGTGCTTGGGATGGCATGCGAGTGCTCTCTCCGGGTGATGAGAAAACATCTCCTAATGCCTGCCGTCCATTTGATAAGAGTCGCTCAGGTCTTGTATTGGGCGAGGGCGCTGCAGCACTCATTCTTGAAGACTGGGAACATGCCGTTGCTAGAAATGCGCCAATTATTGGAGAGTTAGCAGGTTATGGGGCAAATTGCGATCATGCAAACTTAGTCAAGCCTGATTCAAATGGTCAGGTCGCTGCCATTTCGCTAGCCCTTAATGATGCTGGCGTTACGCCTGACGATGTTGGGTATATAAATGCTCACGGAACTGCAACTGTAGAGGGTGATCCTAGCGAGATAGAAGCACTTAGAAGAGTTTTTGGGAATCAAGCCAAGGATTTGGCTGTGAGTTCCACTAAATCGACGCATGGACACCTGATGGGGGCATCTGGAGCTATAGAGGCTGTTATAACAATTCTCTCCATTAGGAATGGAGTGGTTCCCCCTACGGCTAATTTAAAGGATGTTGATCCAGCTTGCGAAGGGGTTCGTCACATTAAGGTTGGGGATAACAACAAATTAAATCTCAAAGCTGCAATATCAAACTCATTTGCCTTTGGTGGCAGTAATGCAGTTTTAGTATTTAAGTCAGTCTAATAGATCAGTAACTTTATGAATCCGTCTAATAACTTTGGGATTGAAGCTTGGTCAGCTTGGAGCTCATCCCTAAGAACCCAAGAAGAATGGTTAGCATGGGCTAAAAATCCCTTTACTCCGAATGGCGAAGATAAGCCAAAGGTAGAAGGAATGCAGCCAATAAATCGAAGAAGATTGAAGCGTCTTGGTAGTATGGCTTTAGAGACTGCTTATAGTTTGCCGGAAATAAGTTCACCAATAATTTTTTGTAGCAAGCTGGGTGAGTCTGAGAGATGTTACGAGTTACTTAAAGAGTTAGCTGAAACTGGGGCTCTGTCACCGCAGTCTTTTAGTTTGGCTGTTCATAATGCAATCCCCAGTTTGTACACGATAGATAAGAAGATAAACTCAAATGTTCTTGCCATTTCTTCTGAGGCAGGGGTATTCTCAGCCATCATTGAGGCGCTAGGATTGTTTGCTTGCGGTGAACAAAGGGTGCGCATCATTGTCGCTGAAGAGTTTGTGCCTAAAGAGTACAGACAGTATTGCGACTTTACCGATGAATGTTATGCGTATGCTATTGATCTTGTTCCAACTGGAGACATGTCACTCTCATTTTTTGGTAGTGAGAAGCATAGTCTAAATTCTGCGGAGCTATCCAGTAGTCTCCAGGCTTTTCGATTCCTGATAACGCAGGATCATTTGTGTCAATGCGACATTGGTGCAACCTCTTGGATGTTAAAGAGGGAAAGGCTTTGAATCGATACTGGCGTATTTTCGCGACCGGTCTTTTATTTGCCATATTTGGGTTGGGTGGCATATTACTTACTTGCGCTTCAATTCCTATTTTGATACTTACAAGTGACAGTGAGACCCGGAGAAAATACGGAAAGAGATTACTCAGAAAATCATTTCAAAGTTTTTTGTGGGGGATGCAACTTCTAGGTGTTATGAATTTACAAATAAAAAATATCGACCGCTTGAAATCAGGCGGACGTTTAGTTTTAGCAAATCATCCTAGTTTGATCGATGCAGTTGTATTAATTGCACTAATAGAAAACCCTAATGGGATTATTAAATCCAGCTTATTCAACAACCCAAGTATGTACGGTTTGGCGAAGTTAGCCGGGCTAATTCGTAATGTTGAAGGTCCAGAGCTAATTAGGAAATCTATAGAATCTATAACCACTGGTGATAATTTGATAGTATTCCCTGAGGGAACTAGAACAAAGGTTTTGGGAGAGGTTGTCTTTAAGCGGGGAGCTGCTTATATAGCGATTAAAGGTGGCTTTGATATAACGCCATTATTGATGCTTACTTCTGAGCCATTTCTGAAAAAAGATGATAGCTGGTACAAAGTTCCTTTGAATAAGCCTTTATTAACCGTTTACGTGATGGAAGAGATAAAGATTGCAACCAAGATTAGGGCTGGGGGCGATATTATCTTATCAACTGAAGAATTAACTGAGTACCTAGAAGAATACTACTTGCACGAACTAAGGGAATATGAGCGATCTGGAATTAGAGATTAAAAAATTAATCATTAGCAGTTTGAATTTAGAAGACTATAAACCAGAGGATATTAGCTCTGAGGAATCCCTCTTTGCTGATGGCCTTGGCTTAGATTCTATAGATGCCTTGGAGTTGGGGGTTGCTCTTCAGAAAAACTATGGACTTGAGATAACAAGCGTAACAAAAACTGAAGGTAAGCATTTTTATTCCGTTGCAACTTTAGCTAAGTTTGTTGCTGAAAATAGAACCAAGTAAGTTTTTAAATTGATAAATGGGGCTAAATGGAATTTCTGCTGGCAATCTTGCTGCCAATATCGATCTGGGTATTCAAGTTTTTCGGAGTACCGTTCTGGGTAGCCGGCATATTTCTTATACCCCTCATTTTTCTTAAGAAAAATCCATACTGGGGTAAAGCGCTCGCACTTGTAGCTTTCGTTCTTGGTGGCGCCTCTTTATTACTAAGAGCCCCTAATTTTGTTTACTTCTATCCAGTAATGGTTAATGCAGTTCTGTTCTCTGTATTTGTTTCAAGCTTATATAGACCGCAGACTATCGTAGAGAAGATTGCTCGATTAAAAGACCCAAGATTTTCTGATCTAGAGATTCCTTACGCAAGGAAAGTTACGCTTGCCTGGGCATTATTTTTTGCCATCAACGGCTGCGTAGCATTTGCAACTGTTTTGTTGGAAGATAAGTTATATTGGTCTATATACAATGGTGCAATTTCTTATGCACTTATGGGGCTAATGTTCGCTGGAGAGTTTTATTGCCGTAAAAGGTATATAAAAAGTGCTTAGCTATAAATTATCTACCTTGCTATTAAATGGGCATGATGAGTCCCTGATAACAGATGATGGTGTAACCTTTGCCAAACTAAAAGATGATGTATCAAAAGCAAGGGGATCTATTAAATCCCTACCCAATGAGGAAATTGCTTTATTTCATTCTGATGCTTACATCTTTCTGGTTTGGTTGCTTGCGGCTTGGCAAGAGGGGCGAAAAGTCCTGGTTCCGGTTGATAAAAATATCGCCTTAAGCCCAAGATTTTCCAGCTGGTTTAAGGTTGGTGAGTTTGACGCACCGGATTTAACTGGGTGGGATGCAGGCAATAAAGTTGCCAATAAAGTTTTCAGCGAAGTCGATTCTAACTTTGAGGCATTAGGAATTTTTACCTCGGGATCTACTGGTGAGCCCGTATGCATCGATAAAACCATTCGACAACTTGAGAATGAGGTCGATGCTCTCGAGTTCACTTTTGGTCAAGAGATAACAAAAAACGTTGTGTTTTATAGGACGGTCAGCCATCAACATTTTTTTGGTATGCCTTTTGGGGTCTATTGGCCACTTTCACGTGGTTCGCTCCTATCAAGGCTTGCAATCAGAGGTGGACATGAGTGGCATACGTCAAATCCACAAGTATTAATTACTAGCCCATCCTTCTTAAAGAGTATTGCAGATACCACTTCACAGCATAAGAATATTGGCTCTGGGATTCAGTCGATTTTTAGTGCCGGTGGAATCCTTGAGAATACGATTTTTTCCACAATCAATTCCATTGCAAAAACTAGAGTAGTTGACGTATACGGCAGTTCTGAAACGGGTCACATTGCATGGAGGAGCTCCCCCGAAATGTCTTGGCAAGTTCAGGAGGGAGTGGAGTTTAAGAAGCCAGTAAAAGATGTGCTGGAAATTAAATCCAAGTTTTGCCCCAGCGATGACTGGTTCTCAACATCTGATTTAGCTCGTCTAAGTGGAAATTCATTTGAAATACTCGGAAGAGCTGATCGAATCGTCAAAATAGAAGGTACCAGAGTTTCTTTAAGTCAGCTTATGGGGTCCATAAACGAATCTAACTTAGTGGAAGATTGCGCTATTAGTGACATAGAGAATGGGAGGAGGGCTCAATTAGGTGCAGTATTAAGGCTAAGCCCTTTAGGTCTTAAAGTTCTTGAAGTCAATGGAAGATTGCAATTGATTAATAGCCTGAAAGAGTCATTGCGAGGTAAAGTCAACTTAATTGCAATACCAAGAAGGTGGAGATTTGTAGAGGAGTTCCCAGTAAATGCTCTGGGTAAAGTTTTGAAAGTAAATTTAGATAGTTTATTCCTGGAGAGATTAAAAACTCCTATCATCGTAAGCCGTAAAGCTGAAGAAAATTCCATTGAATTGGTTTTGGATATGCTCAAAAGTCTAGATTGTTTTAATGGACACTTTGATGATTTCCCAGTTGTCCCAGGCGTGGCATTAATCGAATGGGCAATGAGATCTGCAGAAGTTCATTTAATCAAAAATCATATCTTTTCTGGGATGTCTCAAATTAAGTTTCAAAAATTTATTCAACCAAATCAAATTATTCGTCTAAGGTTAGACTTCAATCCTGAATCAATGAATCTAAAATATCAATATCACAATGCAGATGCCATTTATTCCAGCGGTATTTTGAAATTTAGGAGCGATAAAGGATGAAGTTGTGCGTGGTAATACCTTTCTATAACCATCCTGATGCAATCGGATCGGTGGTAAATCAATTATTACCCTATGACCTCAATATCATCATCGTAGATGATGGAAGTGGTGCTCAAGCCAAACAAAGTCTTCTGCCGTTACTTCAGCCACCCAAAGTTACGTTGGCGACTCGCTTTTTAAATGGGGGGAAGGGGGCTGCAGTTATCACTGGTATGAGAGAGGCTCTAAAGGAGGGGTACACACATGTGTTGCAGGTGGATGCTGATGGGCAGCATGATTTAAAAAAAATTCCAGACCTTATTAAGTTATCAGAGCAATATCCAAAAAGAATTATTTCAGGGATGCCTGTGTATGACAAATCAGTACCAACCAGTAGAAAGTTATGGAGGTATGCGACGCATATATTGGTATGGATCCATACACTTTCTCTTGAGATCAAGGATTCAATGTGTGGATTCCGAATCTACCCTTTACAGGAAACCTTAGGGGTTATAGATGCTCGCGAGCAATTCGGGCAGCGTATGGATTTTGACATTGAAATACTGGTAAGGGCGCATTGGGCTGATTTGCATACTATTCAGCTACCTGTTGGAGTAAGGTATCCACTTGATGGGATATCGCATTTTCAACTCTTTAACGATAATTTTCTAATTACCAAACTTCACATTAGATTATTCTTCGGAATGCTGGTGAACTCACCAAAGTTAATGCTTAGAAGGGCTCTAGCTTGATTCATTGGGCGGACATAAATGAGGTCTCAGCCTCCTTTGGAATGAAAATCTTATTTCTTATATATAGGATTTTTGGCAGGCTACCTGTATTAATTATTCTGTACCCCGTTATTTTGTGGTTTTTTGTAGTTAGCAAAATTGCTAGAGAATCATCTCGAGATTATTTACAAAGACTTTATCTGTATAGCGGGGGCACCTCTCCAGAGCCAACCTCATTGAATATCTTTAGGCATTTATATGCATTTGGAGAGTGCATTCTAGATAAGCTGATTATCTGGAGCGGTCGAATTGATGACCTTGATTATTCATTAGAGGGTCTAGAGGAATTCCATTCTCACGCAGGCGCAGGGCTTGGTGCCGTTGTTGCTGTTTCTCATTTGGGAAACTTGGATTTTTGTAGGGCCATTGGACAGCTATATCCCGATATTAATTTGACTGTTCTTGTGCATACAAGTCATGCCGTCAAGTTCAATCATCTTTTAAAGTCTATTAACCCTGAGAGCGCTCTAAATATTATTCAGGTATCTAAATTTTCGATGCATGATGCAATGCTTTTATCTGAAAAGATTCAAAAAGGTGGTTTGATAGCTATTGCAGGTGATCGAGTCCCTCTGTTGTGGGGAAATACAGTTCCTGTAAATTTCTTAGGCTCTACGGCTGACTTCCCTATAGGTGCATATATGCTATCTAAAACTCTTGGTTGCCCTTTATTTTCGCTTACGTCAATTAAGGTTGGGGGTAGTTACCAGCTATCTTGTCGGAAAATTTCTGAATTCGGTATTGGCGGGGAATCAGGATCGATTGAAGAGGCTGCCCAAGCTTTTGCCAATAGATTAGAAGAGGGCTGCTTAAAGTCTCCCTTTCAATGGTTTAATTTCTATCCTTTTTGGCAGCGTTGCATCAATGATGAATAGCATTTTTAAAAGGTTAATAGCTCTTATTCTGTTTCTGATTGCTGGCTCTGTTTGCGCTAATTCGCTAGTAAGTCAAATAGAGGGCCTAGTTAGTTCAGCTCCTACTGTGCGTGGAAAGTTTACCCAAAGTAAAACACTTTCAGGAGTGAGTAAAAAACTAAACTCTGAGGGATTCTTCATCGTTGATAAGGGTAAGGGGATTATATGGATTACGGAAAAACCTATCTACCAAACTCTAAAAGTATCTGACTCGGGGATTCGCATAGGGAATAAGAGTGGTGTCTTAATGAATATGGATGCTCGAAGCGAGCCATCCATTAAGTATATTAACGAATTAGTTCTAGCCATTTTTTCTGGCGACATGAGTGCACTGGAGAAGTTATTTAATTACTCTGGTGATGTGACAGCCAAGGGTTGGAATCTTGAACTGACGCCTAAAAATACAGCCTCAACTTTTTTTAAGAAAATTACGATTGTAGGCAGCTCTGCAATCAATCGTATTAGCTTCATTTCAAAAGATGGCGACTTAACTGAGGTTGTTTTCTCTGATGTGCGTTTGGCTCCAGTCTTGAGTAAAGATGAAATTCTTCAATTCTAGTAAGACCCTATCGGTTCTTTTTCTATCTGCGACCCTTGGGCTCACTATTTGGACGGCCCTTAATTTTCATGTTGTTTCCACTCGCCTTGATAACAATGTGTTTTCCTTGCTTCCGAAATCAGAGCGAAATGTAGTCGCTGAAGAGTTTATTGACCGTGTAGCCAAAAAGGGCGAAAGATCAATAGTTGTATTGTTGAGTGCAGGCAGTCTTGAGGCATCTTTAGAGGCAGAGAAAACATTTAAGTCTTTAATCAAGAGTCTAGATATCAAGAGCACGCAGTCGCAAGATGGTTATGCAGAATATGTATCTAAGCTTCTAGTTCATAAGTCTGGGTTGGTTACCTCGGAAGATATTTCGCTATTAGATAGTCAGCCAGCAGCTTTTTGGGTTGATAAATCAAATGCGATAGCCTATTCCATGGGTAGCTCACCTATTCCCTGGAGGGATGATCCTTTCGGGCTCTTGAGTAATTGGCTATATAGCCTTGGTGGCATCACTAAGGTGCGACCTTATGGTGATAGCTTGGTTGTTGAGAGGGCGGGAGTTTCGTACGTCGCATTGCCTATGGAGATTAATACCTCTGTGGAATCATTGTCTGCTCAGGTCGTTCTTGCCGATGCGATTAATGCGGCTATTAGTGAAACTAAGCTTAAGCATCAAGGTGTAGAAATTATTAAGACGGGGGTTATTTTCTTTGCCGCTGATACTTCAAGGTTAATCGAAAACGATATTTCTTTAATTGGATTAATTTCCGGCATCTCTGCATTGCTTCTCGTGATTTATATCTTTAGAAGTCTTTATGCGGTTGCTATTGTGCTGCTGACAGTAGCAATTGGATTTCTGTATGCTTTACTGGCATGTTTTTTTATCTTCCCAAAAATCTATATCTTGACTCTTGCATTCGGCACGAGTTTGATAGGCATGTCAGTTGACTACTGCTTGTATTGGCTGACCGCTTCGATCGACGATATTAAAAATCCACTTGAGAGAAGGCGATATCTGCTGCCTGGAATGTTCCTAGCTTTGATTACAACGGCAACGGGCTACTTTTTGATGGCAATTACACCATTTCCAGTGTTATCCCAGATGGCAGTTTTTTCCATAGCTGGCATATCAGCTGCTTGGTTGACTGTAGTTCTGATTTTTCCGCATATTAATAAATTACGTTTTAATGCAAATAGTTCCTTGACGTTGGTTAATTACATTCAACCTATAAATCATCGCATTTCGGTTCCGGCTCGAAAAGTCATTATTGCTGCAATGATTCTGGTATCCCTTTATGGAGTTCTTTCTTTTCGCTCCAATGACAATATTAGGTTATTAGCAAGTTTTGACAAAGAATTGATAGCTCAGCAAATAAAAACTTCAGAGATTCTCAATTTGCCAAGCCCATCTCAATTCTTTATTGTTAGCGGCTCTACCGAGGAGGAGGTTCTCTCTAGGGCTGAAGACCTCACTAACAACCTAGATAAATTAGTTTCTGAAGGGATGATTAGTGGTTATCAGTCAATAACTAAGTTTATCCCATCAATGACCACGCAAACAATAGCAAGCAAGGCATATTCATCCCAAGCCAAAGAAAATGCTACAAAGCAGATTGCTAAAGAATTTGGTATGAGTGCAGCCTGGGTACAAAGTCAAGGTCAAGTAAATAAGCCGCTAACAGTTGATGAGATAAAAGAAACCCACTTTTATGAAAAGTTGTCGTATCTTTGGTTCGCATCGGATTCTTCGACAATTAAATCAACTGCTGTTTTACTGACTGGGGTTAATGGTTTGGAGGCGGTTAGTAAGCTTTCTCAATTGGCGGGTGCAGATATTTCTTGGATTGATAAACCGCAAGAGATTTCAGATGTATTTTCAAGGTACAGAACTCTTTTTTCCTATGTGATTTCAATGGGCTATCTACTCACATTTGTGGCAATTTATATAAAGTACAGAAGGAGCGCCTGGAGAGCTGTGCTACCGCCGATTCTTGCAACTTGCATGACTTTAGCCATCCTGAGTCTAGCTGGCGAAACCATTACATTAATGACGGTTATTGCATTTGCTTTGCTTCTTGGTATTGGTACTGATTATGGAATTTTCTTACTCCAGTATCCTGCCGATAAGAGGGTGCTGCTATCTATATCAATAGCAGCCTTGATGACATTAATTTCCTTTGGCAGCCTTGCTTTGAGTTCAGTGCCAGCAATACATAGTTTTGGAATTGCACTACTTTTTGGTGTTCTGCTCTCTTGGTTACTAACTCTGTTTTTTGCTAAAAGAGTTGATATAGATGAGTAATAGTTTAATCATTCGTTTGCTGGGAATGCTAATCATTACTCTCGCATTGAGCTCATGCTCCACTGTATTTCTAAATGACTCTGATGGTACAAGTCTCAATGCATTAGGTGAGCCACGTGTGCTTGAGATGCAAATGCATTTAACAAGGGGGTCTGATTCCTCCACAATGGATCTTGTAGTTGAGGTGCGTAAACAGGGCTTGACAGTCATTGGATCCTCATTTGGTATTCGGATCTTTACTCTTTCATATAACGGTAACCTAATAGCAGAAGGTACTGGGACTGGGTTGCCATTCTATGTGCCCAATAAACTGATTGTGGATGACGTTATCTTAGCCCTATCATCAAGGTCTGCTTTGGAGGGTAAATTGCCTAAAAACTGCAAACTAGTAAGAGTTGGTGAGGTTGGGAAGATATACTGTGACGAGAGGCTATTGGTGAATGTTGAGCACCAAAAGACTGCTGATAAAAACGAACTTGTTTTGGTGGAGAGATTTCAGCCGGAATACAAAGTTAATTTCGTTATAAGTGAAGTTAAGTGACTATTTATATCAATAATTATTCGATTGTTAGCCCGCTGGGTTATGGGGTTTCTGAAACTCGAAAAAACCTTTTTTCTGGCGTTAGTCCAGGGATGATCAAAACAGAACAATATAGTCCCGGAAGATCGCTTTCCTTGGGATTGGTTCGTGATCAGTTGCCTGATCTAAGTTTGACACCTATAAAGCATCGCTCAAGGAATAACCAATTACTCTTGGCAGTCTTTCAGGGTCTTGAAGATAACTTTTATTCTCTCTCTAGCCATGTTGATAAAAGTCGTATAGCTATTGTTATTGGCTCTAGCACCTCAGGGATATCTGGGGAAGAAGAGGCTTTCCCATATTTGATGGCAAACAATAAATTTCCAAAGTCTTTTGATTTATCGCAGCGACTATTTTGTTCGCCTGCTAATTTTCTTGCTGATAGATTGGGTATTACTGGGATTGTGCATGGAATATCAACGGCATGTACATCAAGCTCTAAAGCAATTATCAGCGGCGCAAGACTATTAAAGTCAGGCATGGTGGATTTGGTGATAGTCGGCGGCGTAGATACGCTATGCAAGTTTACTGTTGCTGGATTTACTGCAATTGAGTCTGTATCTGCTGATCGCTGTAACCCCTTGTCGCTCAATAGGTCTGGAATAAATATTGGGGAGGGTGGTGCATTGTTTTTAATGAGTCGTCAGCCCGGAAATATCTCCCTCTCTGGATGGGGGGAGAGTTCTGATGGTTATCACATCTCGGCACCAGATCCAAGTGGGTTGGGGGCGGCATTGGCAGTGAATGATGCTCTAAAGATGTCTGCCAGAAGAGTTGATCAGGTTGAGTATATAAACTTACATGGTACGGCTACACGACACAACGATGCAATGGAATCTCAACTTATTAACAAATTGGGATTTGAATGCCCGGTTAGCTCCACAAAACCGCTCACGGGGCACACTCTCGGAGCTGCTGGTGCAATTGAGACTGCGATTTCTTGTCTTGCCCTTGAGGGCGATGGGCGGCTGCCTCCTCATTTGTGGGATCAGGCGCAAGATCCTGAGTTGCCAAAATTAAATATTGCTGCTCAGTTGGAAAGCGCCCCTAAAGTGGTTATGACTAATAATTTTGCATTTGGTGGAAATAATACTTCTCTAATATTGGAGAGCGTGTGAATTCTGAACTGATTGGGTTGCTACCTCACGCCTCATCAATGCTTCTGGTTGATAGACTAATTTCCAGAAATGATTGCTCTGTTGTTATTGAAGCAACGATTAAAAATGATTATCCTTTTTCTGATGGCGGAACTGGCTCTTGGATTGGGCTTGAATTGATGGCTCAATCAGCAGCAGTGATATCTAGACTTAGGGATTCTGAGAAGTCAGCAAAGCCTTCTCTAGGGTTTTTGTTGGGTAGTAGAAGTTTTGTTGCACATGTCCCAGAATTTACTCCTGGACAAAAGGTCACGATAGAGGTTCAAATTGATCCCGAGTCTCTGACGCAGCCTACCATTTCTGCTTCAGGCATCATAAAGGACGATTCTGGGCGCCCACTCTGCGAAGGGACTCTGACGCTATTCGAGCCTAATGATGATGCTTTATATTTGTCTAAATGAAACTTAATAAAACTGTTCTTATTACTGGCGCTAGCAAAGGCATTGGCAAGGCTATTGCCTGCAAGCTAGCAGCTGAAGGCTACGATCTAGCGCTTCACTGCAGGTCTAGCATTGGCGAATTGAAATTGTTAGCGGATTCGCTTCAAAAAGAATTCAATACTGATTCACATCTTTTGCAGTTTGATGTTTCAGATAGGGTCGCATCTAAGGATTCCCTGGAGGATTATCTGGCTAAAGCTGGAGCACCTTATGGCATTGTTTGTAACGCAGGCATTACTGCCGATAATTCATTCCCTGCGATGCTTGGTGAAGAGTGGGATAGTGTTATTAATACAAATTTAGGTTCTTTTTATAACGTTCTTCATCCTTTGGTTATGCCCATGGTGACAGCCAGGAAGCCAGGCAGAATCATTACCATGTCATCCGTTTCGGGCGTAATGGGTAATAGAGGGCAAGTGAATTACAGCGCTTCCAAGGCTGGAATTATTGGTGCAACCAAGGCTTTGGCTATTGAGCTGGCTAAACGGAATATTACCGTTAACTGCCTGGCGCCAGGTCTAATAGAGACCGATATGGTTTCTCAGGAAATTATTGATGTAGTTTTACAAGGAGTGCCAGCTCAAAGAATGGGCAAGCCGGAAGAGGTTGCTGCAACGGTTAGTTTTTTGATGAGTGAAGGCGCTGCATATATTACAAGACAGGTAATTTCTGTTAACGGTGGAATGATCTAGTTTTTTTTAGGGCATTAGGAGGGGCAAGCCCTCCTAACCTAAAAGATAAGCTTACTTAATTACTATTGACTAGCAGCTTTCTTGGCATCTTTCTTTTCATCCTTTTGGATTTCTTTCATTACTTTCTTTCCAAAATCAGAATTAACAGCACCTTTACATCTGAAATCTAGATCAATGATGCCCATATTGGGTGAGGCTGGATCGGCTCTTAAGTCTTCCTTGGCTACCTCAATTCCATTGGCACTCTTCTCGGCGCAGAATTTCTCGGCATGTTGATAGGCGCGTAACTTAACCTTTGCTGTATCACCGCGAGAAACATTGATTGTATAAAGCCCATCACCTTTTGGCAAAACGCCAGTTGTGGTGGCGCACGCAGCAAGAATTAAACCTACTGAGACTATTGAAATGATTTTATGTGTGGATATATTCATTTTGACCCCTTTGAGATCTGGTTTTACTTGTACTTACTCTTTGATAAGAGCTTTTATGATTGTATGTTAGATTCCTCTTAATTTTTATATATAAATAAGGCAGCTTCAGAAGCTATGATTCTTCTAACTGGCGCCACTGGATACATTGGCTCGCATACCTGGATTGAGCTTTTAGAAGGCTCTTTTCAAGTTGTTGGGGTTGATAATCTCTCAAATTCAAGTCTTGATAGACTTGGTGAAGTATCAACGATTTCCAAGGGAGGCCCGATCTTTATCGAAGGAGATATTAGAGATAAGGGGTTGTTAACTAATATTTTCTCCAAATACCCCATAACCCATGTGATCCATCTTGCGGGACTTAAAGATGTTAGGGAATCCATGGTGAATGAGAAGCAGTATTTTGATGTAAATGTTGAAGGTCTCCGAAACTTACTCGAAGTTATGAGAGCCCATAATTGCTTCAAAATTATATTCAGCTCTTCTGCGGCTGTATATGGTCAGAGCGCCACATCCCCAATATCTGAAAAATCTATACCTGTTCCAACAAACTACTATGGAGAAACGAAGCTAGATGGGGAGAGATTGCTTGCTGAGGAATTTAATAAGATACCTGCAATAAATTCTGTAAGCTTGAGATATTTCAATGTTGCTGGAAGTCATCCATCTGGTTTGCTTTTTGATAGCGTGCTGACAACATCACATTCCTTGTTTTCTGAGATTGCAAAAGTTCTGATTGGTGAAAAGAGCTCATTATGTATATATGGAGATGATTGGGATACCAAGGATGGCACATGCATTAGAGATTATTTACATGTAGTTGATTTGGTGAAAGGACATTTGGCTGCCATGAAGCTTTTGGATAGTAGCGATGGGCTGTTTACAATAAATCTTGGATTAGGACATGGCCAAAGTGTCCGAGATGTAATTTCAAGTTATGAGCATGTTGTTGGAAAAAAAATACCTCAATGTATTGCCTCTAAAAGAATGGGTGATGTCGGGGTTAGTTTTGCTGATATTGATAGCGCTATTCAGCTCATTGAGTGGAGACCAACACATTCATTATCTGATATGTGTTTAGATAGTTATAGGGTATTAATGACGAGCGTTGAACTCACTAAAAGCACAAAAGCAATCAAGAGGAGTTAAATCTTAAGCGTTACTTTAAGTAACGCTTAGCCCCCTAAAGCCTTCCGCAAATAAGGATCAATATCCCCTTGAGTCAGTAGCCACTGCTTGTAGTCGCTAGGTACATCTGATAACAACATACCCTTATGTTTACCAAACGGCATGGTTGTTGGGGTTCTAGCCTTTTCAGACTCAGCATATAAATCTTCTACAGTTTGAATACCTAGCTCTTGGCAAATGTGATCAAGAATCACAGCGCAAATACCCACATCTGCAATAGCTGAATGAGCATTACGCAATTGCTCACGTGCTGTATCGCGTTCTAAGTAATACATAAGCGCACTTTGATTATGACTATCTAAGTCAGGCCAAAGCTTGCGAGCTAGGGCTAGCGTACAAATACGTTTGATTTCAGGTTTGCCGATAACTTCCCAGTCAAAGTCCACGTTATGCCCAATGATGTAGTCCACATGACCGGGCAATGTAAAGCTAGCTGCGGGTGGGCAATCTACCAATTCTTCATCCATGATGTGATGAGTAGCTAGTGCACCAAGGGTAATGGGTTTACCAGGGTTATAACGCTGTACAAATGGGTTGGTAACAGTAAAGGGCTCAATGGATTCAAGCTCAACCCAAGCAGCTTCTATTAATACGGGTTCTTTAATACCTGTAGCTTCGGTATCGAAAATAATGGTTTTGGACATGGGTAATTAGGGTTAGTAGTTATAGGTGTAATTATGAGCGTTACTTAAAGTAACGCTTAGAAAGTATCAGTATTGCGGCTCGCATAGTGCGTTTGTCTGACGAATTAATAAAGTTGGTTCTTATGGCTTAAATGGGGTTCTGAACCGCTAGCCCGGTTTTGCTCTCCTTGGCGTCTAGCAAAATCTAGCTTTTTCTCTAATTCGGGATCTCCGCTCCCAATAGGGCTAATGATGTTGCCTGGTAGAGGCTGTAGTGATTTTGGCATTGGCTTTACTGGAGCTTTAGCTAAAGTCTTTTGGACTGTCTTTGCATATTCCTGCTGACTCTTTTGTTGCTGGTTTTTTACTTGTATTGGAGATGGGGTCAATGGCTTAGGCTTTGGTAGTGGTTTTGGAGCTGCGGCATAAGGAGCTTTTTTAGGCTTGGGGATGGCTTTAGGCTTACTCACAGATTTAGCTTTGGGGATAGTTTTAGTAATC
Source organism: Polynucleobacter paneuropaeus (assembly GCF_003261235.1). NCBI lineage: Bacteria > Pseudomonadati > Pseudomonadota > Betaproteobacteria > Burkholderiales > Burkholderiaceae > Polynucleobacter > Polynucleobacter paneuropaeus. Next base: position 1,425,441 of record NZ_CP030085.1, on the reverse strand, counting down.
AGCTTAGGTTGATATGTAGGCTGTTGCCTCAACTGAATTTCAGCTTGCTGCCTAATCGTATGTAGAGCGCTATTAAGGATGTTCTGCAGTAGTGCTAGCTGATCCTCAGGGTCAATAATTTCATTCATTCTCACGCTATTCTCCTATTCATATATTTAGCGTGAGCGGACTTACTTATGAAAGTTATTTTTGGTATAGCTACTAACCTTTGCAATAGCAAGATCTAACTCTCCATCAAGAACTGCCACTTTCAATGTCTTTAGTGCTTGTACTAGAGCATCCTTATTAGCGCAAACAATGGCGTTACTGCCATCAGCCGCTAAGGGTAATACTTTGGAGCCGTATTTGACAGATAAATGAATAAGTCCATCAGGCGTAGTCCAGTGCCATTCTTTAATGCGTTTTACGCCTTCCACAGTCATGCGCTCACCAGTTTGTTTATTAATATAGGTGCGTAGTTTTTTGGGTGCATAAAGTTGCCCATTCATTTTTGCTTCACAAAGCTCTAGTTGTTCATGAATTTTGGCCACTAACTTATTACGTCTATGAACTATGGGGCTAGCTTTTAAAGACTTCTTACTATTAACTAGCTGTAAGCTACTAAGCGCTGTCATCTCTTACTCCTGTAGTGTTTGTATAGTTATTACAGTAACTTCAGAGATGAGAAATTCCTACCGAAAAAGGCCACAAAATAGGCCATATAAACCATTGAAATCCATGAAGAAATAAAAGATCGTTGGCGATTCATTGGTATAACTAAATAACTGTATGAAAAATTACACAAACTACAGAGCAGAAAGCGCTACCAACAAATGGCTCAAAACGCAGGGTATTAATCCTACTCGTTTTGTAAACCAAGATGTGCTGGTGTTGCAAGCACAGGCTAGGGCGAACAATTTATTAGGTGAACAGCTCCAGTATCTAAATACCGAGCAGATTAAAGGGCTAGAGCAATTTATCTATGCCGTAAATCACCCTAAAACGCATGTAAGCGTAAATCGGGATTTATGTTGCGTAGTGCTCAATTTAGGCAAGAAGGTAAACCGCAAGGCAATGAAGGCGCGCAGTACACAATAGGCTAGCAGTAATAAAACATAGGCAAGAACAGAGACCAGCCAACTCTTATAAAAAAGGTTAAAACACTGGGGGGTAATATGACGGCTAATGACCCCAGCCTTGGCATTGCTGCTCTAAAGGTGATGCATAACAAGGTGGCCGCAGGCTTCCTACCAGGCAAATCAATGCCAAAGTAGGTTCGAAGTTTCAATACATCAGTCTTCGGGAAAGTCTTTTAGAGTCGTGTTGCAAAGGTTCTCATCAGACCAATCTACACGCAGCGGCGGCGAATAGTACTTTTTTAAGTACTATAGCCGTCGTTTGACTTCAGGATCTATAGCCCAATCAAGTCATAAAACAAATAGATGCAGTCATGATTTTTTAGTAATATAGAACAAAGAAATGTGATGAGCGCGAGCGAAGAGCAGGCGAATGTAGTTCGCCTTATATTAACCAATAAGTTAACTACTTTAATAAGTATTAAATCAATCAATGATCAAACTCGATATTGCAATTAAAGCCCTTAAAAATTTAGATACATCCGCTTTTATGGAAATAGTTGCGTATCTAAATAAAGAACAAATCCAAGATTTAGCTTTGAAATGTAAAGCTATTTCTGCCAATATTTATATGAGTGGATCTTGGGTTGAGAAATCTAAGGCTGATTTAATTGATCCAGCAATTGGCTCGCTTATATATCAAGATGTGCCATATGAAAGCGAATTCGAAGGGGAACTTATTCAGCAGTACATCACTGAAAGTTTGCATTTAGCTTCGATAGTTTGCTTAGATCAAAATATTCAATATGATTTTGATGAAGACTATTTTGAATCAGGCAGTATGAAATTTGGACTTGATTATGAATACCCTGCAGACTTAGTTAAGATTAAGTCAACTTGTAAATATCAAAAATTATCCCTAAAAGATGATGAGATAGAAGAAGCAGGCCTTAGTGAATTTAAGTACACTCTGGATCAAGGCAAACATCCTAGTGAACTTTCAAGTGCCTCAATATTTGCAAATAGCATAGAAATACTATTCGACCATAAGAAGTCGATGAGATTCCCGCTCAAGGGTTCAAACTATTCATTGATATGGTTTTTATTTTCAGTTCTCTTTATGTCATCCAACAAAACTGTAGCTGAAATAAGTTTTGCAAATGGTAAAACTATCAAAGATTTTATTTGGGACAATTTTGGTATTTTTATTGAATGAGTATTTTTTCATTCGTTTTCCATATCCCACTTTCTATTACATTAGTGATTTACACCATGGTCTTTTATGAAAATTCCATAAGATAAAAAACCTCACAAAATTATAGAAATCATTAGTTCAGCTTGTAACCCTTTGAAATCCTAGAGATCAATAGCTCTGTGGCATTTTGACACTCTCGGTTGTCCATTCAATACATCAGGAAATATGCTTATAGATAAGTAATTAATACTTTTAGGAGCTATCTATATGGCGCAAGCAAAAACATTTAAATTCGAAGAATTACAACAAGTACTCAATTACGTGGAGTATTCAAAGCACGCACAGCGTAATCGCGCAATGTTTCTGCTTACGCATTGGGCTGGACTTAGAGTGGGTGAAGTTGCTGCGCTACGCATGTGCGACGTTTTAGACGCCAATTTGACGGTGAAAAGCGAGATTCGCTTAAGTGCTGAGCAGACTAAAGGTGCGATGGCTCGCACTGTATTTGTGAATGAGAAGCTCAGGGTTGAATTACAGGGTTATGCAGATACTCTAAAAACCAGAGATCCCCAGTGGGCCTTCTTTCCAACCCAGAAGTTTCCACGTAGAGGCTTTACTGCTAATACATTAACTCAGCATATGAATAGCATCTATAGGCAATGCCAAATAGCAGGGGCAACAAGTCACAGTGGACGTAGAAGCTTTATTACCAACCTAGCCAGTAAAGGCATCGGGGTAAGGGTGCTGATGAGTTTAGCGGGTCATCGCAATATCAGCACAACGCAAGCATATATCGATGTCAATGACGATATGAAGCGCAGAGCGGTAGAGCTCATTTAGTTTTGGCGGGTCTTCCCGCTTTACGGGTTGTAGATTCAAACTTAATGGCATGCCTACAAGGAGTATCAGTAGGGAAGAGCCCACGTGCGGCATTTTCAGCAATCAGCTCTGCTTTGTTAATGAGCTTGCTAGCCAGTATCCCCAATCGAACTTTCTTTTCAGATAAACTCAATTCATCTTTAATTGGGTTACCTTCATCGTCTAGCTCAATATGGTGGGCTGGCGACAGGGCCAACTGATTACCAATCAACCAAAGCGGATATCCCTTTTGGTGCATCTTTAGCGCTATAGTACCCAGCTTAACAGTAGGCTCACGCAACTTAGAGCGAACGAGTTCGTATGAAGGCTTCACTAATTTTGGTTTTGAGCCAACGAAGGTATTAGCCCTAACAATGGCGCTGATTTGTTTTAGTGCCATTTGTTTTGTTTGATTGGTTGGTATAGCTAGTACCAGACACTCTGGCTTACCCATGTCTTGCCACGTCTTTTGTGATTGAACAGCTGTCTTGCTATTAATAAGAGCGGAGTCATCAGAATTACCCGCGATAAATGTCTGGGGTTTAGCAGCTTTAATACCAAATAGCGCTACTCCACGACTGTTCCACCAGCGGCTTTCTGGAATACGCCAAACATCTCCAAAATCATCAAATGTTTTAACTATTTTGTTCCAGTCTTTAGGCGCATTGTTTGGAGTAACTTTTGAGCCTTTTCTAGCCAATTCGCAAACTAGCTTATAGCTAGGACTGAGCTTAAGGTAATCCACTAAAGCTTCATATCGCCAATCGCTAGCTGCAAATAAACCACTTTCTTCCCAGCTGCTGCCCTGAAGTTCAAAACGAGGTAATTTTTGTCTATTTGCCATATTTAAATATTACCAGAATAGTGTTTTATATACATGGTAATTTTTAATAAAGGTAATAAAGAATAAGCTACTTACATAGCAAATTCGCTATGTTTAAGGAGGAGTTAAAAATGCAATTAAGACAAGAAAACGTAAAAATTAATAAGCTGGTTGACTACTTTAGTGGGCAAAACTTACTGGATGTGAATACAACAATTATTAATTCTTTGGACAAGCGCGAAATACATATATATTCGCGTGCCATTGGAAAGGTTTTGAACAAAGAAACATTAAACAGAGATGATTTAAAGGTGCTGGATAAGATTGATGAACTTACTTACAAAAAGCATGATATGTGCTTAAAAGATTCTGCAGTAACAAAAGCACGTATTAAGGCTTGTAAAAAGTATGGCATGCAATTTATTGATCGAGATAGCTTGGCTAAGCATATGAATTTGATGAGTGACGGGCTTGTGTGCGATGAGGCAGAGTCTAAAAAACGTGAAAACAATGAAAAGCTGGGTTATTTTTTGTTAGATCGTTTAGGTGTCGATCGATTTAAGACGTTTGCTAATGCTATAGCTGCATTAACTATTTATAGGGCGTTAAGCAGGCAAGACATAGAAGTTCTCGCTGAGGCTGAGTCCATTGTGAAAAAAGAGCTTAATTGCTCAATATTGAGTGAGCCCGTGATGAACGCAATTGATGAGGCATGTAAGCGCCTAAAAGTTAGTTTTACATATTTCAGCAAGCAAACGATGCACTAACAGCAAATACAGCAAGCGTTACAACTTGTAACGCTTGCTTTTCTCACATAAGGAAAAATAAAATGAATACAACATTAATTGAAGCAGAAGTACGGCCTGCGACCAAATTGGTTATTTCTAAGACTTTAGTAGCGCAAGCAGATGACTTGGCCCTTGAGCACGAGCAATTTACTACGCACTATGTTATCGGTGGTCGATTGGCTTTATATGAGTTATTGTCAAAAATATTTGTCCTGTATAAATCTTTGGCAGTTGCTCCTGATAGAAAGGATTTATTGGGAAAGATGAAGCACAAGATGCTTCACACTTACAGAATTCGGGTTCAATCTAATAGCTCTGATGCAGGGATATTGGTTCGTTACATAACCCGTACAGATCGTAAAACAGCACATGTCTATGCCCGTGTAATCGAGGCAGCTATAGCTAATGAAATTTCAGTGGATGAATTTTGTGACTATATTCAACAAAGTGGTGGAATTGAGCAAATGCGTTCAATTGGGGCTGATCCAGTAGCAAGCGCGAAGAGGGAGCAGCTGGCTAAAGATAGTTTGGATATGGCATGGAAGTATTGTCAAGCGCGTGAAGAGTTACCTCTTGCACAGTTTGTTCTTAACAAGGACTTGTGCTACGAGAAAGATAGGCAAGTGACCTTTGAATATTTCGCCTGTATAAAGCAAAATGGAAGGCGCTATGTTCTTGCAAAGATTCCTGCTGATGCAGCATTTGAAGATCGCGCAATTAGGTTATTGGGTGATTATTTCAGCCTAAACTTTGATAAAGCAAAAGAGCAAATAACAAAATTTATTGATAAGTCTAAGGCAGCTCATAAGGAGCGAATTGCTAAAGAGATGCCTGGCTTAGCAAAGATTTTGGAGGGAAAGCAGAAAAAAATAAGTTAGCGATGTAGTACCAGTTGAGTAAAGCTTGAAACCTAGGAGACATTCTATGGAAAAAGACCGCTACACAAGAACTGAGATTTACGAAATGCTTTGGGTTGAGCCCACGACAAAAGTAGCTCAGTTACTGGGTATATCAGATGTGGGGCTCGGAAAGTGGTGCAAAGCCTATGGGGTGCCAAAACCTAAGCTTGGGTATTGGGCAAAAGTGCAGCATGGGGTGGAGGTTCCTGAAAGGGAACCTCTAGAGCCCTGGTGGAATGAACATGAACCATCGTTCACCGTAAATGCCATTGAGAAGGCAAAAATACTTGCTAGGGCCAATTTAGAAAAGTCAGCAACGCCTATTTGGGAGATATATAAAGGCAATAGATTTGATGCTGCTGTAGATAAAACATTTGAGAACTTTAATGTTGATAGTGTTTCTAAATTTGGTCGAACAGCATCTAAACAAGGCTTTGCTGTAGATGTATCACCTAAAAGTATAGGAAGGGTGAAAAGGGTCTTGCAAACCTTGGTAACTGAGCTTAAGAAGAGCGGTTATGACACGTTTGAATACAAGCGATATTCAAACCCAGAAGTCACTGGATTTATCAAAGATGATGAGAAGTATTCTGTCTCTTTATACGAAGCAAGTACAAAGCTTGATAAGCCAATTAAAAAGAAGAAAACTTGGTCTCACAACGGTACTAGTCATGACTACTATGAAACTATTGAATATGGATCAGGTGGAAAGTTAGAGCTTCATCTATCCCATGATGATCTTTACGGAAGAAGAACGATTAAAGATACATCTAGGGCTAGCTTAGAAAGTCAGCTAGGAAAGACTTTAGTTATTTTTGGCGAAATGGCTGTTGAAGCAAGGGCCGCCAGAGAGGAGCGAGAAAAGCGCGAACTTGAGCAGAAGATTCGAACTCAAAAAAGACTAGACAGAGCTTGGGCTATTAAAGTCAAAGAATGGAAGTGGGAGCAGTTAAGTGCTATTTCTCAAGAATGGGATCAATTGCAAAAGATTAGAAGATTCATTGTAGAGGTTCAATCTAATGAGAGTATTCGCAAGGCAAATGAAGACCATGAGAGTTGGTTAGCATGGGCAAAAGAGGAGGTCGATCAAAGAGACGCAATTAAGATGGCGGAGGAGGGTGAGCCTCTACCCGGGCAAGGTGAACCAGATCGGGAAGGTTTTAAAGTTGCCTATGACTGGGTTGATGAGTATGACGATGAAGAGGGTGAAGACGATGATTAGTAGCTCTAAACCACTTTGGAGCAACGAAGTGTTGGATGGTTGCTCCAAAAATCCTGTGGTTTCGAAAACCAAAGAGTGAGAAAGTGTTTGTTGTGATCTTGTTAATCTAGTCACACAAAAGCTCACACACCGATATTTAAGAGACGTAACCTCTTGAAATGCTAGAGGTTTTCTTTGGATATCTGCTCTCATAAGAAAGAAGCCCTAGGGGTCTTGTAACAAAGACCTCAATAGATTCAAGAGCTTAGTGGTGGATTAGGTAGTTAAAATTGCTTACACACCGCTTACACACCAGAGCAAAAACCGAGGTGTGTAGTAAATGCGGTTTTAGTGTGGTTTTGAAGTGGTAAACACCAGCAGTAAGGTGTGTAGTAAACGTAAAGTTTTAGGGCCTATAGCTCAGTTGGTTAGAGCAGAGGACTCATAGCGAAAGTTGTGCCTTATGCGTGGAAACTGCATAAGGGATGGTGTCAAATTCGGAGAAAGCTAAATGCAGCCAAAAGCTGCACAAGCTAACGCCGAGCCAAGCTTCAGCGTGAAAGTGCTGTTGAAGGTGTAGAGACTAGACGGCACCCATCTAAGTCGAGCAATCGATATGATGAAGGCATAGTCCAGGGAGTAGTGAAAGCTACACAAACCGGAATCCTTTGGTCCCAGGTTCAAGTCCTGGTGGGCCCACCAGAAAAGCAAACCCTCATCAGCAATGATGGGGGTTTTGTCTTTTAAGCGTTACCTTAAGTAACGCTCGCCTACTCTCATAACCAGAGAACCTAAACAGGACCTAAACGTCACAAAAGTTAGCTTTTGAGGCTAAAGGTGTGATTTGGTCATTTAAGCGTTACTTAAAGTAACGGTTGGTGTGCCAAAAAGTGTGTAGGCGATTACTGCACATTACCTATAGTGATGCTTTTGGATTCACACCAACAATGAGTTACTTGTAGAGGTTTATTAGAAAGATTTAATCTATATACCCTACGATCGTAGGGTATTAAATACAAGCCTCCTTCCTCAGACTAGAGGCTTACTCATTTAGTGTTTATATTCAAGAATGCGTAGAATTTGGTCTACTCCTTTCTTATTATTGATGGCGGTAGTTTGCCTACCAGTTGCCGCTAAGGGGCAAGACCAAACACGCTCTAAATTTGAAGGTTTTTATACTGATTTAGGCCTTGGATATCGCGATGTCAACACATCTTCTAGTTCTTCGTTGACGCTCAATGGGGCAGTGATTCCATCTAGCGTTAGTTCAGGTGGATCCAGTCATACTCTGGCAGTTCTCACTGCAGGTTATAACTTCAATATTGCGCAGAACTACTATTTTGGAATTGGCGCCAATATTTCTCCTTCTAATGGCCTCACACAACAACTCCAAATTCAGGCTTTAAATAAAAATACTACTGTGAGTGGAGTAACGTCCCTATATAACTACGGATTTTTTATTTCCCCTGGCCTTCAAATTGAGGATGGCTTGCTATACCTCAAGGTGGGCAAGCAGACGCAAGTAAATAATTCGAATACAGGCCCTAACTTCAGCGGCTACTTATTGGGCCTTGGTTATAAGCAGTTTGTATATGATTCAATTTATCTGTTTGGCGAGGCCAATTATTCGTCCTATGATGCTCAGACTACGACAAGAACGATTGTCTCTTCAGGTCGCACAATCAATGCATCTGTAACGACATCGGCGCAAACTACTAGGTTGCTTTTGGGTCTGGGGTATCAATTCTGATGCTTTATTCAAAAATTCATATAGACAAGTCTTAGAATGTCTCAGTACCTATCTTTCTATTACGCCTCACTAGCATTGATTCTGCTGTCAATGTTGATTTCAGGAATTCAGCTATCCAAAGGGGTTGAGCGAAACCAGAGTTTTTATTTCATGTCTATTGCCAGTTTTATTGGTTTTATAGGCGCAGGTTTAGTTGTCGTAGCCTATATATTCTTTGGCAATAATTTAGATCCGTATCGCTTTTTCGAAGAACTCCCACCCTCGCTTTTTAAGAAATTATTATTTTTAGGCTACTTTACCTTTGGCCTAGCAATGCTGTGTCAGCCCCTTTACTTTATGGCACTTCGAAAAAGAGTGTCAAAGAGGATTATCCTGGCTAGCGTAGGATGTGTAATCCTATTTTTCCTTACTTTTTTAGTTGTTGGACAAGGTGGAAACTATTTGGACCGCTCACTTGGTGCTCATATATTCATTCTTTGTCTTTTGGGCTGGATAGTGATAGAAGCTACCGCTAGTAGCAAAATATTTCCAACGATATGGCTCAATCTGATCCGCTCTGGAAGTGTCATATTCATTACTATTTTTCTTATGTGGATGGCATTTATCTTTGCGGTTAATCGCCAAGGTGTATTTTTGGGATTTACGATTGCTGAGATTTCACAGTTTGATGTTTCTGCTCGCTTTTTAAGAGGCGCTCTGTTTGTGTTTCTCCAGTTATTAATCCTAATGCACTGGATGGAGAATTTTTCCCATAACGCAATGAAGGTGAAGGCTAGGGATGCGCAGATTCAAAATCTACTTCAAGAAAAAGATATCTTGATTGAAAATTTATCTAATAAAAACGCTTTAGTAGAGACGGGCGCCTTATCGGCAGGCTTAGCCCATGAGTTCAATCAATTTTTGGCTAGAATCGAGCTCAATAGTGATGAGGTGATTGATAAAATAAATCGCCCCGATGTCAATCTAGAGGACCTGAAGTCTTCCATGAATAACATTCTCAAGGCTAATCATTCTGCAGCTAATCTTATTATTAGCCTAAAAAAACTATTTCAGTCTGGCAAGGATGCTGCTGCATCTATTAATTTAGATAAGCTCGTTGAGGACGTAGCATCTCTTTATGCCGACCGAGCTAGAAAATCGAAGATTCTGATCGAGTTAGATCTGCGCGCCTCAGAGCCTATCATCGTGTGGGACTCCTTGATGCGCCAAGTGGTGGCTAACCTAATCTCGAATGCAATTGAAGCGCTCGATTCGTTAGATAAAGAGAGAAAAATGATTCATATTGAAAGTAGATATGACGAGAAAGGGCGGTATCAACTTTGCGTTACCGATAATGGCTTGGGAATCAGGCTAGAACAGGCAGATAAATTGTTTAGCTTATTTGCAAGCTCTAAATCTTCTGGAACGGGGATTGGGCTTTGGTTGTCTCACTATATTGCCGAGCGCCATCAAGGCTCTTTGACATTTGAGAATCTGCCAAATCATGGCGGTGTCACTTTTTCCCTGGATATTCCTCCTGGTGAAAAGTCAGTTAGGGGGTAATGGAAGCGTGATGGCAATCTAACGCTATACCTTCCCTTCGTTCGCAGGGTATGTGCAACCGGGTTCATTGGTCATAATGTATTTCAATAGGTTCAAATGAATTAATCAAGCAGAAAATGAATTCGAAAAAATACATCTTTTTGGTGGAAGACGATGATGAGTTACGCTCTGATCTGGAGCGAGCTTTGCAGTTTTGCGGCTATACCATTTTCTCTTTTGCTAGTCCTGAACAATTTTTACTAGAATTTAAGCCTCTAGTGCCAGCAGTATTAATCACTGATATGCGCATGCCAAAGCAATCAGGCATTCAATTGCAGGCAGAGCTCATTGATAAAGGGCACAAGATCCCGATTATTTTTATTAGCGGTGAAAGCTCAGATGAGCAAATTGTCAAAGCCTTTAAAAATGGCGCGTTTGATTTCTTGCTAAAGCCCTTTAGCCGGGAAGCTTTCTTAAGTACGGTCGCTAGAGCCATCGAGCAAGATACCAATGCGATGCAGGAACTGATTCGCAAGTCTCAACTCACTGAGGCTCTCAAAACGCTATCACCGCGTGAACGTCAAGTCTTTGAGCTGTTGGCAAAAGGGTATGGCAATAAAGAGCTGGTAGATGAGTTAGGAATTTCACTACCAACCGTCAAAGAATACAAATCTGAAGTGATGTATAAGTTACGCCTTCGCTCACTTGCAGAGCTCATTGCGCTTAATACCAGTCTTTTGCATAGCTAAGAAGACAGTCTCGCGATATCTATATAGTTATATCGCCCCTTAATTCTTTGACTTCCCCCAAATCCCTACTTTCGTAGGGTTATCAAGATCACCTCTTGCAGAAATAATTCAATTCAGCGATGCCCACAGCAAGTAATTGCAAGGGCATCGACGTTCTGATAACGATTGAATAACCTGAGTCTCTAAATTAGATGAAGCCATTTCCACTTTGTATCCAAGCACTACTAAGAGCTTTCATTGCGTTGGTTGGTGTGGGGCTTAGCTCATGGGTATTGGCTCAGGCTGCTCCCGATGCAGGCGCACTACAAAACCAACTCGATTTGCAATTGCAGCGTGAGTCACAGGCTCCTTTGGTTCAGCCACCCAAGCCAGAGCAGACTCCGGTAGAAAAGAAAGGGCAGCAAATTGCAGTGTCACGTTTTGTCTTTGAAGGCAATACGCTATTCACTGCATCTGCGCTAGATCAAGTTGTAAAGCCTTGGACTGGTAAATCTGTCTATATTGGTGAGCTACAAGATGCTGCAGTAGCAGTTCAAGATTTTTATGCTGCTAAAGGTAGGATCGCCCAGGCAACATTACCCCCTCAAGAAATTAAAGATGGCGTAGTGCTGATCAAAATCTTAGAAGGTAAGATGGGTTCAGTGATTGTGGAGCCTGTCGACACTGCTGGTAAAACAAGGTCTCGTTTTTCAGAAGATCGCGCCAAAGCCTATATCACCCATGGTGTTGCCGGCGAAGTCTATATCAATACCAAACCGATTGAGCGTGCCATGTTGTTGCTAAATGAGACCCCGGGAGTTTCTGCAACCGGCGCTTTCGAGACTGGGAGTGATGCTGGTCTGAGTAATTTCAAGGTCAAGCTATCAGACACTCCTTGGTTTAGTGGGCAAGCAGCGCTCAGTAATTATGGCTCTGCTAGTACCGGCGCTACGCAAGCCCTTGCCAGTTTGAGTTTGAATAACCTATCAGGCATTGGTGATCAAGTGAACTTAAATGTGATTCAATCTCAAGGCTCTGGTTATGTGGTGGGTAACTATATTGCCCCCATTGGATATGATGGCTGGAAAGTGGGTGTGCAAAGTTCATATCTTCAATACATGACAGTGCCCAATTGGACTTCAACACCATCGGCAGGTTCTGCAGCGACATTCCAAGCAAATGCTACGTATGCATTACAGCGTAGTCAAGGCGGAAACTCGACAGCCAAGCTGAGCATTGAGAATCGCTCATACAACAACGTACAGACTAATCCCGTTAGTACGCTCAGTAGTTATCAAGTTACAGCCTCAAATGCCAGTATCAATGGTGATTTGGCGATGAGCGATGGTTCGATTGTTAATTATTCAGCCGGATATGTATTTGGCAATTTAGGTATTCGTGATTTAAGTCAGTCGCAAGCAGATCAAAATGGCGTAGGAACAGCAGGGCCCTATTCCAAGTGGACTTTTAGCTTGAGCCATGCGCAAGACCTCTCATTTTTGCCAGAAACTACGTGGACTAATTCAGTGTATGGGCAATTGGCCAGTAAGAACCTCAATTCCTCAGAGCAAATCTATCTAGGTGGTGCTTATGGAGTGCGCGCCTACCCTACATCCCAAGGTGGCGGCTCCCAAGGAGCAATTTTTTCAACAGAACTCATGCACCGTATTAATGAGAGCTGGCAAGTAGGAGCCTTTGGTGATTTAGGAATAGTGCAGCAGTACGTTAACCTTTATAAGGGCTGGCAAGGATTGACTAATGCCAATAACAATTACCAGCTAGGTGATGCAGGTTTTTCTGCTAAGTATTTTTATGAGAGGGCAGTAGTCAGTGCCTCTTTGGCCTTCAGGGTGGGTAACAACCCCTTATATAACTCGAGTGGTCAGCAGCTAAACGTCGATAACTCCTATAAAACAATGCAGGCCTGGGTCAGGGCAAGCATTCCGTTTTAAAAAATCACCCTCATACTATTGCGCATCAGCAATGCTGTCATGAGAGCAAAAGAAAAATTTCAACTCAGCACAAAAAATATTAAAAATATTTAGCAAAACCCTCCGATCGGAGGGTTGAGGCTTATTGCCAACCCCTAAATAATCCATTCATATCAATTTAATTTGGGGCTACTGCTTTTGTCGAATACCTCCCGCAATTTGGGGATTTCTTTCTTGTTGAGTAAGAAGCATGCACATCGCAATGATGGGCATGGGGTGAGTGTTCGCAAAACGGTCATGGCTAGCGTATTTCTGAGTGCAACACTGCTAACAGTACCTAGTGCTTTTGCCGCCCCAGCTACCAATGCATTACCGACCAATGGTCAAGTGGTCGCAGGACAGGCCAACATTAGCCAAACCGGCAATGTCATGAACATCAATCAGAGTACTCAACGTGCTGTGATTAATTGGGATAGTTTTAATGTGGGCAAAAATGCCACGGTGAACTTTAATCAACCCAACAGTAGTGCCTCAACACTCAATCGTGTTAATGGCGCTAGTCAATCGATGATCAATGGTGCCGTGAATGCAAATGGTCAAGTGATCTTTGTTAATCCAAACGGAGTAGTGTTTGGAAAAGGTGCTGAGGTGAATACTGGTGGTTTAGTTGCGACCACCATGAATATTAAAGATTCTGATTACATGTCTGGGAAAATGAGTTTCTCAGGCGGCGAATCTGGAAAAGTCATTAATAAAGGCACAATTACTGCTAATGGTGTTAATGGCTATATTGCATTAATGGCGCCTGAAGTTAAAAATCAAGGTGTATTAATTGCTAATATTTCTAGCGGTAATACGGTTGCATTAGTTTCTGGCACAAAAGTAACATTATCTTTTAATGGCTCTCAATTAACCGATATCACAGTCGATGCATCAGCGATTAATAGTTTAATCAGCAATAAAAATGCAATTAAAACTGAAGGTGGTCAAATTATTATTGCTGCTAATGCAGCTTCTAATTTAAAAGCCTCGGTGATTAATAATACTGGCACGATTAGCGCTGATACTGTTTCTACAGTAGGTGGAAAAGTATTTTTAACCGCTGGCACAGTGAATCAAAGTGGTACTGTGAGTGCCAATTCAGCACAAGCTGATGGTGGCAATATCACGATTTCTGGCAATCAAGTGAACCTCAATACCGCATCAAAAACGACTGCTACTGGTGCTACTGCTGGTGGTCAAATTTTGATTGGTAAGACCACTCAAAACGCTTCGCAAAGCCAAGTCAATGCTAGCAATGTGACAGTTTCACAAGGCGCTTTAGTAGATGCTTCGGCAACGCAAAATGGTAACGGCGGATCAATTCAGGTTTGGTCAACTATCAGCACCTCTGTAGCAGGCCTCTTTAAAGCCAATGGCGGTGCAATTGCGGGTAACGGTGGCAACATTGATACAAGCTCTGCTGGCACAGTCATCTATGGCAAAGGTTTGGTAGTTGATACCACTGCGCCTAAGGGTAAAACCGGCAATTGGTTAACAGACCCTCTGTCAATCATCATTGATAGTACTGCGGCCACAATTCTGTCTAATGCCTTAATGACTACCAATGTCACATTAGATGCAACGGCATCAAGCTGCGCTGGTATTGGCAATTGCACTACGAGCTCTGTACCCCTCATTCAATTTTTGGCTGGTACGAGCGTGTATTCCACTGCCGATACTGCATTGACATTAAATGCCTCAGGTGGAACGATCACGATGGATGGCAGCATTGCAGTAGGCCAGGTCTATGCCGTAGCGCAAACTATTAATGTCAATGGATCTCTTAACACTACTACCGGCTCTAACGGTTCAATCTATTTAGCCGGCGCCATTATTAATATTTTAGGTAATATTAATTCCAACGGTAATAGTAGTAATAATTCGAGCTCAAGCAATTTAACTTCAGCCAATATGATTACTGCTAATAACCGTCGTAACGGAGTTAATAGAAGCAATAGTCAGAGTAATTCAACTTCTGCATTAAATGCGGATGACACAACTTACACTTCAAATGGTGGCGCTATTAATATCATCGCTAGCGGTGATATTAATATTGGTAGTAGCTCAATAAGTAGTGCCACCAATAACAGCACTTATATTTCTGCTAATGGTCAAAGTGGTGGGACGATCAATATTGTTTCGGTTAATGGCAACATTAATAACCAAGGTATTGTCGATGCACTGGGTAAAACTAGTATCGGTGGCACGGTCATTATTGCTGCTAAAAATACCAATACCTTTACTGGTGGATTAATTTCTAGTGATGGATATAGTCAAGCTGGAGTGATTCAAATTGGTGTAGCTAACGGTATTGGTTCTGGTTCAACCTTGGCGCCACCCTCGATCAACTCCCAAGTTGCTACCTTGTTGGCAGCAGTCAATTTCACACCTTCAAGCAGTAGTAGTCCAAATTCAGGCAACATTCTTTCTAGCAACACCGCATTAGATAGCACCTCTCTCATCACTGCCAACGCGGCAGCAAGCACCTCCCAAGTAACACTCAATTCTCAAGCCGGCCAAATTTACATCGCTGGTAACACCACACTCAATACTGCAGCAACGATTCAAGCCAATGCCGATACTGGCGGTTTGATCATCCTGAGCTCCCCAGCAGGCGCCTATCAAAATACGGGATACATCCAGACGAACGGTGGGGCTGGTTTAGGCGGAACGATTGCGCAATCCGGTCTTATTAGCACAACTCTCATTGGTGCCACAGTGGAAGCAAACGGCACACTCGGCGGCGGTAACATCATCATCGGTCGCGACTTCCAAGCAAGTCCACTCTCAGGTAGTGCAACCCAAGATGCGCTCCTGCCTACTCTCTCATCAGTCATTGCACTGCCTACTTCAGCAAGCACTACGATTGATGCTAATAGCACTATGACTGCTAACAGCACGATTAGTGGTGATGGCGGTAATGTGCTGGTTTGGGGTGACGGAAATTTAGTAGCAGGTGCTTTATCTGCACAAGCATTAGGTGCTAGTGGTAACGGCGGCTTTATTGAGACTTCCGGTCAAACATTGAATGTCGCTAACAGCGCAAATATCTCATCAGCAAGTTTCAATGGTTTAGCAGGAACTTGGCTGATAGATCCCTATGATTTTTATGTTGCCTCATCGGGTGGAAATATTACTGGCGATGCCTTAACAGCCGCTTTAGTAAATAACTCGGTGACTATTACCGCTGCTAATACTTGCACTAATGCAAGCTGTACAGCAACTTCATCGGGTACAGCTGGCAATATCTATATCAACGATGCAGTTAGATGGTCAGCCAATACCTTGACCTTGAACTCGGGTTACAACATTTATGTAGGAACATCAACTACCACGGGATCAATGACAGTTTATTCGACTGGTTCTTTGGCGCTTAATCCTAGCTCAAGCTCTGTTACTGGTTATGCATCAGGGGGATTAGTACTGATGGGTATGGCAAGCAGTCCAACTGGGGGCTTAACTACTGGTTATTTAGTTAGCAACTCTTTCTATTCCTCTGGCACAACTTTAAATACAGGTGCTGCTACTGGTTTTAATGGTCAGATCAATGCTAATACAAGCGGAACGATCACTATCGGGGGAAGTACTTACACCGTTATTAATTCTGAAGCTGCATTTACTGGCATTTCAGGAGGTACTAATTATATTTTAGGAGGAAACCTCACCTTTACGGGGAGCTATAGCGCTGCACCCGTTGCAAGTAGTTCTGGAATTTGGGGCAATATTAATGGTTTGGGGCATAAAGTTTCAGGCCTATCAATTAGCGACAGTGCTACAAACAAATATGATGGTCTTATTGGATATATGAGTGGCGGTTCGCTCAGTAATATTGGAGTGGCTGGAACCATTTCGACAAGCACGACTTATGCCGCAGGCGGCTTAGTTGGCAAAATGTATCCTAACAATACTGCAACTGTAAACCTCAATAATTCCTATTCTTCTGTGGCTATTTCAGGAGTAGCGGCCTCTTATGTTGGTGGCGTCGTGGGGCAATTTTATGGGACAAGTACTACAAATAATATTTATGCGACTGGTAATATTACGTTTATCAACGGTTCCACTTATATTGGCGGGCTGATCGGTTTATCGGTCAATCAAGGCTCTTCCGTAATAACTAATGCTTTTGCTACTGGAAATGTTACTGTTGGCAGTAATTCTAGTGGGGTTGGGGGTCTCATTGGCGATCTTGGCTATTCTATTAGTAGTAATGCCTGTGATTCCTGTACACATACCCTAACGAATGCTTACGCTACAGGAAACGTTACTACTGGAGCTAGCGCCTTTAGAGTCGGCGGTTTAATCGGGCGTGACTGGGGTAATAAGATTAGTAATGTTTATTATTCTGGAACATTTTCTCCGGGCACAGGATCGAGTGCAGTTGGTGTTGTAGCTGGCCTTATGAATGCTTTTGTATCAGTAAATTCCTACTTTAATAATGGCTTTTATGATATTACTAAAAATCCTACTATTGCTGCATTCGGTTACACTTCTGGCAGCGGTACGTGGCCGGTGGGATTAACTACAGCTCAGTTATCTACCAGCAGTAATTTAACTAATTTTACATTCTCGTCTTCAGCTTGGGGGTATGCAGCAGTATCAAACGCCCCCCCAGTACTATGTAATTTTGGAGGTTGCAGTTCTTATACACGCTATGTTGTTGATGCTACTTATATAGGAGCAAGTGGAGGAACTTGGTCAACGGGGACTTGGAGTCTAGGTTATGCTCCGACTTCAAGTAATACTAGTGATATCGGAGCAATTATTATTCCTACTGGAATTACAATTTATTTCGATACTGCAAATGTTGGATCATTAGGTAATGCAATCTCTAATGCAGGCATCGTTTCATTCTCGGGTTCTAGCAGCCTTACATTGTCAGGTGTCATTTCTGGAGTAGGATCTATCACCCAAGCAGGTAGCGGAAATATTACGCTCTCAGGCGCAAATACTTACACTGGCACGACAACAGTTAGTAGTGGAACAATCACTGCAGGTGTTGCCACAACAGGTAGTACTGGTGCCTTTGGTTATGGAAGCAACGTGACTGTAAATGGCGGCACATTAGCCCTTAGCTCTTATAACCAGACCGTTGGGAGTGCTACTGTCGGAAACAGTGGCGGTTCAATTACTGGTTCGGGAACATTAACTGCCACTTCTTATACTTTTACCAATACTAGTGGCAACGCAGCAACTATCTCAGCAAAGTTAGGAGGTTCAGGAGTTGCGCTCACGCAATCTGGATCTGGCACTACAACCCTCTCCGGCGTCAACACCTACACCGGCGGCACTACCATCTCCGCAGGCACTTTAGTAGCCTCTACTTCAGCTTCTGCCTTAGGTTCTAGTACGGTAACTTTAGGCGCTTCTAGTGGTAATACAAGTGCAACTCTACAAGTAGCCACTACTGGTTTGACCTTTAGCAATGCCATTGTGCTGTCCTCTGGTACCTCTGGAACATTAACCATTGGTAATACCGGAACTGCGATCTCTACTACCTTTAGTGGTGGTGTGACTGGTACCAATAACTTAGTCATTAGTGAAGGTGCTTCGAGCGGTACGATTACCTTTGCTACAGGCTCCCTTAACAACACCGGTACGATTACCAACTCAGGTTCTGGCTCAGGGACGACCACCATTAGCGCGGCAGTTGGCTCTAACGTGACTGGTATTGCTGAATCGAGTAGTAATTCTGCTTTAACGCTGAGTGGTGCGATTACCACCGCAGGCACTACCTTTACCAATAGTGGCAACAATACCCTGACTATATCGGGTGGTATCAGTGGCACTGGTACTGGTAACGTCATATTCAATAACAATAGCTCAGGAACAATTACGGTATCGACCACTAGTATTAACAACACCGGTACGATCACCAACTCAGGTTCTGGCACAGGCACCACGACCATTAGCGCAGCAGTTGGCTCTAACGTGACTGGCGTAATAGAAAACGGAACTTCACCACTAACGCTATCTGGTAGTAACGGCTCCTTTACCGGTGGCACTACGATTACTGCTGGCACCATCAACGCTGGTAGTGGCAATGCCCTAGGTACTGGGGCAGTAGGTATCGGATCCTCAGGAATACTCAATCTGACTTATAGCGGCACAGTTACTTTAGGCTCAACCCTATCGATGAGCACCGGTGCCTCGATTACTAACAGTACTAATACAGCCAACTTGTATGTCACTGGCACAAGTACTTTGAATGGCTCTGTTACTACGACCGGCACCCAAACCTATACCGGTGCAGTTACCTTGGGTGCTAATGCAGCGCTTACTACTACCAATAACAACATCACCTTTAGCTCTACTGTAGACAGTACTGCGGGTAGTTACTATGGCCTATCGATTACCAACGGTACAGGTACGACTGCCTTTGGTGGAGTAGTCGGCGCTAACAGCGCTACTAGTGCACTAGGATACTTATGTATTAACTCTACTGGATGCTCCGCATCTGCTGTAGGCACTACTACTGGTACTGGTACTACTACGCTTGCAGGTAATGTGACGACCAGTGGTAATCAGACTTATGGTGGCAACCTCACATTAGGGGCTGATACTGCACTAACTTCAACTGCTAATAGTGGTAATGGAGTAGTGACGATAGCGGGGGCAGTGAATTCGAGCACTATTACAGGGTCAGGAATACTGAAGTTTTTGGGAGGAGGCTATTGGGAGATTAGTGCTGATGGTGGAAGTACTTGGGCTTATTACATCAGTGACAGCAGCGGTAGTTCTTATCAAGCTACTGGCTCTAATGCTGGCGTCAGTTTCAATTCTTCTGCATCTTCGCTGGCAAGCCCACCTTCAATTGCCTACAGCACCGGAAGCCCTGGATCGTATTCTTGGACGCCGAGCTCTACATCTATCAATGTCAATCTATTAATTGTTGGTGGTGGTGGTTCCGGAGGTCAAGGTGAATATGCTGGCGGTGGCGGTGGTGGTGGAGCTGGCGGTGTCATTATTGCAAACTCAAAAGGCCTTAATTCTTTCCTTGTATCTAATGCGGTAAGTATTAGTGTAGGTTCTGGTGGTGCAGCACTTAATTCCAATACTGGAACTTGTTGCGTTGGAAATAATGGACAAAGTTCTACAGTCGGACCTCTAACTGCTCTAGGCGGCGGTGGTGGTGGCAGCTTCCTTTATCCCGCCACTACGGGTGCGGCATCTGGTGGTTCTGGTGGCGGTGGTCAGGGATCCAATATCGGAAATAATCAAGGTGCTATCGCTAGTGGTTCAACCACTATTGGCACGTACTATGCCAATGCGGGTGGTAATGGTGGGTCTAACAGTCTCTATTTGGGTGGCGGCGGCGGTGGCGCAGGAGGTGCGGGTGGAAATACAGGAACTACAAACGCTGGCGCTGGCGGCTCAGGCCTTGCTATAGCAATATCAAATAGTTCTATTACTGTAAATAGCGGTTCAACCTATTTCGCAGCGGGCGGAGGCGGTTCGGTTGGGCAGGGCACCTGCACAAGCTGCATAGGTTTAGGGGGAAGTGGTATTGGAGGTGGTGGTTCAGATGGGTCTTCTTACACTACAGTTCTTGCAAGTTCCGGCGCTGCTAATACTGGCAGTGGTGGTGGTGGATCTGTTACAGGCGGTACTACTGCAGCCCAGGCTTCAGCAAAGCCATCTGGGGCTGGCGGCTCAGGAATTGTTGTAATTTCATGGAATGCTGTTACCCAAAACTCCTACGCCCTCACCATCAACTCCGGTACAGGTGCGGCAAAGATTGGTGGTTCCGTTTCTAATGTGTCTACGCTAACGATTAACTCTACTGCTGCTACTAGTGCAGTTACTGGTGCCATTGGTGGCTCTACTGCAGTGGCTTACAACACGGCTACTGGATATACCGGATCAAATGGTGCAGCTGGTGTACTTAGCCTAGCTGGTACTAATACTTACACGGGTGGCACTACCATTACGGGCGGTACGCTTCAAGCTGGCAATGCCGCTGCCTTTGGTGGAGCTGCTAGTGCCATTACTGTTAACAGTGGTGCAGCACTAGACCTCAATGGCAAAACATTGACCTATGCAAATGCCTTAACCTTAAACGGTACTGGTATCTCTAGTGCAGGAGCACTGACTAATAGTTCAGCTACAGGTGGTACTTATGCAGGCGCCATTACTTTAGGCTCGGACTCTACAATGGGCAGCACAGCGGGCGCTATTACTGTGAGTGGTGCTATTGCCTCCAGTGGAAGCGCTTATAACTTAGCGCTTGTTGGCAGTAAAGCAATTACCTTGAGTAGCGCTACCAATACGCTGTCAACGATTGCTTCAGGATCAGGTCTTGGAGCACTCTCCATTACTAATAACCAGGCGCTGACCATTGGGTCGATGACGATTGGTGGCACAGCTTACTCAGGCCTGTCATCAACCGGAACGATCTTAGTACAAACGATCACTGGTAACTTAACGGTGAACAATGCTGTTACAACATCTAGCACATCATCAAGCACTTCAACGCCAGCGATTAAATTAGCCGCAGGCTTTAACGATGCAACTTCTAGCACCACTAACAATATTATTTTAGGTAGTAGTTCATCGAGCTTGATTACCGCAGGTAGCGGTGCGATCATTGCCTTGTATTCTGGTGCTCCTTTATCTAGTACTAACCTAAGTGCATTTGTAGCTGGTCAATCTTCTTACAGCATCAGTTATGGCAAGACAACGTCTGACCTACCTTCATCAGGCGCTGGTTACTATGCTCTATACCGTGGCACGCAACCTACCTTGTATGTGATTTATGGATCTTCTGATACGCCAACATATGGCTCAGCACCAACAATTACTTACAGATTTGATACGCTGGCTAATGGAACTGGCACTTCATACCTTTCTTCTGATACAGCGACTGTCAATGCGACAGGCACAGCCTTATTTAAGGGTACCAATTCGACAACGAGTGCTACCAACGTTTCACTAAACTCCTCGGCTAATGCTGGTAGCTATACGACGGTGACTTATTTGAGTGGTTTGAGTTCGCCAATCTATGCATTATCTGCAGGCTCTAGTACGGGAACGCTGACGGTTAATCAACTAGCATCGGTGACTTACACCGGTAGTGCAGGGGGCTTATGGTCTACCGGTGCAAACTGGACGACCACTAGCACCATTGGAACAACAAACATCACGGGTGTTGCCCCAACCTTGGGTAACGTTGCAACAGTGATTATTCCAACGGGCACAACCGTAGGTTATAGCAATACGATGGCAGGATTAGCGCCAACTTCGGCAGTAGCCATTACCAATAATGGTACGCTAAACTTTACCAATACGAGTGCAGCTACTTTACCGGCAATCATCAGCGGTTCTGGCACGATCAGTATGAGCGGCGCAGCAACAACTACTTTATCCGGAGCCAATACGAGCTTTACCGGAATAACTTCCATAGCTTCTGGATCTACCTTGCAGTTGGGTAATGCCAATGCTATAGGCTCATCCGCGGTAACAGTAAATGGTACTTTAGATGTTTATGGCTACTCACCAACAGTTTCTTCCATTACTGGAACTACTGGCACTATTACCAATAGTTCATCAGGAACAACTTCTACTTTAACTGCTGGAGGGGATAACACTTCGACTACCTATTCTGGGCTAGTTCAAAATGGCTCGGGTACTGTTGCATTAGTCAAAAGTGGGACTGGCACCTTAACCCTCTCCGGCACCAACTCCTACAGCGGTGGCACTACCATCTCTGCCGGCACCTTATCGGTAGGCTCTAATACAAATTTAGGAAACACTTCCGGCGCTATTAACCTTAATGGCGGCACTCTTAATATCTCTACTGGCGCTGCCTTTAGTAGTGCTCGCACCATGAACGTATTAGCGAGCAGCACCATTAACAATGCCGATACCTCGGGTGTTACCTTTACAGGCAATGTCACTGGCCCTACAGTAACTGGCACTCCAGTCACACTCACCTTAACAGGCGCTAATGCCACTACCTTTAGTACAGGTGCAATTACCAATGGAACCGGCACTTCTACAGTAGCGCTTGTCCAAAACACCACTGGCACTACAACCCTCTCCGGCAGCAATAGTTACACCGGTGGTACTACGATCTCTGCAGGCACCATCAACGCGGGTAGTGGCAATGCGCTAGGTACTGGGGCAGTAGGTATCGGATCCTCAGGAATACTCAATCTTACTTATGGCGGCACAGTTACTCTAGGATCAACCTTATCGATGAGTACCGGTGCCTCGATTACCAACAGTACCAATACTGCAAACTTGTATGTCACTGGCACAAGTACTTTAAGTGGCTCTATTGCTACTACTGGTACGCAAACCTACACCAGTGCAGTTACCTTGGGTGCTAATGCAGCACTCACTGCCACTAATAGCAACATTACTTTTGGTTCTACTGTAGACAGTACAGCCGGTAGTTACTATGGCCTATCAATAACAAACGGTACTGGCACCACAGCTTTTGGTGGAATCATTGGTGCTAATAGTGGAACAAGCGCTCTGGGTTACTTATGTATTAATTCAGCAGGATGTTCTGCGTCTGCAGTGGGAACAACTACCGGTACCGGTACTACTACGCTTGCAGGTAATGTGACTACCAGTGGCAATCAAACCTATGGTGGCAATCTCACACTAGGCGCTAACACTGCTCTTACCTCAACTGCTAACAGTGGTAATGGAGTAGTGACGATAGCGGGGGCGGTGAATAGCTCAACTTCATCTTTAGGTCCGTTGATTATTGAATTTATGGGTTCAGGTCTATGGCAAGTTAGTGTCAATAGTGGTAGCTCATGGAATACCTATACAGCAATTGCCCCTATTAGCGGGGTAACTAGTAGCAATACCAACGGAAGCAGTGGCGCGAGCACTTTAGAAATTTCTTATAGTTCCGGAGCTTATATTTGGAATGCTACAGCTGGAAACTATCAGTATCTGTTGATAGGTGGAGGAGGTTCTGGTGGTGGCGGTAGCGGTGGCGGAGGTGGAGCTGGTGGTGTATTGACCTCAACTAGCATACTTACCTCAGCTGCCTATAGCATCACCGTTGGTAGTGGCGGAGCACAAGCCTCATCCAATGTCGCAACCGGTAATAACGGCGGAAATACAATGGCATTAGGTCTCATAGCCTATGGCGGTGGCGGTGGCGGTGCTAATCAGAACTACTTCACCCATACAGCAGGTAACAATGGTGGATCTGGTGGTGGATCTTCTGCCAACGGACCCAATCAAGATGGCTATTACACCAATGGCAGCGTAACTTGCGGAGTTAGTGTATCAACATGCGGTCTAGGCACTTCCGGACAAGGTAATAACGGAGGGGGTTGGACTAACTGGAGTGGTGGTTACGGTGCTGGCGGAGGTGGTGGTGCAGGCGGTGTTGGTGGCAATGGCACTTCTACGTTAGCTGGTAATGGTGGCGTCGGTATTCTCAATCCAATCACCGGTTCGAATATTGGTGTTTCAGGTACCTTAAACAGTGTTGCTGGTTTATATGTTGCTGGTGGCGGTTATGGTGGTAGTTCTGGTGCAACGAGGGCTACAACTGGTGGTATTGGCGGCGGTGGCTACAGCACTGGAACAACTTCAACTGCTGGCGGTGTTACTAATACAGGCGGCGGCGGCGGCGGATCGATCAACAATGGTAATAACGGTGGTGTTGGTGGATCTGGTGCAGCTATATTTTCTGCAGCCAGCACCCAAAACTCCTACGCCCTCACCATCAACTCCGGAACCGGTAAAGCCTCCATTGGCGGAACGGTTTCTAATGTCACTACATTAACAATTAACTCTAAATCCCCTCTAAGTGCAGTCAGTGGTGCAATTGGTGGTTCTACTGCAGTGGCTTACAACACAGCTAGTGGATATACTGCCGCGGGTGGTAATACCTCTGGAGTACTTAGCCTAGCTGGCACTAATACCTACACGGGTGGCACTACCATTACGGGCGGTACGCTTCAAGCTGGCAATGCCGCTGCCTTTGGTGGAGCTGCTAGTGCCATTACTGTTAACAGTGGTGCAGCACTAGACCTCAATGGCAAAACATTGACCTATGCAAATGCCTTAACCTTAAACGGTACTGGTATCTCTAGTGCAGGAGCACTGACTAATAGTTCAGCTACAGGTGGTACTTATGCAGGCGCCATTACTTTAGGCTCGGACTCTACAATGGGCAGCACAGCGGGCGCTATTACTGTGAGTGGTGCTATTGCCTCCAGTGGAAGCGCTTATAACTTAGCGCTTGTTGGCAGTAAAGCAATTACCTTGAGTAGCGCTACCAATACGCTGTCAACGATTGCTTCAGGATCAGGTCTTGGAGCACTCTCCATTACTAATAACCAGGCGCTGACCATTGGGTCGATGACCATTGGTGGCACAGCTTACTCAGGCCTGTCATCAACCGGAACGATCTTAGTACAAACGATTACTGGTAACTTAACGGTTAATAATGCCGTTACAACTACCAGTACTTCAGCTGTCACCTCAGCACCAGCGATTAAATTAGCTGCAGGGTTTAATGATGCAACTTCTAGCACTGCTAACAACATTGTTTTGGCTAGTAGTGCTTCAAGTTTGATTACTGCAGGTAGCGGTGCGATCATTGCCTTGTATTCTGGTGCCCCTTTATCTAGTACTAACCTAAGTTCATTTGTAGCCGGTCAATCTTCTTACAACATCAGTTACGGCAAGACAACGTCTGACCTACCTTCATCAGGCGCTGGTTACTACGCTCTATACCGCGGCACACAGCCTACGATGTATGTCATCTTTGGCTCTTCCGATACGCCAACGTATGGCTCAGCACCAACAATTACTTACTCCTTTAATACGCTGGCTAATGGAACTGGCACTTCATACCTTTCTTCTGATACAGCGACTGTCAATGCGACAGGCACAGCCTTATTTAAAGGTACCAACTCGACAACGAGTGCTACCAACGTTTCACTAAACTCCTCGGCTAATGCTGGTAGCTATACGACGGTGACTTATTTGAGTGGTTTGAGTTCGCCAATCTATGCATTATCTGCAGGCTCTAGTACGGGAACGCTGACGATTGATAAAGCCCAAGCCTATGTGATTGTTACCTCTGGTCAGTCAAGTACTTATGGCGCTACACCAGCGATCAACTACACCTTTAATACCAATAGTGCTGGTACAGGATCAGCGATCTCGGCATCGCCTACTGGACTATCGGGCATAGCGACTATTACCAATGCGCCGACATCCTCATCAAATGCGGGGACGTATAGCCTGACTTACGCCAGCGGTCTGTCATCTACGAACTATGCCTTTAATGCAGCAGCTAGTTCTGTATCTTATGCAGTGAATCAAGCCCAAGCCTATGTGATTGTTACCTCTGGTCAGTCCAGTACTTATGGCGCTACACCAGCGATCAACTACACCTTTAATACCAATAGTGCTGGTACAGGATCAGCGATCTCGGCATCGCCTACTGGACTATCGGGCATAGCGACTATTACCAATGCGCCGACATCCTCATCAAATGCGGGGACGTATAGCCTGACTTACGCCAGCGGTCTGTCATCTACTAACTATGCATTTAATGCAGCGGCAAGTTCACGGTCTTATACCGTAAACCCAGCAGTCTTAAATATCGCCGCCATCTCAAAAACCTATGATGGTACGACAGCATTTACCAATGCCAATACCTACACCTTAAGTGGCACACGGTATAACGGTGATGCCATGCCTACCATTAGTAGTGGTTCGGCAACGAGCTCTAGCGCCAATGCTGCGGCTTACACCAGCTTTGCTAGCAATGGTTTGACGCTAAGTAATGCTAATTACACCCTTACTGGCGGCACAGTAGCGGCAACGATTGATAAGGCACCCCTCGGGATTGTAATTAGTGGGGTGTATTCAGGTTCAACGACGATTGCACCAACTTCCTACACAGTTACTGGTTTAGTTAGCGTTAGCGGTACCGCCCAAACTTTGGTGCCAACCAGTGTTACGGTAAATGATGCCAATGTCTCTACAAATGGTGCTAACTATGTGACCGCAATTAATAGCAAAACCGGTACAGCGAACCTGAGTAACTATGCGATTACTACAGCCTATAACGGCACTTCAGGTACAACTACAACCAACGCTGTTGCCTTGACTGGTGCTCCTTTAGGCCTTACCGTGACCGGTATCTATAACGGCCTGTATTCGATAACACCTAACTCGGTACTGCCGACTGGACTGCTTAATAGTCAGACTTTAACGGGCTTAAGTAGTGTTACTTTAAGCTCTAAAGATGTGGCTAGCAATGGAAGTAACTACGTCATAAGTGCTTCTGGCGTAACCGGAACAGCCAACCTGGCAAACTATGTGATTACTGCTGCCTATAACAGTGCGAGTACTTCAACGCAAAACGTAGCAACCCTCAGTGCAGCGCCATTGGGTATTTCAGTAACTGGAAGTTATAGCGGAAGCACAGTGATTGCGCCAACTTCAGTTGCAGCAACCGGTTTAGTTAATGGTGAGACCTTGACTGGACTCACGAGTGCTACTTTAAGTAGTGCCAACGTATCAGCGAATGGTAGTAACTATGTGAGTGCTATTAGTGGTCCTACAGGAACAGCGACCTTATCTAACTATAGTATTACAACTGCCTATAACGCGAGTGCAGGAACTTCACTAAATACCGCTACGGTTACTCCGGCAGTTCTGACGGTAACCGCCGTGCCATCACAAAAGTTTGTGACTGAGTCTGATCCCACTGGTTACGGTGGCGTGATTTATAGTGGCTGGGTAGCTGGACAGGGCACTTCTGTACTCAATACTACTGGGCTGACGATTTCTCGTAGTACGCCTTCGGTCAACACTGCTGGAAGCAATTACACCTTAACTCCAGGTGGAATTGCAGCTAACGGTGGTAACTACACGTTTAGTTACCAAGCTGGAAATTTCACAATTGTGCCGGCTGACACTTTGGCCATAGTGGTTGCCAATAATGCAACCAGTTACGGCACTGCGCCTAGTTACTCCATTACTTCAGCTAGATATTTGAACTCAGCCAATAACACCATTTACACCTTATCTCCAACTGTCACCGGTAGCGTGGTAACGATGAGTGACGGCTCCGGTGGAAGCGTTGCATTTACTTTAACCCCAGTCTCTACTACTGGCACGAGCACCATTACCAGTGGCTCTGGTAATTACAAAGTTGACTCTTACACCTTGAGCGCCACCAATAAAACGATCGTCAGCAATAACTTTAGTAATTCGATTACGGTATCTGGTGCTCTAACCGTCTCTTCCTTGGGAATTAACCCAAGCAATATTACGGTAGCTGGCTTAAGCAAAACCTATGATGGCACGACCAACGTTTCTGGTTTGACATTAAATGCCTCCTCTACCAGCTTTAAAACCGGAGATACTGTTAGCGTTACGGGATCGGGTAATTTTGCTGATACCAATGTAGGAACTGGTAAATCTATTACGATCACTCCAGCATTAACTGGCGCTGATTCCGCAAACTACTACCTTACCGGTAGTGGGACTATTAATACAACTGGCGCCATTCTTCAGCTAGCTTCAGTAACGTATACCGGTGCCTCAGGAGGTAGTTGGTCTAACAGTGCCAACTGGGCTGGCGGTGCTATTCCGACACTCAGCAACGTAGCCACTGTAATTATTCCAACCACTAAGACAGTAGTCTATGACGCTGCCAATTTAACTTCCCTCACACCAACTTCTGCCATCACCGCTAATGGCACACTGAGCTTTACTGGATCAACTGCAACTACTTTTGCCAATACTGTTTCTGGTACTGGATCTATTAGCCAATCTGGCACAGGTGCATTAACACTTACTGGCGGTAATAGCTATAGCGGCGGCACTAGCTTGGGGTCAGGATCTAACTTGATTGCTGGCTCAAGCTCTGCATTAGGTACTGGCGCGCTCAATTCTTCTGGAGGAACCTTTAGTACTTCAGGCGTCACTCTGCCTAACCTGACGGTAAATGGTGCAGTGGTTTTAGCTAGCAATATTACAAGCTCTGGTAATCAGGCCTATAACGGCGCTGTGACAATTAACAACTCTACTAACAGTACGACCTTAAAGTCATTCGCGGGTAACATTACATTTGCTAGCACGCTAAATGCTGGCACTACGAATCAATCCCTAGAGCTCAGCGCTACAGCTGGTCAAGTAACGTTCAATGGCCAAGTGGGAGTTGCTACCCAGACATACAACACAGGCACACAAAGCTATAGCCCAACTACCTATGCTAGCTATCAATCGCAATCAAGTAACAATTTGTCTAACTTAACAGTCAGTGCCAATACGATTAATCTAAATGCGGATATCAGCACTCGCTTAACTCAAATCTATAACGGCAGTTTATTGGTAGGGGATAACGGTAGTAACGGCCCAACCCGCGTTTTGTTATCAGAAGATCCAGCGATCACCTTTAACGGTACGATTAACGATACCGTCGCTGGCACACATAATTTATTTGTAAAGGCAGTGACCATAGCCAATGAGGCCCCCAGCATTATCTTTAATGATGTGGTGGGTGGGATTGCTGCCCTTAAGAGCCTAACTGCTTCTACCGGCGCTCAAGATGCTGCCACTGGTGCGCTGTATAGCGCCATTGATACGACTCCAGCCAATTTGGTGGGCACAGTAACCATTAAGGAAAATGTCTCTACTACAGGTGATCAAACCTATACTGCCAAAGGCTTTACCTTAGGTAATGGCACTGCAAATCAAACCTTAAGCTTGACGACTCAAACGGGTAATATTGCTTTTAATGCTGGCAGCTCTGGTGGTAGCGGCTTTACTCCAGCAGGTAGCGGTCTCATCGTTAGCATCTTTAATAGTGGCGGTACAGTGTCTGGATTATCTGGATCAGGGTTGAATTACAGCGTGACCGATACAACGGCTAGTGCGTCATCTAGTAGTACGACAAGTACGAGTAATTTAACATCTGCTCAATATAGTACTGGTGGAGCATTACAAAATTCATTTAATAATGAATTTACTCAGCTAGCCTCTGAAATTATGTACGATCAATCTGGCGGATCAGTTACCGTTGGATCTCCTAGTGAAGCATGCGTCCTGCGCTATGAGGCGAGTTACCTAAGCTGTGTGCAGTAAAAAATGCAGACTTGAACTGACCTGATTTTTAGTACCACTCCAATAGAGAGGATTTTTGATAATCTTCTACCTTAAAGGAGTGCTAAATATGGCTAAAGGTCAGCGTCTCAAACCCGAGCAAATCGTCACCTTATTGCGTCAAATCGATGTTTTAACCACCAATGGCAAAACCTTAGCTCAAGCTTGTAAAGAAGTGGGAACGGTGGAGCAAAGTTACTATCGCTGGCGCAAGATCTACGGCGGCATGAAAGTCGATCAGGCTCGTAAGTACAAAGATCTAGAGCTGGAAAATACCCGGCTTAAGAAACTCGTAGCGGACTTATCG